>SKSM01000035.1 GCA_007122985.1 Nitriliruptoraceae bacterium | reverse complement strand
GGCGATCGAGGACGCCGGCGGGGTGTTCGTCAAGCTCGGTCAGCTGCTGGCGACCCGCCCCGATCTGCTGCCGCCGGCGGCGCTGGCCGAGCTCGGTGAGCTCCACGCCACCGCACGCCCGCTCGGCTGGGAGGTGATCGAACCCGCCATCGCGGCCGAGCTCGGCGTGCCGCTTGACCAGGCCTTCGCCGAGCTCCGGGCCGAACCGCTCGGGTCGGCGTCGATCGCGCAGGTCCACGCGGGCCGGCTGCACGACGGGCGGGAGGTCGTCGCGAAGCTGCGCCGTCCCGGCCTGGAGCCGGTCGTCGATCGCGACCTGAGGATCGTGGCCTGGCTCGCACGGGTGGCCCAGCGGCGCACCGCCTGGGGCCGCACGCTCGGGGTCGAGGCCCTTGCCGCGGAGTTCTCGGCGTCGCTGCGTCGTGAGCTCGACCTCCGCCTCGAGGGACGGGACGCCGCGGAGATCGCCGTCGCCGCCGGCGACACCCCGTCGATCCGCGTCCCCGCGATCGTCGCGGAGCACACCACCGAGCGGCTGTTGGTCATGGAACGCCTGCGCGGCACGCCGCTGTCGTCGCTGGGGGCGCCCGGCAGCGTGCCCGACGCGACCGCACTGGCCGACGAGCTGTGCACCTCCCAGGTCCGCGCGATGCTCCAGGGCGGACGCTTCCACGGCGACCCGCACCCCGGAAACGTGCTCGTGCTCGACGACGGCACCCTCGGCCTGATCGACTTCGGCGTGACCGGCAAGCTCGACGCGTTCGAGCGCAGCTCGATGCTGCAGCTGCTCGTCGCGGTCCACCTCGAGGAACCGGCGCTGCTGCACGAGTCGCTGGTCGCGGTCGGCGCGGTCGACCCCGCAGCCGACCGCGACGCGATCGAGCGCGAGCTGGCCCGCTTCCTGGCCATCCACCTCGGCCCAGAGCTTCCGCCGGCGGATGCGCTGCTCGACCTGCTCCGGCTGCTCGGTGACCTGGGCATCCGGCTGCCGGCGCCCGCGGCGACGATGTTTCGTGCGCTGGCGACGCTCGCGGGCACGCTCGAGCAGCTGGCGCCCGGCTACCCGCTGATCGACCGGATCGCCGCGCTGGGCGGCGCGGAGCTCGAGGACCGGGCGAGCCCGACGTCGATGGGCGAGCTGGTCCAGCGCGAGTGGGCCCAGCTCGGCCCACTGGTCCGCCGGGCCCCGCGTCAGCTCGACCGGCTGGCGACGATGCTGACCCACGGAACGATGACCACGCGGGTTCGGCTGTTCGCCGAGCCCGACGACGTCGCGGTCGCCGAAGGGCTCGTGAACCGGGTGGTTCTCACCGCGATCGCACTCGGGGTCGCACTGCTGTCGGTGATCATGCTCGGCACCGACACCGGCGTCGTGCTCGCGGGCACGGACCTGCGGCTGCTCGAGGTGCTCGGCTGGTTCGGGCTGTTCAGCGGCACCGTGCTGCTGCTGCGCGTGCTGCTGCAGGTGCTGCGGTCCTGACCCGGACGCACGCGGTGCCCACCGCCACGAACCGACCTCGACCCATGCCGAGGCCACCCTGTCCGCACGGATCTGGACCGGCCTGACCGACCTACGACCGCGCGGGCCCGATCCGCATCAGCCGTCCTCCGCCGTCAGGGCGAGGTAGAGACGCTCAGCGGTGATCGGCATCGAGGTGATGCGCACCCCGACGGCGTCCTCGACGGCGTTGGCGACCAGCGGCGCGATCGGGATCATCGTGTGCTCGCCCACCCCGCGGGCCCCGAACGGACCGTCGGGTTGGTCCACCTCGACGATGATCGGGATGACCCGATCGGGGATGTCCGACGCGGTCGGGAGCTTGTAGTCGGTCAGGGTCGGGTTCAGCAGCCGCCCACCGTCGTCGAACCGCAACTCCTCGTAGAGCACCGTGCCGAGCCCCTGGAGCACGCCGCCGGCGATCTGTCCCTCGATCGCAACCGGGTTGATCGCCGTGCCGGCGTCGACCGCCAGCGCCACCGTGCGCACCGCGATCCTGCCGGTCTCGACATCGACCTCCAGCACCAGGCCGGCCGCACCCACGGTGTAGTGGACGTTCGGTTTGCCACCCTGACCCGTCTCCGGATCACTGCGGGTGGAGGTGAACTCCGGCATGAAACTGCCGCTGGCAACGACCGGGCCACCCTTGAAAGTGCCGTCCGAGGGCTGCTCGAGCCCGGTGACCACGAACTCGCGCAGTGGCAGCGCGAGGTCCGGGTCGGTGGTGCTGCGCACCTGCTCATCGACCAGGTACAGCGACGCGACGTCGTGGCCGAGCGCCCGGTGGACGGTGTCCAGGATCCGGTCGCGTGCCTGGTTCGCCGCGGCCAGCACAGCGTTGCCACAGCCCCAGGTCACGTGGCTTGCGACCGTCTGCCACTCGTAGGCGTTGCGGTCGGTGTCCGGCGTCTCCACCCGGATCCGATCCGGCGGCACCGAGAGCACCTCCGCCGCGATCTGTGCCATGGCGGTGAGGTAGCCCTGGCCGATCTCCATGCCGGACACGGTGATGTTGACCGAACCGTCCTCGTTGAACTTCAGGAAGGCCGCCGATCCGGCGTTCGGCGGCATCGCTGGCGCCTTCCAGAACGCGGCGATGCCCTTGCCCACCCGGACGGTGGGTGACGGCGCCGGTTGCTCGATCCCCCAGTCGATGGCGTCCGCCGCGCGGTCGATCGCCTCGAGCAGCCCGGAGGGGTTCATCTGCGCGCCGTACGGCAGCTCGTCGCCGCCGACCACCGCGTTGCGACGCCGGAACTCGACCGGGTCGATGCCGAGCCCGTGTGCGAGCCGGTCGATGTGGGACTCGAGCCCGAAGGTGAACTCCGAGTAGCCGAAACCGCGGTACGGCCCGCCCGGCGGCAGATTGGTGTAGACGCACAGTGAGTCGAGCTGCACGTGCTCGATCCGATAGGGGCCGGTCGCGGAGATCCCGGCGGCGTTGACCACGTTCGCGCCGTACTCCACGTAGGCACCGGCGTCCCAGTGCAGGGTGTGCTGCAGCGCGGTGATCGTGCCGTCGCGTCGGGCGCCGATCGTCAGATGCGCGCGCAGGCCCTGCCGCTGGTAGGTGTTGACGAACTCCTGCTCGCGGCTCCAGTGGAGCTTGACGGGGTGGCCCCTCACGGTCATGGCCAGGGCCGCGCCGATGATCTCCATGGTCACACCGGCCTTGCCGCCGAATCCCCCACCGACGTAGGGAGTGACGACGCGGATGTCCCGGTGGGACAGTCCGAGCGCCTCGGCGAACAGATTGCGCTGGGTGTAGGGCGACTGCGACGCGCTCCAGACCGTCAGCCGGCCGGCGACGCTGAGCTCGGCCACCACCGCGTGGGGTTCGATGGCGGCGTGCGCGTACCGCGGCACGGTGTAGGTGTCCTCGAGCACGAGGTCCGCGTCACGCAGGCCGGCGGCGACATCGCCCTTGCGCAGCTTGCGCCAGTGGGCGATGTTGGTGCCCGGACGGGGGTGGAACCACGGCACACGTCCGTAGTCCGCCAGGTCGGGGTGCAGCTCGACGGCGCCGTCGGCGAGGGCGGCGTCGGTGTCGAACACCGCCGGCAGCACCTCATAGCTGACGATCACCATCCGTGCCGCACGCTTGGCCGCCGTGCGCGTGCGTGCGATGACCGCGGCGACCTGCTCACCGACGAAGCGGACCCGGTCCTGGGCGAAGATGTGACGGTCCTCAAGGTACAGGCCAAAGGTGGACTGGAACGACTTGCCGGTCACGACCTTGACCACACCCGGGACCTGCTCGGCGAGGTAGGTGTCGATCCCGAGGATGCGCGCATGGGCGTGCGGGCTCGCCACGACCTCCGCATGGAGCAGGTCCGGACCGAAGTCCAGGTCATCGGTGAACGGGGCCGCGCCCGTGATCTTCTCGACGCCGTCGATGCGCGGCGTGGAGTGACCGACGAAGGTGTGGTCGACCATCTCAGACCTCCGGCGCGGTCGTGGCCGCAGCCGTCGCCGCGGCCGTGAGGACGGCATCGATGATCGGCGCATAGCCCGTGCAGCGGCAGAGGTTCCCGGACATGGCCGCCTGCACCTCATGCCGCTCCGGACGGGGGTTCACGGCCAGCAGCTCGGTCGCGGTGAGCACGATCCCAGGGGCGCAGTACCCGCACTGGAAGGAGCTCAGCTCCACCATCCGCTGCTGCAGCTCGGTGAGGCCGTCGATGCCGAGCCCCTCGACGGTCGTCAGCTCGTGACCGTCGACCTCCACGGCCAGCACCAGGCAGCTGCGGACACTGCGCCCGTCGAGCAGCACCGTGCAACTGCCGCAGTCGCCGCGCTCACAGCCGGGCTTCGGGCTCTTGATGCCCACGCGGCTGCGCAGCACCTCGAGCAGCAGCTCGGCCGGCTCGACCTCGAGCGACCACGACTCGCCGTTGACCTTGAGCGCGACCGCGTGTCCCACGACCTCTCCTCACATCAGTGGTGTGCCGTGGACCGGCCCGTCACCGGCCGCGCGACCGGCCGCGGCCGTCACGGCGCGACGGAGCATCACCTCGCACATCGCGAGGCGGTAGCGGCGGGTGGCACGGACGTCGGTGATCGGTGCCACCTCCTCGGCGACCAGGCCGACGGCCGCGTCGATCGCGCCCGCATCGAGGCCCTGCGCGTGCAGCAGCGCCTCGATGCGGCGGGCGCGCACCGGTGTGGGCGCCACCGCCCCGAACGCGATGCGTGGGCGGTCACCCGGCTCGAGCACTACCGCGACGCAGGCTTGGGCGAGGTCCTCGCCACGGGTGCGTGACAGCCGCGCGTACGCGGCCCCGTGTCCGCTCGCCGGCAGGGGGATGGTCACGTGGGTCACGACCTCGCCCGACCGGATCGCCGTGCGCCGGGGACCCTCGAACCAGTCGTCGACATCGACGGTCCGGACCCCCTCACGGCTGACGAGGTGTACCCGTGCCCCGAGGGCGAGCAGCAGCGGTCCGGCGTCGCAGCTCGGCACCGCGGAGCAGATGTTGCCCACCAACGTCGCCCGGTTGCGGATCCCGACCGAGGCGACCATGCCGGCCATCTCCGCGAGCACCGGCAGTCGCGCGTGCACCGCCGGCGAGCCGATCAGGTCACTGAAGGTCACCAGGCAGCCCACGTGCAGCGCACCGTCGATCACCGCGAGGTCGCCGAGCCCCTCGACACGTTTGAGGTCGACGATCCGGTTGGGACTGATCAGGTCGTCGCGAAGCGAGGGGACGACGTCGGTGCCCCCGGCGAGCAGCACCGTCCGCCCGGCCTGTTCGGACAGGATCTCGAGCGTCTCGTCGAGCGACGCCGGCGCGTGATAGGCGAGATCGAGGCTGATCGTCATCGACGGCTACCATCCGGCCGGTGCATCCCGACCGTACGCCTGGCAGCACGGCGCTCGTAGGGGACAACGACGCGTGGCGCAGGGCATTGCGGCCACAGTCGGCCGGAGCCGACCCGGGCGACGCCCGGCCCGGTCACACCGGCGCTCCCGCCGCCGGCGGCCGTGACGACTCAGTCGCCGGCCGGCACGTCCAGCATGTAGGCGTCCAGCAGCAGGGTGGTGCCCCGGTGGCGATGGTCCGACACGCGGTCGGAGAGCTCCCGGGCGTCGGGTAGCAGTACCGCGACGGACTCGCCGGCCTCGAGGCGCTCGATCAGCGCGTTGGCGTGGCCGACGAGGTCGGCGTGCTCGTCGCGCAACTGTGCCGCCCGGGGAGCGAACCAGGGCGCGGTCTCGATGATCTGGGAGAGCAGCCCTTCCGGTGCGTCGGCTTCCTCGATGTGCTCGTGAAGGGTTGCGAGCAGCTGGTGCAGGGCGGCGCGGAAGCGGTCGGCGTCCGGCTCCTCGGCCGCCTCGAGGGTCGCGAGCTCGTGTTCGAGGGTGGCGACGGCTGCGTGCAGCGCCTCACGGCGTGCCCGGTAGGCGTCGGCGGCTTCCTCCGAGAGCTCTCGGCGGTCTGCGGTGTCACCGTTTGTCATCGCCACTGCCTCCCTGCCGGCGGCCCGAGCTCGAACCTCGCAGCTCACGCCGCCCGCGCGGTTGCCGGGTACGTCCGGGGACGATTCGGATGGGGGATCCTGCAGGGCGGACGGTCCGGGTGCAAGGGACGACCGTCATCGGCCGCGGTGTCCGCCACCCCGCTCACCGCCCGAACTGCGTCCGAATACCTCGTTGGTGTGCTCCCCGAGCAGCGGTGGCGGCTCCGCAGGGCGCCGCCCGGAGTGCGACCAGCGCACCGGCGCCCCCGGCAACTCCAGGTGACCGGCGGTCGGGTGGACGACGCGGTCGATGAGCCCCAGGTGTTCGAGCTGCGGGGAGGCGTAGACCTGGTCCATGGTGGCGATGCGCCCGGCGGGGATGCCCGCCGCGGCGAACCGTGCCATCCAGGTCTCGACCGGCTCATCGACGAGTGCGGCGTTGATCTCCGCCTCGAGCTCGTCCCAGTGGGTGACCCGGTCCCGGTTGGTCGCATAGCGCGGATCATCGTCGGCCAGGCCGACCAGTGGGGCGAACCGTCGCCACAGCCCCTCGGAACCGACCGTGACGTTGATCCAGCCGTCCTGGCAGGTGAAGGCCCCGTACGGGGCGATGGTCGGATGCCGGTTGCCGCCCGGCTGCGGGACCTCGCCGCCGATCGTCCACCGCGTGCCCTGGTAGGCGTGCACGGCCACCGCCGAGGCCAGCAGCGAGGTGGTGACCCGCTGGCCACGGCCGGTCCGCTCACGGTCGTGCAACGCGGCGACCACGCCGTAGGCGCCGAACATCCCCGACAGGATGTCGGTGATCGGCACGCCGAACTTGGTCGGCTGGCCTCCGACCGGTCCGGTGATGCCCATCAGCCCCGCTTCCCCCTGGATGATCTGGTCGAAGCCGGACCGGTCCCCGTCCGGGCCGCCCTCGCCGAATCCGGTGATCGAGAGCACGACCAGCCGCGGGTTGAGCTCCTCCAGGGCGTCCGGGCCGAGGCCCAGCCGCTCCATCACGCCGGGCCGGAAGTTCTCGACCAGGACGTCGGCGCTGCTCAGCAGCTCGCGCAGCCGTGCCACCTCGGCGTCCGACTTGAGGTCGAGCACCACCGATCGCTTGGACCGGTTGACCGACAGGAAGTAGGAGGACTCCGGCGACTGCTCCGGTCCGACGAACGGCGGACCCCAGCCGCGGCTGTCGTCGCCGGCGCCGGGACGCTCGACCTTGATCACGTCGGCACCGGCGTCGGCGAGCATCAGCGTCGCATACGGCCCCGACAGTGCCCGGGTCAGGTCGACCACGCGGATGCCGGCGAGCGGGCCGGTGCTGGTGGTGTCGGACATCGAGGTACTCCGCAACGACGGGCGAGGTGGCACGACAGCCTACGTTCGAGGGCCGGGGTTCTCCGACACGGGCCCGGCGCTGTCTCCGCGGCAGGCCCCACCGGGCGGGCGCTACGCGGGCGGTCGCACGTCGGGGACCAGGGGGACGAATCGAACCGGGACGAGCCGCCGATCGAACCGCAGCTCGCCGGCCGTCGCGCGGTAGCGGATCACCTGCTGGTCGCCCTCCGGGCCGACCGGCGCCAGGAGGCGGCCGCCGTCCTCGAGCTGCGCGGCCAGTGCCGGTGGGACCTCGGGCGTGGCCGCCGCCACGATGATCGCCGCGTACGGCGCGTGGTCCGGCACGCCCTGGGTGCCGTCACCGACGTGGACCGTCACGCCGTCGATCCCGGCCGCGGCGAGGCGCTCGCGTGCCTGTGCCGCCAGCGACGCATGCCGCTCGACGGTGTGCACCTCCGCCGCGAGGTGCGAGAGCAGGGCCGCCTCGTAGCCGAGCCCCGTGCCGACCTCCAGCACCCGTTCGTGGCCTTCGAGCTCCAGCGCCTCGAGCATCGCCGCGATCAGCGACGGCTGGGACGTGGTCTGGCCGGACCCGATCTGCAACGGCCGGTCGTCGTCGACGCGTTCGGCCATCTCCGCCGGCACGAATGCCGTGCGCGGGACCGCGGCGACCGCCGCGAGCACACGCTCGTCGGTGACCCCGGCGCGTCGTGCCGCGGCGACCAGTGGCGTCTGGGACCTGCGTCGAGCCATACCCCAGTGTGCCCTGTCCACGGCCGCGACGGCACCCGACCGGTCGGTGGCCCGACCCTGCGACCAGCCGGCCTCACCCGGCGAGGGGGACCAGCGCGCCTCCGAGGACGGCCATCGCGAACACCGACCCGAGGAACGCCAGCAGCAGCCGCCGCCGGAAGATGCCGGCCAGGATGGTCACCTCGGGCAGGCTCGCGCCCATGCCGGCGATCACCATCGCGAACATCGGCCCCTCCCCGACCCCGGCGGCCAGCAGCCCGGCGCCGATGGGGAACGCCGCCTCACCCCGCAGGTACAGCGGCAGCCCGAGCAGCGCGGCCACCGGCAGCGTCAGCCACGACGAGGTCCCGAGGATCTCGGCGAAGGCACCCTCCGGCACCGCGCCGTAGATCACCGCCCCGATGGCGAGCCCCACGACCAACGGGACCGCCATCGGCCGCAGCAGGCCGCGGGTCTCTTCCCAGGCGCCGCGCAGCTCGGCCCGGCTGCCCTGCCACGGCACGGTCCCCGACCCTGTCGGGCCGTCCGGCCCTGCGTCGGACGTCGCCGACGCCTCGCAGGGCTCGCCGTGCGCCGAGCTGCCGTCGCCGCAGGCGTCCGCCCCGCCGGGCGCGCCGACACGGGCGAGCTGAGCTGGTTCGCGCGACCGTTCCGTCGCATGCGCCGGCCGCGGGTCCCGTCCGGAGATCTGCGGGTCGTAGCCGGGGATCCTGAGGTGACGGTGCAGCCCCGTCACCTCCCACAGGGCAGCCAGGACCACCGTGGCGACGACCGCGACGCCGGCGTAGGCCACGGCGATCTCCCAGCCGAACAGCAGTGTGACCACACCGAGGATGTAGGGGTTGAGCAAGGGCGAGGCCAACGTGAACGCGGCCACGGCGGCGAAGCGCACGTCGGCCCTGATCAGGCCCACCAGCAGGGGTATCGACGAGCACCCGCAGAACGGCGTGATCGCGCCGAGCGCCGTGCCTTTCACGAGGGCGACCGGCATGCGGCGTCCCCCCAGCCACCGCTTGAGGCGGTCCGGGCCGATCAGGCGCCGAAGCACGACGATCCCGATGCTGATCGGAACGAACAGCGCGAGCAGGGTCAGCAGCAGTCCCCCGAACAGCTGCACGGTCTCGAGCGTGCGGTCCACGGCTCCTCCATGGCTCTGGTGGGGCAGCATTTGGTATCGACGTTCATCGATATCACTCGAACTCTACCTTCCCATCGACATTCGTCGATACAATGTGCGTGGTGCGCCCGGACCGGCGACGCCCGACCCGGAGGTCCTCATGCAGGTCACAGAGATCAACACCTGCTGCGAGCCGGTGCTCGACGCCGCGCTCAGCGAGGAGGGGGCAGCGGAGCTCGCGGTCGCGTTCAAGGTGCTCTCCGACCCCGTGCGCCTGCGGCTGCTGTCGCTGATCGCCTGTGCGCCCGACGGCGAGCTGTGCGCCTGCGACCTCCCGGCGCTGGTCGACCGCAAGCAGCCGACCGTCAGCCACCACCTGTCGATCCTGGCCGACGCCGGCCTCGTGGTCCGCGAGCAACGTGGGCGCTGGGCGTGGTTCCGCGTCGCGCCGCAGCGACTGGCGGTCCTGCGCGACGCACTCGGCGGCTGACCCGGTCACGCCACCGAGCGGCACCCCGCGGTGCGCCCGGCGGCCGCGAACCGGTCAGGTGACGTCGACCTCGGGGAACGCCCGGCCGTCGGGATCGAGCTGCGCGTACCCGGGGCCACGATCGAAGAACGCCGGCTCGCCGCGCTCGTCACGCAGCCGCGCCCGCAGCCGGCGCGTCGCGTCCCCGTCGACGACCGGATCGTCGTCGGGGCCGGAGACCACCACCCCGTAGTCCCGCTCGGCCGAGGTCCGCGAGACCTTGCCCCAGAGCACGTCGCGCCGGACGCGGTCCACGTCACGGTGGAGCGGATCGCCCCACCCGCCCCCGCCGGTGGTCCGGATGCGGATGGTCTCGCCCGCAGCGACCGGCTCGTCGTCGACCAGCCCCTCCATCTCGCGCTCGTTCGGCCCGCCGGGATCGATCGTCACCTGGAACGGCCGACCGGCCCGACCACCTTTGACACCCCAGCAAGCGAGGATCGAGCGGTCCGCGATCGACATGAAGTAGGCGTCCTCGAGCATGCGGATGTGCTTCTCGTAGCCGAGCCCGCCGCGGAACTCACCGGGGCCCCCGGAGTCGACCGCCAGGCCCAGCCGCTCAACCAGGAACGGGAAGCGCGACTCGGTGAACTCCGTCGGCAGATTGCGCGAATCGGGCACGACGTGGATGGTGTCCTCGCCGTCGGCGTAGTAGCGGCCCCCGGATCCGCCGCCGAGCACCTCGCGCATCAGGTAGCGCGAGCCGTCGGCGCGACGTCCGTACACGCCGGTGTAGCGGATCGTCTCCTGGTCGGCCGGCATGTGGCCGTCGACCGCCTTGGCGATCGCGCCGGCGAGCACCCCCAGCAGCCGCAGGATGACGAAGGTGCGCGCATTGGTGGGAGCGGGGAACTCCGGGGTGAGCAGCGTGCCCTTCTCCGGAAACCGCATCTCGATCAGGTCGACGATGCCTTCGTTGACGTCCAGCTCGGCCATCCGCTCGGGCGTGTCGGCGAGGTTGCGCAGGATCGGGGCGAGCCACTTCTTGAGGAAGTTGCCGTCGGCTGCATCGCCGACGTGGTTGATCGGACCCTTCGCCTGCGGTGAGGTCCCGGTGAAGTCGATGACCAGCCGCTCGTCCTGGTCTTCGGTGCCGGCCTGCTTGGTCAGCGTGATGCGCTGGCGGTGGAGCCGTGGCTCGTCCACGCCGTCGTGCTCGGCGTAGTCCTCCCAGACGTAGGTCCCCTCCGGGATCTTGGCGAGGATCTCGCGGCGGTAGGTCTCGGTGTTGTTGGCGATGATGGCGTCGAAGCACGCCTCGACGGTGTCGCGCCCGTAGCGCTCGAACAGCTCGGTCAGCCGCTGCGATCCCATCAGGCAGGCCGAGCACTCCGCGTCCAGGTCGCCGGCCAGCGAGTCCGGCATCCGCGAGTTGCGGGTCATGATCGTCAGCGCCGCCTCGTTGGGCACCCCCTGGTCCCACAGCTTGATCGGGGGGACCATCAGCCCCTCCTGGAACACGCTGGTGGCGTGCGACGGCATCGACCCGGGCACCGCACCGCCGATGTCGTCGTGGTGGCCGAACGCCTGCACGAACGCGACCACCTCGCGCGAGCGGTTCGGTGCATCGGGGTCGACCGGCTCGAACACCGGCACCGTGACACACAGATCGGGCAGATGGCCGATGCCGCCCTCGGAGAGGTAGACGTCGTTGTGGAAGTACACGTCGCCGGGACGCATCGTCGCCAGCGGGAAGTCCCGTGCGACCGGATGGACCAGTGCCGAGTAGGACCGACCGGTGAGCTTGCGCAGCTGCCGGTCGTGGATCCCGGCCCGGTAGTCGTGGGCGTCGCGGATCATCGGCGAGCGCGACGTGCGACCGATGGCGTCCTCGACCTCCTTCTCGATCGAGGCGAGCGTGCCCTGCACGATCTCCAGGACGATCGGGTCGACGTCCTTCGGTGGGGTGTCGGTGAGGGTCGGCATGGAGATCATGCTCCCTGTGCGTCACGGGTGACGACGAGGTTGGCCAGCTCGTCGACGTGGGCGGTGAATCCGGGGTGGACGGGCACCGTCGCGCCGTACTCCTCCACGATCGCGGGGCCGACCACGACGTCGCCGGCGCCGAGCGAGGCACGGTCGTAGACCGGGGTGTCGAGGTAGTCGCCGTCGAAGGCGACCGGTCGACGGGCCGTGACAGCATCGGCGAGGTCACCGTCACCGGCCGGCAGTCGGGCGAGGTCCGGGCGGGTGATCGCCCCCACGCCGGTGACCCGCAGGTTCACCCACTCGACCGGGTGGCGGTCGGCGCGGTCGCGGTAGCAGTAGCCGTAGAGCTGCTCGTGCTCGTCGTGGAAGGCGTCGAGCACCGTCCCGGCGAACGCCGTGTCGACCGGGCCGTCGGGAGCCGGCACGCGCACCTCGAACGCCTGCCCGTCGTAGCGCAGGTCGGCGGTGCGTACGAAGCGGTGCACGTCCGGGTCGAACCCCTCGCGGACCAGTGCCTGGGCGGCGCGCTCCTCGAGGCCACGGTAGATCGCCGACACCTCGTCGCGGTCGAGCAGGTCGTGCCGCACGACGTGGGTCTGGACGTAGTCGTTCTTGACGTCGACGGTCAGCAGACCGAACGCCGACAGGTTGCCCGGATCGCGGGGGACCACGACGGCGTCGAGCCCGAGCACGTCGATCAGCCGGCAGATCAGCAGTGGTCCGGACCCGCCGAAGGCAGCCATCGCGAAGTCGCGGACGTCGAGTCCGCGCTTGACGGTGATCTGGCGGATCGCGTTGGCCTGGTTCCAGGCCGACACCTCCAGGATCCCGCGGGCGGCATCGGCCGGCTCCAGCCCGAGGTCACCGGCCAGCAGCTCGATGCCGTGCTGTGCGGCCGGTAGGTCCAGGGGGATCTCCCCGCCAAGCAGATGGCCGGGAATGCGGCCCAGATAGACGTGGGCGTCGGTGACCGTCGGCTCGGTCCCACCCTGCGCGTAGCACAGGGGCCCCGGGTCCGCGCCGGCGGACCGTGGCCCCACCTTGAGGTTGCCCTCCGGGCTGATCCAGGCGATCGAGCCGCCCCCGGCGCCGACGGTGACCACGTCGATCATCGGGATCTTGGACGGGAACCGGCCGATCGATCCCTCGGTGGTCAGCGTCGGATCGCCGCCGAGCACCACCGAGACGTCCGTCGACGTCCCGCCGCCGTCGAGGGTGAGGATCTGGTCGTAGCCGGCCTCACCGGCGACCAGCGCAGCGCCGAGCGCACCCGCCGCCGGGCCCGACAGCACGGTGGAGATCGGCTGGTGGACCACCTCGGCCGCACTGATGACCCCGCCGTTGGACTTCATGATGTAGAACGGGATGTCGATGGCGCCGTCGGTCGTGCCACCGGCCTTCGCCGGCACGGTCCCGACAGCCGCCGGCGGGTCGTCGCCGGGTGCCACGTAGGCCTGCAGCCGTTCAGCGATGTTGCGGATGTAGCGGCCGACCCGCGGCTTGACCGACGCGTCCACGAGCGTGGTCACCGTGCGCTCGTACTCGCGGTACTCGCGCAGCACCTCGCTCGACAACGACACGGTCGCCGAGGGGTGCTCCTGCTCGAGCACCGCGAGCATGGCACGCTCGTGCTCGTCGTTGGCGTAGGCGTGCAGCAGGCACACCCCGATCGTGTCGATCCCCTGGTCGCGGAACCAGCGTGCGACCGCGACCGCACGGTCCTCGTCGAACGGGCGCACCTCGTCGCCGCGGACGTCGAGCCGGCCGCCGACCTCCTGCACCCGATCGACCGGCACGATCCGGTCGGGCTTGACCCAGAAGTAGCTGTTGCCGTAGCCGTCGGGAACCGACTGGCGGGCGATCTCGAGCACGAACCGGTAGCCCGTGGTGGTGATCAGACCCATCCGCTCGATGTCGTCCTCGAGCAGCGCGTTGGTCGCGACCGTGGTGCCGTGGCTGACCGCGGCAACGTCCGCGCCGCCGACGACCGCGTCGGACCGTGCGGGCGCGAGCAAGCCAAGGACCTTGTCCACCCCGGCGAGGAACCCCTCGGCCGGATCGGACGGCGTCGAGGGGGTCTTGGTCGTGGTCACCCGCCCGGTCGACTCGTCGAAGGCGACGACGTCGGTGAAGGTGCCACCGGTGTCGATGCCGATGCGGATGCGTCGCATGGAGACCTCGCCGGGAGTACGTCAACGGCGCCGGGGCCGGCCGCGGGCGAGCGTAGTGACCACCGACGCCGCCGCCCGCGTCAGCTGCTCAGCAGGCCTTCGACGAGCTCCGCGGCACCGAGCGCGAGGTCGTCGCGGCCGATGGGCGCGACGATCTGCACGCCCAGTGGCAGGCCGGCGGGTCCGGTCAGGCCCGGCACGGCCACCGCCGGCGTGCCGAGCAGGGTCCACTGACGGCACAGCAGCGGGTCCCCGGTCGTCTCGATCGACGGTGCCTCACCGAGCACGGCCGGCGCCAGCAGGGCATCGACGTCCGCGAACACCGTGTCGAGGTGGTCGCGGCCGACGCGCGCGTGGGCGAGCGCCGCCTCGTAGGCCCAGCGCCAGCCCTCGCCCGCGTCCAGCCGCCGGCGCAGCTCGGGGCTGAGCAGCGCACCGTGTCGCGCACGGACCGCGGCGAGGTGATCGACGACCTCGACGTCCATCACCGCCCGATGTGCCGTGGCCATCCCCTGCATCTCGACCGGCAGGTCCACCTCGACGACCTCGACGTCCCGGGCGATGCGCTCGACGGCGGCCTCGATGGCGGTACGCGTCGTCGGTTCGAGCTCATCCCACTCGAAGGTGCGGCTGAAGCCCAGGCGCGCCCGCCGGTCGAGCTCGGCGGCCGTGAAGCCGGCCCGGTCGGCGGCCATGACCCCGAGCCCCAGCGCGACGTCGGCGACGCTGCGCCCGAACAACCCGATGGTGTCCAGGGTCGAGGAACACAGGGTCAGCCCGTCCCGGGGGACGGCGCCGAACGTCGGCTTGCCTCCGACGATCCCGCAGAACGCGGCGGGCCGCACGACCGAGCCGGCGGTCTGGGTGGCGATCGCCAGGGGCACCGAACCGGCACCGACCGCCGCTGCGGAGCCGCTGGACGACCCGCCGGGCGTGCGCGTGGGGTCGTGCGGGTTGGTCGTCGGACCGGGCCGGAACAGCGCGAACTCCGTGGTCACCGTCTTGCCGAACGGGATGGCCCCCGCCGCACGCAGGCGCGCCACGACCGCGGCGTCGCCGCCGGCGGGCCCGTCGGCCGGGATATCGGCGCCGTTGGCCGTCGGCATCCCCTCCACGTCGAAGACGTCCTTGACCCCGAGCGGCACGCCGGCCAGCGGACCGGCCGAGCCCGGGTCCCGGTCGATCGCGGCCGCGGCCGCGACGGCGGCGTCGGGATCGAGGTAGGCCCAGGCGAGCAGCTCGTCCTCGCGTGAGGTGACCATGTGCAGATGGTCGCTGACCACCTGCTCGGCGCTGACCTCACCGGCACGCACCGCGGCGGCGATCGCACGGGCGGACCATCCGACGGTGCCGCCGCTGCCCTGGGCCGTCATGCTCGGCTCTCCCGCGCGCAACGGCGGCCGAGAAGGACGCCGGCCAAGGCGATGGCGGCGCCGAGCGCCGCCGCGCAGAACAGTTCGACCACACGCCGGTCGGCCGCCGGCGGCTGCGCGCTGCCGGCGAAGACCTGCCCGGCGGCCGCGGCGTCACCGGCGTCAGCCGGCGCACCCTCGACGGGGGCTGCTGCCGGGGCCTGTGCGGGCACCGGCGCACCCTCGGTCAGCTCACGCTCGATCGCTGCGAAGAAGTCGTCGGCGGTGCGCTGCGCGACGCTGGTCAGCATGCGCTGGCCGACGCCTCCGATCATGCCGCCCACGACCGCGTCCGCGTCGTAGCTGACCAGGGTCGACGATCCGTGGTCCTCGAGCCGCACCGTCGCGTCGGCCTGCACGGTCCCGGGACCGCCAGCACCCTGGGCGCGCAGCGCGTAGCGCTCGGGCTCGACCTGGTCGGTCAGCCGGACCTTGCCCTTGTAGGTGCCCTTGACGCTGGCCATCCCGGCGGTGACGGTCGCGGCGTACTCGTCGGGGCCGGTGACCTGCAACGACTGGCAGCCGGGCAGCGTCCGCGCCAGCACGGCCGGATCCTGCATGGCCTGCCACACGGTCGCCCGGGGCGCCGCGATCTCGAAGCTGCCGGAGATCCTCACGTCTGGCCCTCTCCTCGGTCCCGTCGGTGTCCGCCGCGTCGGTCAGGTCGTGCTCGCCGCATCCAGCCGGCGTGCATGCAGCTGGGAGGGCGAGATCGGCATCGCATCGATCACCACGCCGGTGGCGTCCTCGATGGCGGCGGCGATCGCCGCCGCGCCCGGGATGACGCCGGCCTCGCCCGCTCCCTTGATGCCCAGTGGGTTCAGCGGCGACGGCGTCTCGAGATGGTCGACGTCGACCCGGGGCACCTCGGTGGCGTAGGGCATGAGGAAGTCCATGAAGCTGGCGTTCTGCAGCTGCCCGTGCTCGTCGTAGGCCATCCGCTCGTAGAGCGCGCCGCCCACGCCCTGCGCCACACCTCCGAAGATCTGGCCCTCCACGATCCGGGGGTTGACCAGCGTCCCACAGTCGTGCACCACCGCGTAGCGGCCGATGCGCACGTCGGAGGTGTCGGGGTCGACCTCCACCTCGACCGCGTGCATGCCGTTGGCGAAGGTCGAGTGGATCGGTGAGTAGTAGTCGGTCGCCTCGAGCCCCGGGGCCTCGCCCTCCGCGACCGGGGGGGCGTTCGGGTCACCCGGCTGGGTGAACTGGGTGGCGATGCGGGCAGCCTCGTCGAACGCGTAGCGCAGCGGGTTGGACATGGTCGCGACCACGTTCAGGTCGATCGAGGTGTCCGGGCTGCCCTTGACGCGAACCTTGCCGTCGGCGAGCTCGAGATCCTCCGCGTCGACCTCGAGCGCCTCGGAGGCGATGCGCAGCGCCTTCTCGCGGACCTTCCGGGCGGCGAGGTGGATGGCGTTGCCGCTCATCACCGCGGCGCGGGAGGCGAACGTGCCGACCGCGTAGGGGAACCGGCGGGTGTCACCGGTGACGACCTTGACGTCGGCGAGGTCGACCCCGAGCTCCTCCGCGGCGATCTGGGCGAACGCGGTCTGGTGACCCTGCCCCTGGCTGGACAGACCGGTGGAGACCTGCACGCTGCCGTTGGGCTCGACCAGCACGTGGCCGCCCTCGTAGGGGCCGACCCCCGTGCCCTCGACGTAGGCCGCCAGGCCGATCCCGAGCAGCCGCCCCTCCGCGGCGGCGGCAGCCTTGCGCGCGGCGAACCCGTCCCAGTCGATCAGCTCCTTGAGCTTGCTGAGCGAACCGGGGAAGTCGCCCGAGTCGTAGCGGTAGGCACGACCGTCCTGGAAGACCAGCCCGAAGTCGTAGGGCAGCTCCTCGGGCTGGAGGAAGTTGGCCGCCCGGACCTCGGTGCGGTCCCGGCCGAGGTGGGCCGCGATGCGGTCGATGGTGCGCTCCATGACGAAGCAGCCCTGGGGGCGGCCCGCACCGCGGTAGGGGGTGACCGGCGTGGTGTTGGTGTAGACGCTGTCGAAGGTGACCCGGTAGTTCTCGAGCTTGTACGGGCCGATCAGCTGGGTCGAGGTGATGATCGGCACGATCAGGCCGTAGGGGATGTAGGCGCCGTGGTCGTGAACGAACTCCACGTCCAGGCCGAGCACCCTGCCCTCGTCGTCGAAGCCGACCTCGACCTGGTGGACCTGGGCGCGCTCGTGGTTGGCGGAGACGAAGTGCTCGCGACGGTCCTCGGTGAACTTGACGTCGTGGCCGAGCTCGCGCGCGACCCAGGGCACGAGGATCTCCTCGGGCCAGGGGTGCATGATCTTCACCCCGAAGCCGCCACCGATGTCCGGCGCGATGCACTCGACCTGGGCGAGGTCGAGCCCGAGGTAGGCGGCGACCGCCGCGCGGACACTGGTGGGTGCCTGCGTGGAGCTGTAGAGCCGCAGCCGCTGGTCGTCTGCATCCCAGCGGGCGTAGGTGCCGCGCGTCTCCATCGGGGTGGAGGCCGAGCGTTCGATGTCGAGCCGGAACGACAGCCGGTGGGCAGCGTCGGCGATCGCGGCGCGCGCGTCGCCGATCTCCTGCTCGAGGTGGGCCGCGACGTTGTCGGCGATGTCGTCGTGGACCGCCTGGTCGGCCTGCAGCGCCCGCTCCGGACCGACCACCGCCGGCAGCGGGTCGTAGTCGACCATGATCCGCTCGGCCGCGTCCTCGGCGGCGTAGCGGTCTTCTGCGACGACCAGCGCGACCGCCTCGCCGACGTGGTTGACCTCGCCGTCGGCGAGCACGTGCTGGGTGCGTCCCGCCGTGAGCGACGGATGCGGGATCAGCAGCGGCAACGGCTCGCGCAGCCGTTCCGGCAGGTCGTCGAAGGTGTAGACCGAGATCAGCCCGTCGACCTCGAGCGCGTCACCGAGGTCGATGTCGACGATGCGCGCATGGGCGTGGGGGCTGCGCACGACGGCCACCTCGAACGCGTCGTGGCCGAGGTCGTCGACGAAGCGGCCCTCACCCCGCAGCAGCCGCGGGTCCTCGGACCGCGCGACCGGTGCGCCGAGCAGCGAGGTGGTCACGACGACACCTCCTCGCCGGACGCCGTGGCCCCGTCGCGCGTGCGCTGCCTGGGGTCGTCCCCGGTGGCACGCAACTCGTCGGCCGCCTGCCTGACGGCGCCGAGGATCCCGGTGTAGCCGGTGCAGCGGCAGAGGTTGCCGGCCATGCCCTCACGGATCTGCTCGTCGTCGGGATCGGGGTGCTCGGCCAGGAAGCCGCAGGCACTGACCACGAAGCCAGGGGTGCAGAAGCCGCACTGCAGCCCGTGGTGGTCACGGAAGGCCTGCTGGACCGGGTGCAGGCCACCGTCGGCGGCGGCCAGGCCCTCGATGGTGGTCAGCTCGTGGCCGTCAACCGAGACCGCGAAGGTCAGACACGAGCGCACCGGTGCCCCGTCGAGCAGCACCGTGCAGGCGCCGCAGACGCCGTGTTCGCAGCCGACGTGGGTGCCGGTGAGGCGCAGGTCGTGGCGCAGGAAGTCGCTCAGCAGGCGCCTGGGCTGGACCTGCGACGACCGCGGCACGCCGTTGACGGTGACGGTGACCTCGACGCGGTCGTGGGCGTCGATGCCCGTCGCGGTGGCGTTGGTGGTCACGCTGTCCCTCCTGCGGCCGCGCGGCCGGCCGCGGTCGTGAGCGCCCGCTCCAGGAGCACACCGGCGAGGTGACGGCGGTAGTCGGCCGTGGCGTGGATGTCGTCGGTCGGTTCGATCACGTCGCGTGCCAGGCCGACGGCGTCGGCCGGCGCGAGCGCGTCGTGGGCCTGCCCGGACAGGCTGTCGGTCAGGTCGACCCGGACCGGCGTCGCGCCGACACCGATGAACGCGGCCCGGGCGGTGGCCACGGCGAGGTCGGCGTCGAGTGTCACGGTGACCGCGACCCCGGCCAGCGCGTAGTCGCCGTGCCGGCGGGACAGTTCGTCGAACGCCGCGCCGGTCCGCACACCCGGCCGCGGCAGCACGAGCGCCGTGGCCAGCTCGCCCGGACGGGTGTCGGACTCGAGCGGGCCGAGCAGGTAGTCGTCCGCGGCCGCTGTCCGGGTGCCGCCGGACGTGGCCAGCTCCACCTGCCCCCCGAGCAACGACAGCACGGCGGGCAGCTCCGCCGCGGGATCGGCGTGGACGATCGAGCCCAGGGCCGTGCCCCGGTTGCGGATCACCGGGTGGGCGACCCAGTCGAGCGCCTCGCGCAGCAACGGCACCGCGTCGGTGGCCGCCGGGTGCCGGCGCAGCCGTTCGTGGGTCACTCGTGCCTCGACCCGGACCCGGTCGTCGCTGACCTCGATCGCGTCGAGGCCGTCGAGGTGGGCGAGGTCGACCAGCGCGGCCGGCGCGGCCAGGCGCATGTTCAGCAGCGGCACCAGGCTCTGCCCGCCGGCCAGCACCTTGGCGTCGTCACCGAGCTCGCCGAGGGTGGCGAGGGCCTCGTCGGTGGTCCGGGGCGCGTGGTAGGCGAAGGCGGGCGGCTTCACGCGCGCCGTCTCCGCATCGGGGCGTCGGCTCCCTGAACGATCCCGTGCTGCCGGCCGTCTGGCTCCACCCGACCCACGTGAGGCTCCCCTTCGTCGCGGACACCCGGGCGCGTCGACCACCGGCCGAACACGCTCCCCGCCGGGGATGGCAGACGGTACCGGCCGCTCACGCCGGCACGTGACGGCAGCTGTTGCCGAAGGCCTCGCAGCGCCGCTGTGCGACCCTGCCACCCCCGCGCGTGAGACCACGCCGGCTCGACGGGAGCGAGCGCAGGATCGAGGTGCCGACCGCCGGCTCGGCTTGAGTAGCCTGCCGCTTGCCGGCCGGAGGCGACAGACGTGGGTGACCAGGACAGCCGCGTGATCGAGCGGATCGCCGACTGGATCGTGACGGCCCGCCAGGTGACGGCGCTGACCGGGGCCGGGGTGTCCACCGGCTCGGGCATCCCCGACTTCCGGGGGCCACAGGGGTTGTGGACGACCCAGCCGGAGAAGGAGCGGCTGTTCTCAATCGACGCCTATCTCAGCGATCCGGACGTGCGCCGGCAGGTCTGGCAGCTGCGCCTGGAGAGCCCGGCGTTCACCACCGAGCCGAACGCCGCACACCTGGCGCTGGCGGAGCTCGAGCGGCTCGGCCACCTCCACGCCCTGATCACCCAGAACATCGACGGGCTCCACCAGGCGGGCGGCTCCGATCCGGACCGCGTGATCGAGGTCCACGGCACCGTCCACGAGGTCGAGTGCCTCGAGTGCGGGCGCCGCGTGCCGTCACCGCCGGTGCTCGAGCAGGTGCGCGCGGGCGATCCCGACCCCCGCTGTGACGACTGCGGGGGCTTGCAGAAGACGGCCACGATCTCGTTCGGGCAGTCGCTGGACCCGGCGGTGCTCCAGCGCGCGCACGAGGCCACGATGGGCAGCGAGGTGTTCCTGGCGATCGGGTCGTCGCTGGTGGTCCATCCGGTGGCGCTCCTGCCGCGGACCGCGCTGGAGGTCGGTGCCCGGCTGGTCGTGGTCAACCAGCAGGAGACGCCCTACGACGGACGCGCCGACGCGGTGCTCCGCGACGACGTCGGCGCCGTGCTCAGCGCCGTCGCCAGTGCCGTGCGCGACCGCGCCGCCTGACGCTCCGCGACGCTGCGCACACCGCACGCCACTGCCCGGCGCGAGGCAGGGAGGCAGGTAGCTGACCGGTCACGCGGGCGGAGCGGCTGCTCGGCCGCGGTGCGCACCGCGGCGTCGACCCGCGGCAAGCGCCCGCCGTCGTCTGGCCCGATCTGCGCGGATCTGCGGGCCGAGGTGGCCAGCCAGCTCCCACCAAGGCTCGGCGGTGGGAGGGGGCGGGCTCGTGCCCGCCCCCTCGGTCACCGCAGGGTGTGCGTCGGCAGGCTCACTCGAACAGGTACTCGTAGACGCCCCAACCCTCCTCATCGACTTCGAGGAACTCGACGCCGGACACACCCTCGTCCCCGATGTGGTCGACCGCATCGGGATGGGAGAGGAAGTAGACCGTGCCCGCAACATCGACCGGGAGGATCGACCAGTTGTGGTCGGCCGGCTCGGTGATGGGGGAGTTCTCGGTGACGTAACGGACCAGGACCGCACGGTTGGTCTCGTCCGAGCTCACGATCGTGTGGGTGCCGTCCAGGTGCGGGAAGCCCCCGCCACCACCCGCGCGGTAGTCGTTGGTGACGACGGCGAACTCCATGTCCGAGGTGAGCGGCTGCCCCTCGAAGGTCGCGTCGACGACGCGCTCACCGAGCGGCTGAGTCACGTCGATCTGGTAGTCGATTCCGTCGATCACATCGAAATCGAAGGGCTCGATACCGTCGACGAGATCCTGATCCTGTGTTGCTTCAGGGTCGATCTGGTTGAAGTTCTCCGCGGACTTCTCGAGCCAGTCGATCACCTGCTGACCGTCGAGCTGCACGATGCGGATCTGGTTGGGGTAGATGTAGAGGTCGGCGAGATCGCGCACCGACACCTCACCTACCGGGATGTGGGTGAACTCCTGCGGCCCGACACGTCCGGCGCGGAACGGCGCTGCGGCCGCGAGCACCGGCAGGTCCTCGTACTGCGTGCCGGCGAGGCGGTCCTCGCCCCACCAGATCTGGGCCTCGTTGATGAGTTCGAGTCCCTTGGAGTCCATCACCCGCGAGAAGTAGTGGCTGATCGGCACCTCGGTCACACCCACTGGGCTGCGCACGTACTCGACCGTGGCCTGGTGGTGCTCGTCGACCGCATCGACGATCGCTGGGTGCTCGGCGGTGTCGGCGGTCACGGGCAGGTTCTCCGCCCAGCCGTCGACCACCGACCACTCGCCGCCGACGTGCGACAACTCGAGGTGGACCTTGCCGAGGTGGTTGCCGAACGCTCCAGCCATCACCGCCGGGACGCCGTGGATCAGGCCGCGCTCGTTGTCGAGCCCCTCGACGTCGTCGTACTTGCTGTCACCGGGGAACACGCTCTGTTCGTGGCCGAACGTGATGGCGTCGAGCTCGTCCTGGAACTGCTCGGCGGCGAACCACAGCCAGTTCTCCCCTTCAGGGTTGATCTCGGCCTCCGGACCGAGTTCCAGACGTTTGCCGGCGTGGGCGCTGAGCACGGTCAGGTCCACCCCCTCGTCCTCGAGCTCCGGCAGGTAGCGCTCCAGCGCCTCGGTCGCCGGGATGGTGTCCACCAGGCCCTCGAGGCTGTCGCTGTGCCAGGTCATGATCCCCGGCGGGGTGATACCGATCACACCGACGCTCAGGGGTTGTCCGTCGACCTCGGTGTCGATGACCACGTAGGGCTCGACCAGCGGCTCGTCGGTGATCTCGCCCGTCTGGTCGACGCGGAACACGTTCGCGCTGACCGCGGGGAACATCGCGTCGCCGAAGACCTGGTCGAGGAAGTCGAGACCGAAGTCGAACTCGTGGTTGCCAAGCGTCGCCGCGTCGTAGTCCATCAGGTTCATCGCCGCGATCGCAGGATGCACCTCATCTTCCTCCAGCGGATCGATCAGGGCGACGTACTCCCCGATGAAGGCACCCTGGAGGATGTCTCCTGTATCGAACAGCAGCGTGTTGTCGTGCTCCGCACGAGCCTGCTCGATCAGGGTGTAGGTCTTGGCCAGTCCGAGCGTCTCATCGCGCTCGTCGTTGTAGTAGTCCCATGCCCGCAGATGCGCATGCACCTCGGTGGTTGCAAGCAGTGTGAGGTCGTGGGTCGTCGGCGATGGGTCAGCGGGGGGACCCTGTGGGTCGACGCGGCCCTCGCTTGCCACGGCCGCGATGCACCGGCCCTGGTTGATGAAGCCGAGGTCCTGCCAACCACCGTCACGGCACTCGGCCTTGCTTCCAGGGACCGCAGGATCCTCCTCGGCCTGCGCCACCGAGAGCTGTCCACCAGACAGGGCAGCAGCAAGCAATGCCAGGAGCAACAGCAGCGCTGGCGTGCGAAGCGAGCGTCCTCGTTCAGGTGTGACTGATGCCGTCATCCCTGCTCCCCCTCTCCTCGTCGATAGCCTCTGGCACGCCCGTCCACAACCGCAGGGGCCCGGGCATCCGCAGTGGAGGGATGCAGCGGCCCGCTCAGAGGTGTAGGGCCTTCGATGGGGCGTGCCACCCCCGACCTTGCGCAGCGAGCCACACCCGCGTCAAACCCCATTGGACAGGCTCTGCGAACCGGAGGCTCCGCCCACGTCACTGACGGTCTGACGACCGCCTGAAGATCACTGCGCGTCAAGCTGGGATCGGGCCTGCCCGCCTTCTGCGGCGTGCGCCCACCTGCACATCGCCCGACCCGTCCGGTTGCGACTGCGTGCCTTGGCGCCGTCGACCGGGTCCTCAGACGGCCAGGAGCTCGCCGAGCACCTCGTCCAGACCGCACGGCTCACGGCCCAGCAGGCAGCGCAGCACCGTGGCGTCGCCCGGTGAGCCGTGCCGGTCGTAGTGGACGAACATCGCGTGCAGCCGCTCGCGCGCGTGGGTGGGCAGCTGCTGATTGGCCGCCGCCCAGTCGGCTGGATCCTGTCGGGCGGCGACCACCTCGGTGCCGAGCTGCCGCGCCGCCGCGGCGGCGATGTCGTCCGGGGTCACGCTCGCCGGACCCGACAGCTCGAAGGTGGCGTGGATCCCGAGCCCGTCGACGAGACACCGCGCGGCGACCTCCGCCACCTCGCGCAGGTCGACCATCGCGCTCGGGCGGTCGGTTGCGTAGGGCACGCGGTAGTGCCCGGCCCGTAGCTGGTCGCGGTAGCCGGCCAGGTTCTGCAGGTAGGCGTTGGGCTGCAGGATGGTCCAGGCGAGGCCGGACTCGACGACCTGCTCTTCGACCCGGCCCTTGTCGGCGTGGTGGGGCATGGCCGACAGCTGCGGGTGGACGACCGAATGGAAGCACAGCCGCTGCACCCCGGCCCGCGTCGCGGCGGTGACGACCGCACTGCCCATCGCGACCTCGTCCGGCGAGACGTTCGGCGCGATCGCACAGACCGCGTCGCAGCCGTCCAACGCGGTGGTCAGCGCCGCGGGGTCACGTTGGTCGGCGACGGCGAGCTCGACCCCCGGTGCAGCCAGGTCACGGTGCCGGTCGCCGTCACGCACGACGGCACGCACGAGGGCGCCACGCTCGCGAACGGCCGCGATGACGGCACGACCGGTCTTGCCGCCCGCACCGGTGACCAGTACCCGGGGCCGGCGTCCCACCCCGGCTTCAGCGCCCGCCGGCATCGTCGCTCACGCTCGGTCGGTCGAGGTGTCGGCCCCGGCGGTGGCCGGGGGCTCGGCGAGCTCGGCGAGGGCGCGCACGGCCTCGACGAACACCTCCATCGGCGGGGTGACGAGCCCCGCGCCGACCTGCCCGGTGCCGGCGACCCGACCGGCGATGCCGGTGTTGACGGCCGGGACGGTGCTGGTGCGCACCACGCGGGTCGCGTCGATCCCGACCGGGCTGCCGCGGAACTCCAGGATCGGGATCTGGTAGTGCGGGTGCTCGCCGACCGCGATCTGGTACATCGACCGGGTGGCGTCCAGCGCATCGGAGGCCTGCCCACCGACGAAGCGCACGATGGCCGGCGCCGCTGCCATGACGAAGCCGCCCATGCCGCCGGTCTCGGTGATCGTCGAGTCACCGATGTCGGGGTTGGCGTCGTCGGGGCCGTAGTCACCGAGGTAGAGCCCGTCCGGCACGGTGGCCGGGGCGGTGAACCAGCGGTCACCGGTGCCGGATGCCTGGATGCCGAAGTCGGTGCCGTTGCGGGCCATGGCCACCAGCACGCTCGATCCGGGGATGTCCCGGGCCGGGTCCAGCGCCGCCTTCGCCGACGGCATGCCGAGGTTGAGGAAGAAGTGCTCGTTGCCGTTGATGAACCGCACCACGTCGGCCAGGTCGCCGCTGTCGAGCCCGGCCTCGAGCAGCGGCGGCACGATCTCGCGGACGAACAACGCGGAGGCAGCGCGGTTGCGGTTGTGCAGTTCGTCGCCCATCTGCATCGCCTGCTGGATGATTGCCCGCAGGTCCATCGAGCCGAGCTGCCGGACCCCGGCGTCCATCGCGGGGCCGAGCACCTGCTCCATCCACCGCAGCCGCTCGATCACCTCCGGGGCGTAGGCGCCGTAGCGCAGCACCTTGCCGAGGCCCTCGTTGAGGGTGCAGTGGGCGGTGTTGCCGAACGCTGCGTTCTCGATCACGAACATCGGCATCGAGGGGCTCACGACCCCGGCCATCGGCCCCACCGCGCCGGCGCTGTGGCAGGGCGCGAGCTCGAGCTCTCCGCGCTCACCGATCTGCTCGGCCTCCTCGGGGGTGTCGGCCATGCCCTCGTAGAGCATCGCCGCGATCAGCGCCCCGCGCATCGGTCCCGACGCCCGCTCCCAGGTGATCGGCGGCCCCGCGTGCAGGAACTGGCCCGTGCCGATGCCGACGGCGTCCCGGGCCGGCGCGACCCCGACCCAACGCGGCTGCGCGTCGGTGATGCGCTGTACGGCGGTCTGGTTGGCGTCGGCGGTCCGGGGGTCGGCGGCGATGGCCGCGAGCTGCGCGGCCACGTCGGCGGCCGGCGGTCGCCAGTCGACGGCGACCACCTCGACGCCCTGGTCGCGCAGGGTGGACTCGAACAGCTCGACGCCGGCGGTGACGACCGCGGGCGCGCCGTCGAGCAGGCCACCGAGCGGCGGGCCGGTGGGGGCGGAGTCTGCGCTCACGGTGCGCTCCTGGTCGGTGGGGACGGCGGGCGGGCGGGAGGACGGGGACG
>SKSM01000188.1 GCA_007122985.1 Nitriliruptoraceae bacterium | reverse complement strand
CGACCCGCTGGAGCTGCGTCGCCGCTATCCGGAGGCCGTGGAACTGATCGACGAGATCGCCCGACGCTCACCCTCGCCCCCGGACACCGGATCATGACCGCACCTGTCGGCATTATCGGCGGATCCGGGCTCTACGAGCTGTTCGAGGACTGCGAGGTCCGCTCGACGACGACCCCGTACGGCGAGCCGTCGAGTCCGGTCACCCTCGGAGCGATCGCCGGGCGTCCCGTGGCGTTCCTTACCCGGCACGGTCGGGGCCACACCATCCCGCCGCACCGCATCAATCACCGGGCCAACGTGGCTGCGCTCAAGGACGTCGGCTGCGAGGCGATCATCACCTCCTCGGCCGTCGGCAGCCTCCGCGATGACTACCGGACCGGCGACTTCGTGCTGTGCGATCAGTTCGTCGACCGCACGACCACCCCGCCGGTGACCCTCTTCGAGGGGCCCGAGGTCGTCCACGTCTCAGTTCTGGACCCCTACTGCCCCGCACTGCGCGAGGACGCGGCCGCTGCACTCCAGGGACTGGACGAGCGATTCCATCCAACCGGTACGGTGGTGGTCTTCTCCGGACCCCGTTTCTCGACCCGCGCCGAGTCACGGTGGTTTCAGGCCATGGGCTGGGATGTCCTGTCAATGACCCAGCACCCGGAGGCGACACTGGTTCGTGAGGCACAGATGTGCTGTGTCAACCTGTCTTTCGTCACAGATGCCGATGCCGGCACCTCTGATGGCAGTGAGCCGCCGGTGACCGCCGAGATGGTGTGGCGACGTCTGGCGGAGAATCAGCCCCGCATCAGGGCGGCGTTGGCAGCCGTCATTGCCGCTGCGTCGGTCGAACGCGACTGTGGCTGCCGCACGGCAGGCTCGATCGTGTGAGCAGGGGAGGGGCGCCTCAGATCTTCGTCTCGCTGAGGTCGAGGAGGCGGGTGAACCGCTTGCGAGCGAGCACCAGGGCGATGAGGGTGACCACGAAGGGAACTGCGTCGGTGATCTGTACGGCGAGCCCCTGACCCTGAAGCCTGAAGCCGAACGCCTCGGCGAACCCGAACAGCAGACAGGCGCCGAGCACGCCGACCGGGTGCGCCCGGCCGAGCAGCACCGCCACCACGGCGATCCAGCCTCGGCCCGAGCTCATGTTCTCCGCGAACACACCGACGTTGCCCAACGCCAGCTGCGCGCCGGCCAACCCGGTCAGGGCGCCGGATGCGATCACCGCCAGATACTTGTAGGTGTTGGTCGACACACCCAGCGTCTCGGCGGCCATCGGACGTTCGCCGACGCCGCGCAGTCGCAGACCAACGGGCGTGCGGAACAGCACGAACCAGGTGAGCGGCACCAGCACGAGCGCGACGTAGCCGAGGAACGACAGGCTGAACAGCACCGGGCCGAGGAACGGCAGCTCCGAGAGTCCGGGCAGCAGGAGCCGCGGGATGCGCACGCCGCCTTCGGGCTGAAAGGTGCCCCGAACCCCGAACAGCTGTGGGAGCAGGAAGCTGGTGATCCCCAGCGCCAGGATGTTGATGGCGATCCCGAGCACGATCGGATTCCCGTCCCGGCTCACCGCGCCGAAGGCCAGGATGAGCGAGAGCAGTACAGCCGCCATCACCGCCGCTGCCGAACCGATGGTCGCGCTCCCGGAGACGTGCGCCATCGCCACCGCTCCGAAGGCGCCAACCAGCATCATCCCTTCGAGCGAGATCTGGAACACCCCGGCGCGCTCGCAGATCATGCCGCCGATGGCCGCGAGCAGGACGGGGATGAGCGCACGCGTCACCGACGCCCACAGTGAGGCGTCGAGGAGCTGCTCCGCCAGCGGCATCAGACCTTCCCCACGTGTGCGTCTTCGCCCTCGGGGGCATCGGGCGCCGTCGCCTGCGCCTCGGCCCGCCGGCGTTTCCAGGTGACCGCGAAGCGGCTGACCAGCGCGACGATCACCAGCGCCTGGATCACCTGTGCGAGCTGCCACGACACGCCCGTTGCCCGCTCCATCGCGAAGCCGCCGATCTGCAGGCCGGCGAACAGCAGGCCTGCGGCGATGATGAGCATGGGCCGGTTGAGCGCCAGCAGTGAGACCATCAGCCCTGTCCAAGCGATGCCGGATTGGGCCGACATGTCGGCGTCGATGTAGCGGAAGGTCTCACCGATGACCAGGTGTGTGCCGACCATGCCGCCGATCGCGCCCGCACCGGCCATGACCAGCAGCGTGTGCCGTCTGACGTTCACGCCGCCGTAACGGGCGAAGGGGCCCGACAACCCGACCATCTCGGTCTCGTAGCCCCCGACCGACCGGCGGTAGAGGACCGCGAGCACGGCCGCCAACGCGAGCACGAAGACCAGTGAGATACTCACCCGTCCACCTGGTATCAGGGTCACGCGCGGAATCCTGCCGGCTTCGGGCACGGGCACCGTGGTTGCGAAGGGTTCGCCCGGCGCGCCGAAGGGGAAGCGGACCAGGTAGCTGGTGATCGATCGGCCCACGTAGTTGAGGAGCAGGCTGGTGATCAGCAGGGGCACCTGTAGGTGTGTCTGTCCGAGCGCCGCCAACAGCGCCCATCCCGCTCCGACTGCCGCGCCCGCAGCCAGTGCGACGGGCACCACCACTACACCGGGTCCGGGCACGGTGATGGCGACCATGGTGCCCGCCAGCGCCCCCATGAGCAGCTGGCCCTCGCCTCCCAGGTTGAGAAACCCGGCCCGGAAGGCCAGCGACACCGCCAGGGCCATGCCGATGATGGGGATCGATCGCCCGAGGGTGTTGTGGAGGCCCCGACCGGTGAACCCTCCCGCAAGCATCTCCGAGAACGCCGCCAGGGGGGCGCCGCCGGTCGCGGCGATGATCACTCCGCCGAGGCCGAAGGACGCCACCAGGGCCAGTGTGACCGGATGCGTGATCGCGGTCGTCACGCCGCGCTGCGCCGCCTTAAGCACCGACCTTGGCTCCGCCCGTCATGTGCAGGCCGATGTCGGCCTCGTCGACGGTGTCGGGGTCGAGCTCGGCCACGATGCGGCCTTCGAACATCACGAGGATTCGGCTGGAGAGGGCTTGGATCTCGTTGAGTTCGGCCGAGATCAGCAGTACCCCCCGCCCGTGGTCGCGGGCGTCGAGGATCTGGGTGTGAATGAACTGGATCGCACCGATGTCGACGCCTCGCGTCGGCTGCTCGGCGATCAGCAGCGGGGAGTCGTGGCTCATCTCACGCGCCACCACGATGCGCTGGAGGTTGCCGCCGGACAAAGACGCCGCCGCCGCGTCGACACTGTGGGTCTTGATGCTGTAGTGCTCGCACAGTTGTCGAGCGTGGCGCTCCACCGCGGCCAGGCTCAGCCAGCGGCCGCGCCGAAGCTGTGCGGAACGTTGGTAGCCCATCATCAGGTTCTTGCTGATCGACGCGGCAGCCACGGTCCCGACCCGGTGGCGGTCCTCGGGGATGTAGGACAGTCCCGCCCGCCGTCGGCGGGCGACGTCGGCGTGGGTCACCTTCTGATCACCGATGTGGATGGTGCCGGCCACTACCGGTCGAAGCCCCGCGATCGCCTCGACGAGCTCACTTTGACCGTTGCCGGCGACCGCAGCGATGCCGACCACCTCGCCGGCCCTGACCTCGAGGGAGACGCCGTCGACGGCGGTCAGGCCGTGGAAGCCCTCGACCTCGAGCGTCTCGACAGACAGCACGACCTTGCCGGGCGTGTGTGTCCGTCCGCGACGTACCGGGCTGACGTCACGTCCGGTCATGTGCCGCGAGATCTCCTCGGGCGTGGTCTCGGCCGGATCGAGCTCGGCCACCGAGCGACCCTGGCGGAGCACGGTGATGCTGTCGGCGACGGCCATCACCTCGGCGAGCTTGTGCGTGATGAACAGGATGGTGCGGCCCGAGTCCCGCAGCCGCCGGATCACCTCGAAGAAGCGGTCGCGTTCCTGCGGCGTCAGCACGGCCGTCGGCTCGTCGAGGATCAGCACCGAGGCCTGACGGTAGAGCGCCTTGAGGATCTCCACACGCTGGAGCACGCCGACCGGCAGTTCCTCGACCACGGCGTCCGGGTCGACCGACAGCCCGTAGGCGTCGGCGAGCTCTCGGACGCGCCGGCTCGCGCCGCGCCGATCGATGACGCCGCGTCGTGACGGCTCCTGGCGGAAGACCACGTTCTCGGCGACGGTGAGGGTCGGGAACAGCTTGAAGGCCTGGTGGACCATCCCGATCCCGAGGTCGATGGCCTCGAGGGGCGAGTGGATGCTCGTGTGCCGGCCACCGATCACGATGTGGCCCGCGTCAGGCTGGAGCAGGCCGTAGAGGATCGACATCAGGGTCGTCTTCCCTGCGCCGTTCTCACCGACGATGCAGTGGATCTCCCCGGCCTTCACCGTCAGGTCGATCCCGTCGCAGGCACGCACGCCGGGGAACTCCTTGGTGATCCCCCGGAGCTCGAGTTCGGGCGTCACCGGCGGTTACCCGTCGAGCGGATCGGGAACGACGAGGTCGCCAGCGATGATCTCGTCGGCCGCCTCTCGGACCTGCTCGACGATGTCGGGATGGTCGGCGATGAGGCACTCGGAGTCAGCGAGGCCGTCTTCGTCGATCGCCATCACGCCGACACCGCCCTCGGCGAGGCCGAGCGAGGTGAACGGCTCCGCCTCACCTTCGAGGACGAGCTCGATGGCGGTCTCCGCGGCGACGTCGACGATCTTGAGGTTGTTGTCCACGATCACGTCGGGAGCGACGGGACAGTTGTTGATGTCGGTCCCGTAGGTGAAGAAGCCCTCCTCCTCTGCGGCCTCGAAGACACCGATGTCGGAGCCGGCGCCGACCGAGAAGATGTGGTCGAGGTCCTGTGCCACCAGGGCGAGTGCCTGCTCCTTGGCGCGGGCCGGGTCGGCGAACGGGTTGTCGCCGCCGATGGTCACCTGGGTGTCTGGCTCCAGGTCGGGGTTCACCGACTCGGCTCCGAGGTAGAAGCTGTTCGACCACCGGTGGAAGAAGGGCGTGTCGAGGGCGAGGACCGAGCCGATCCGGCCCGTCTCGGTGAGGTTTCCTGCCATGATCCCGAGGAGGTAGGCGCCCTCGTGCTCGCGAAAGCCAACGCAGAACAGGTTCTCCGCGGGCTCCTCGGGGCAGTCGTCGATGAGGACGAAATCCTGATCGGGGTTCTCCTGGGCGAACTCCTGGCCGAGGTCGGTGAGTTGGAAGGTGGTGAGCACGATGACGTCAGGAGCATCCTCGACCGCGGCCTCGACGTTCGCGCGGGCGCTGGAGGGATCCGTCGACTCGAAGGTCCGGGCCGTGCCGTCGAAGCGCTCGGCGGCGGCCTCGGTTCCGATCTCGCCCATCTCGAGGAACTCGTTCTCCCCGATGGGGTTGGGCGTGATGTAGATGAAGCTCGGGCCCTCGGCAGCCTCCTCGGGGTCGTCATTGCAGGCGACCAGCAGCAGCATCGATGCGGCCGTCACGGCCAGAAGTCTCGTGGCTCTCATCGGTCTCTCCCTGATCGCTGACCGGTCGCACCCGAGTACCTGCTGGCCTGATCAGCCTGCACGGAGGTCACACCCATGTCCTCCGGGCCAAGTCGAGGCTGTGTCGATCAGCAGGCGTGCCTGGGCGGCCCTGACCGGCGATGCTCTCCCACGCGAAAAAGTTGTCAGACAAGCTCAAATGACTGTAGCCAGCGTCCGCGAGGGGCGTCAAGGGCCTGTCAGCACGGTGTTCGTTGACACCCTGACCCCGATGACCCTAGCGTCACAGATGTCTGACAACTCCTCTCCTGTCGGGAGTCGACGTGACCTCGCTGCCTGCCCCTCGAGACCTCATCGATCTCACCGGCAGCGTGACGCTGGTGACCGGAGCGGGCGGCGGACTCGGAGCCGGGATCGCACGCCGGTTCGCCGCAGCCGGTAGTTCGATCGTGCTCCACCACCGTTCCAGCGCCCCCGCTGTCGAGCAGCTCGCGGCCGAGCTGCCCACGTCGAGCGTGAGCGTGGCCGCCGACCTGACCGAGCCCGACGGGCCACGCCGGGTTTTCGATCGTGCCCTGGAGGCGTTCGGCGAGGTGCACACGCTGGTCAACAACGCCGGTGCGCAGCCCCTGTCATCGCTGGTGGACGTGGACGACGACGAGTGGCAGGAGGTGCTGGCGGTCAACGTCACCGCCGTGCACCGCTGTACCCAGGCATTCGCCCGTCACCGTCGCGAGCAGGGCGGCGGTGGCGCCATCGTCGACATCGCTTCCATCGAGGGACACAATCCCGCGCCGGCGCACGGCCACTACGCCTCGTCGAAGGCGGCGGTCCGCATGCACGCCCGGGCGGCGGCCATGGAGCTGGGCTCGGACGACATCCGTGTCAACGTCGTCAGCCCGGGGCTGATCCACCGGGATGGCATCGAGCAGGCGTGGCCCGAGGGGGTCGAGCGATGGCGGGCGGCGGCACCGCTCGTACGTCTCGGCACGCCGGAGGACGTCGGTGACGCCTGTGTGTTCCTGGCATCCCGACTGGCCCGGTGGGTGACGGGTGCTGAACTGGTCGTCGACGGCGGAGTACTGGCCCGCCCGACGTGGTGACCGGCGATCAGGAGGCGACGTGCAGCTCGACGGACGGGTCTACGTCGTCACCGGCGCGGCCGGGGGCATCGGCTTGGCGACGGCGGCCGTGCTGCTCGATCGCGGCGCTCGCGGTGTGTGCCTGACCGACCTCGACCACGACCGCCTGGACGCCGCCGTCCATCAGTTGCATCGACCCGAACGGCTCTGCGCGGTCGCGGGCGACGTCAAGGATCCCGAGCACGCCCAGCGGGCTGCCGACGCGGCCATCGATCGCTTCATGCGCCTCGACGGACTGGTCAACAACGCGGGCGTGGTGACCCTCGACCCGGCCTGGGACCTCGATCCGGCTGCTGTGCAGCGCGAGCTGGCGGTCAACGTCACCGGGACGTTGGTCATGGCTCAGTCCGTCGGGCGCGTCCTGCGTGAGCACGGCGGGGGCGCGATCGTCAACGTCGCGTCGAACTGCGGCAAGGTCGGCTACCCGAACATGGCCGGCTACAACGCGTCGAAGGCCGCCGTGATCAACCTCACCCGCTCGTTGGCGGCGGAGTGGGCCGACACAGGCATCAACGTCAACGCCGTGTGTCCCGGCGGGGTCGACACCCCGATGCTCACCGAAGTCGCCCGGTGGTTGTCGCCCCGGCTCGAGGTGGCACCCGACGAGCTGCGCAGCAGCATGGCCCCGGCGCAGATGGGCCGGCTGATCGCTCCCGACGAGGTCGCACGGGTGATCGCCTGGCTGCTGTCCGACGACGCGTTGGTCGTCCGCGGGCAGGCGATCAACGTCGATGCGGGTGACACCCCGTACTAGCCCCGATGTTTCATCGGGTCGGGGTTGAGGGGTCGGTCCTGTGTTCGGGGTCATCGTCGGGGGCGGTGGCGTCGGCGGGACTGCGGTAGCTGGTGCGCTGGCCGGTTTCGGGCATGATGGATCGCGACGTCGGTGACGTCGTGGGGGTTGGGTTGAAGGTGTCAAGGAGCGGGGCGGGTAGGTCAGGTCGCTGGGGTGGGTAGAGATCGGAGTCGTCGGAACGCGGCGAGCAGGGCACCGGTGAAGGGCCAGTCGGCTTGGAGGTGCATGACGGTCTGGCGGGCGTGTCGGATGATTCGTCCGGCGACGTGGAGCAGCTGGTAGCGCAACGCTTTGGGTTCGGCGATGGCGTGCCGGCCGCGCAGGGCGAGCTGTTGGGTGAAGACGAGCAGGTCGCAGGCGGCCAGGACGAGTTGGCACCACAGCTGGTTGCGGTCGAAGGTGTCGCAGGGCATCGCGGCCAGGCCGGTGTCCTTCGCGCAGCGGATGCGGTCCTCGACCCGGGCGTGTGCCCGGTGGCGGGCATCCAACACGGCGATGTCGGCGTCGTCCTGGTCGGTGAGGAAGGCGGTGAAGCGGTGTCCGTCGATGTCGTCGAAGGTCTGCTGGGCGCCGGGGTGCAACGGTTCGCGACGCACGATCAGCCGGGAGCCGGCCGGCCAGCTGGACAGGTCCACCAGGTCGGTGATCTCCGCGACGGCCGCGCCCTTCCGTCGCGCTCCTTGCTGGGTGATCGCCGGAACCCACCGGTCATCGTCGTGAGCGAGGTCATGGATCGCGGTGCGAACCGCCGGTTTGAACGGCATCCCGACCGAGAAGCGGCATCGGGCCACCTCGCGGATGTGGTCGAGCAGACCGTGGACCGCCCCGGCGGTGTCCGCCCGGATCAGCACGTCCAGCTCGTCGGGGAGCTCGGGCAGCTGTGCCAGTGCCCGGTCGACCATGGCGATCTGATCGCCGGCGTTGTTCGCGCCGGCGTTGCCCTTACGCAACTCGATCGCGAGCGCCTCTCCCGTCCCATCGTCGCGGTCGAGCCAGACGGTCATGGGGTGGAACCCGAAGGTGCGCTTGTAGGTGGAGGCGGCACCGTCCTTGTCATCCGAGTGGGCGATCACCAGCGTGGCGTCCAGATCAAGACACAACGGCCCGTCCGCGGTGCCGGCCGCGGCCGCCGCGACCGGTGCCGGCACCGCCCCCAGCTGCCACGCCTGTTCGCGTGTGCGGGCTCGTGCACGGTCCACTGCGGCGACCGTGCCGGCGATCGCACCGTCATCGGCGAGCGCGGCCAGGGTCCGGGTCGCGGTCGGCACCGACGCCACCTTGCCGAACAGACCCGGCTGGCCCCGCAACACATCGAGATGTCGCAGCCGACTCCCACCATCGGCGAGCATCACCGCCAGATCGTGCAGCACCCCACCCGGAGCATGCACCGCTGCCGGACGCACCCCTGCGGTCGCGGCCGCCAGCGCCTCCTCGAGCCCGACATGCCGGGAGGCCGCGACCACCAGCCCGGTCCCGGCGCGTGACACCAGACCCCGACCGTGACCGGTTACCGACAGCCGTGCCTGACGACGGATAGCCTTCACCCGCAAGGTGAGCCCTTCTGTGAGCGGATCGTGGTCCTGAACACCCACATCCTGCACCAACAGAAGGGCTCATCTACGT
>SKSM01000108.1 GCA_007122985.1 Nitriliruptoraceae bacterium | reverse complement strand
TCCGAGCTCGGCGACCGCGCCGTCGCCGGCAACGGCAGCGGGCACGACCGCGACGGTGCGGCCGGGGCGACCCTGGTCGACCCCACCGACCGTCAGGTCGACCACGCCCGCCTCGACGCGGCCGTCAACGACCTGCTGCGGCTGCGCGGCGCCGTGCTGCGCGACGTCCTCCGGCGTCCGACCGGCACACCGATGACCGAGCACGACGCGCAGCGCCTGCGTGCCATCGTCGGAGGACGGCGGCTGATCGAGACCACCCAGGCCTTCCAGCGCTACGCGCACGACGAGGACCAACGCAGCCAGCTGCTGCCGCTCGCCGAGCTCGGTCGTCCCACCTGGGTGAGCGAACGGATCGTGCACGCCGAACCAGCCTGCGTGGTCGTGATCGGCAGCTACGACCTCTCCGCGGTCGCCGTGACCCCGTTCGACGCGGACGAGCGCACGGTGATCACCCTGGGCCGGATGTCCGACGAGCAGCTGGCCGACCTCGGTGGCCGCAACCCGTCCGGCTGGCGGATCGAGGAAGTCGTGCGCCTGGTCACCCGCGACACCGGCGAGCCGATCCCCCGGCGCGAGTGGGACGGCCTCGACTACGCCGGGTCGATGGCACTCGACCCGTGCGACGACGTCGAGGCGTCGACATGATCCTTCGCCGCATCGCAGCCACCGGCCTCACCGCCGTCCTGGCCCTTGCCGGCCTCGCGGAGGCCGCGCCCGGTGACGCACGCTTCGGCACCACCGGACTCGATGGCGGGCACGGTGACGATGGCGGGATCACCGCCGAGCTGCGGACCGTCATCGTCGACGCGGACTCCGCCGCGGCATCGGACGCGGCCGGCACCCGGTCGGTGCTGATCTGGGTCGCGCAACCGATCCTCTCGGTCCACCCCGACGGCGACAACGACGGACTGTGCCGCGGCTGGCGCTGGGTGGCGGCCGAGACCGAGGAGGAGGCCACACACCTGCGTACGAGCGGCCGCGACGCCTACGACCTGATCTGGCAGGAGCTGATCCGCCACGAGGCGCCCGACGCCGATCCGGACATCGACTGTCCGACCGCGCCGGGTGAACAGGTGCCGCGCGTCGCCCTGCGTGACACCGTCCGCGCACTGGTCACCGGCCAGCTGCCGCGACCGCAGCTGAGCATCCCGCCCGGCTACGCGCTGACCGGCATGCGCGCCTACCTGGTCACCGGCGACGATCATGCCCTGACCTACGACGCCGACCACTCGGTCGCGGTCGGACCGTTCCTGTTCGAACTGCACATCACCGCAACCGGCAGCACGCTCGTCGACTGGGGCGACGGCTCGGATCCGGTCGTCGCCACCGAGCCGGGCCGGCCCTACCCCGACGGCCGCGTCCACCACACCTACCGCGACCGTGGCCGGGTGACGGTGACCGCCACCGACGAGTGGGCCATCACGTTCACCGCGACCGAGCCCTCGGGGGCGACACTGACCGAAACGATCGGGGCCACGCTCACCGACGTGGCGCTCGTCGACTTCCCGGTGCAGACCTACCGCGCCGTACGGGTCGCGCCGCACCGCTGACGGGGTTGGTCGCTCGCTGATCCAGGCGCTGCAGGTCCGCGCGGAGCTCGAGCGCGTCCCGACCGCGCTCGCCCGGTGCAGGCTGTCCGGATCATCCGGACGAACGGCCCCACACAGCGCCACCCGGTAACAGCCGCAAGGCCACGGGCCCGACGGCTACCGCAGCGTCAGCGCCGCCAGGGCGGCGTTGACGATCGCGCCTGGCAGCAGGTCGTGGAGCTCGTAGAGCTCGTGGATCGTGCCGGACTGGCCGAATTCGTCGACGCCCAGCGGCACCGCCGGCACCCCCAGCGCCGAGCCGAGCCAGCTGAGCGCGTGCGAGGAGGCGTCGTGCACGGTGACCACCGGCGCACGGTCCGGGAAGCAGGCCCGCAGCGCCCCAGGGATCGACGGCGCCGTGGCCGTGCGCACGCCCTGCCGCAGGGTGCGCTGCCACGCCGCGTACAACCGCCCCGGCGAGGTCAGGTCGACCACGTGTGCGGCGATGCCCTCGTTGGCGAGCTCGTCCGCGGCCTCGAGCACCTCGGCCATGACCGGGCCACAGGCAGCCAGATGGACCACCGGCGCCTCCCCGTCGGCGAGCCCGGACGCGTCGTGGAGCCGGTAGCCGCCGGCGAGCACCTGACGACGCAGCACCGCGTCGCCGAGACGCCGTCGGGCCTCCTCGAACGGCTGCTGCGGCAACGGGCGGGTCGTCAGGCGCAGGTAGAACCCACCCCCCTCGGCAGGAGCGGCCGTGGTGGTCTGCGGCGTGCCCGCCGCGATCTGCCCGACCGCATCGCACAGCAGCCAGTCCAGGGCGGTCGCGTAGGTCGGCTCCAGGTAGGTGACCCCCGGCAGCTCGATGCCGATCGAGGCGGTGATCGACGACTGGTGCGCGCCGCCCTCCGGTGCCAGCGTCACACCGGACGGGGTGCCGGCGACGATGAACCGGGCACCGTTGTAGGTGGCGTAGATGAACGCGTCGAGCCCGCGCGCCACGAACGGGTCGTAGAGCGTGCCGATCGGCAACAGCGGCTGGGCCGACAGGTCGTAGGCCAGCCCGAGCTGGCCGAGCAGCAGGAACAGGTTCATCTCGCTGATGCCGAGCTCGAGGTGCTGGCCGTGCGGGCCCTCGCTCCAGGTCAGCAGCGGATCCTCGTCCCAGCTGCGCTGGTGGGTCGGGGAGAACACCCCGGTCCGGTTGATGAAGCCGGCGAGGTTGGTCGAGGTGGCCACGTCCGGCGCGGTCGTGACCAGGTACGGCGCGACCTGCTCGTCACGCGAGAGGTTGACCGTGATCCGGCCGAGGGCCTCCTGGGTGGACATCGGCCGTGAGCTGCGCACGCCGGTGGTGGCCGGGACCTCGATGTCCAACGCATCCACCGGGTCGGGCCGTCGCAGCTCCTCCGCGCGCCGCGCTGCGAGGATGCCGGCATCGGAGCCGGGGTCGAGCCGGTCCCATTCGGTGTCGGGGGTCAGGCCGAGCTCGGTTCGCAGCCGGTCGATCTGGTCGCCGGTCAGCAGCGACGCGTGGTTGCGGGGGTTGCCCGCGATGGGCAGGCCCCACCCCTTGATGGTGTAGGCGAACACGACGCTCGGGCGGTCGTCGACCTGGTCGGTCTGCGCCAGGGCGTCGAGCACCGTGGCGAGGTCGTGGCCGCCCAGGTCGGTGACCAGCGGCCGCAGGTGCGCATCGGGGACGTCGTCGATCAGCGCGGCCACCTCGTCACCGGCGCCGTCCAGGAAGCGCTTGCGCAGCTCGTCGTCGGAGACCTCGAACATCGACTGGTAGTGCGGGTTGGGCATCGCGTCGATCCAGTCGCGCAGCGCCCCACCGCCGGGACGCTCGAACGCCGCACGCAGCCGCCGCCCGTACTTGGCCTCGACCACGTGCCAGCCGGCGGCCTGGAACTGCTGGCGCCACTGGTCGATGCGCACCCCGGGGATCACCCGGTCGAGGGACTGGCGGTTGAAGTCCACCACCCAGGTGACGTTGCCCAGGCCCTGGGTCGCCGGATCGGCGATGGCCTCCCAGACGTTGCCCTCGTCGAGCTCCGCGTCACCGAGCACGGCCACGAACCGTGACCGCTCGCGCGCGCCGAAGTGTGCGTCGACGTAGCGGCGCGTCGCCGCGGCGAACAGCGGCGCGGCGGCACCGAGCCCGACCGACCCGGTCGAGAAGTCCACGCCGTCCGGGTCCTTGGTGCGTGACGGGTAGGACTGCAGCCCACCCAGCGCCCGCAGCCGGGTGAGGTAGCTGCGGTCGAGGTTGCCGAGCAGGTACTGGACGGCGTGGAACACCGGCGAGGCGTGGGGCTTGACGCTGACGCGGTCACCCGCGCGCAGGTGGACGAACCACAGCGCGGTCATGACCGTGACCATCGAGGCGCAGGACGCCTGGTGGCCACCGACCTTGATCTCGCCCGGTTCACGGTCGCGGTTGGCCGCGTCGACCATCCGCACCGCCAGCCACAGCACCCGCTGCTGGATCGCGTCGAGCACCCGCTCGTCGGGTGCCTGCTCCTGGTGCGGCACCGGGCGGTCCTCGGACACGTCGGCTCCTCTCGCGCGCGACCGGTCGCGCGTAGCGGCGGTGGTGCGACGTGACGGTAGTCCGCGCCCGCTAGCCGACGTCGAGGTGGCGGGCTGCCGCACGGATCAGCTCGAGCGCCACCGTGACCGTCTCCGCGGTGGTGCGGTGCGACAGCACGGCGAGACGCAGCACCACGCGCCCGCCCATGACGGTGCTCGACAGACGAACCCGGCCGTCGGCGTTGACCCGGCGCAGCACCGCGTCCTGGGCAGCATCACCACCCCGGACCCGGAAGGTGACGATCGACAGGTCAGGGGCCCCGAGGACCTCGAGGTTCGGGTCCTCGTCGAGCACGCGCCAGGCGTGCTCGGCCAGATCCAGCGCACCGTCGAGCGCGTCACGGAAGGCAGCGACGCCGTGCAGCTGCAGCGGCAACCACAGCCGCAGCCCGCGCCACTCCCGGGTCAGCTCCGGCGTGATGGCGGAGAAGTCGGGCAGCACGTCCAGGTCGTCGCTGTGGTCGCGCAGGTAGTCGGCCGTCTCTGCGAACGCGTGAGCCAGATCATCGCGCTCGCGGACCAGTAGCGCGCCGGTGCCGAACGGCAGGAACAGCGACTTGTGCGGATCGAGGGTGATCGAGTCCGCGCGCTCGATGCCGGTCAGGCGCGCACGGCCACGCTCGGTCAGCTGGAAGAAGCCGCCGTAGGCCGCGTCGACGTGGAACCACACCCCCAGCTGCTGCGCGAGGTCAGCGAGCTGCGGCAGCGGATCGATCGCGCCGGCATTGGTCGTCCCGGCCGCACCGATGATCGCGATCGGGCGCAGCCCGTCGGCGACGTCCTGCTTGATCGCGACCCGGACGGCCTCCGGGTCCAGTCGCAGGCCGTCGGCGGAGCTGCACACCCGTACGTGGTCGCCGGTGACCCCGGCGATGCGCGCCGCTTTGCGGACCGATGCGTGCGCGTGCTCGCCGACGTAGACCGTGGCGAGGTCGGCGCGGTCCCCGGCGTGCTTCTCGCGCGCGGCGACGATCGCGGTGAGGTTGGCGTTGGACCCGCCCGACAGCAGCAGCCCCTGGGAGCGCTCCGGCAGCTCGAACGCCTCGGTCAGCCAGCGCAGCACGCCCTGTTCGAGCGCGACCGCGGCGGGGGTGAACCCCGACATGCCGGTGTAGCGGTTGGCCACGGCCGCGACCAGGTCGCCGAGCGCGGCGGTCAGCAGCCCCGAACCGGGGATGTAGGCGAGCTCGCCCGCGGCGGCGTTGTCGATGCCCGTCGCGAGCACCTCGCGCACCTGCTCCAGGGTCGCGGTCAGTTCCTCCGGACCCTCCGGTGGCCGCTGGTCCAGCAGGTGGGTGGTCAGCTCCTGACCGCGGGGCAGTCCGAGGACGTCGCGGTCGGCGGCGGTGGTGACCAGCTGCGCCACCAGGTCGCCGACCTCGTCGAGCAGCGCGTCCGTCTGCTCACCGGGCGGGTCGAAGGCGCGCAGACGCACCGAGTCCGTGGGGCCGTCCGTGGCCGACACCTCGGCGTCGTCCTCGCGGTCTGCACCCACCACTGCTCCTCCGGTTGTCGTCGACCGACCGTGCCGCGGTTGCGCGACGAGCGCCCGCACCCTGTCGGCAGCGCACACGAAACGTAGCCAGCGAACGCTGACTGTCGGGTACAACTCGCGACATCTCGACGTTCTGTCGCGTATGGTTCGTGTGTTCGAACAGTTTGATGTGATACCCAGGCGTCAGGAATCAACGTGTCGTTCACCGCAGATGACGTCGATCTCGCGCTGCTGGCGGCCCTGCGCGAGGACGGGCGCCGGTCGGTCACATCGCTGGCCAGCGACCTGCACCTGTCACGCAGCGCCGTCCACGCCCGGCTCGACCAGCTGCGCGAGGCCGGCGCGCTGCGCGGCTTCGCGCCGATCGTGGACACCGCCAGGCTCGGCGCCGGTATCTCCGCGTTCGTGCTGCTGTCGGCCGGACCCGGCGCACGCCTGGAGATGGAGCCGCTGCGTGAGCAGCTGCTCGAGCTGCCCCACGTCGAGTACGCGGCCCTGGTCACCGGCGAGGCCGACGTCCTGCTGCTGGTGCGCGCCGCCGACCTCGACCAGCTGCGCGGGTTCCTGCTCGACGAGCTGCGCACGGTCACCGGGCTGCGGGGCACCTTGACCCTGCTGGTGCTCGACGAGGTCATCAACCGCCCGTTCCTGCTGCCCGGCGAGTGAGCGCCTGGACGACCCCGCCCGGTGCAGGTCGTCTGGATCATCCGGACACACCGCACCGCCCGGCCACACCCCGCCGCCACCCGAACCGGATCAATCCTCGAACAGCACGCCGGGGTTGAAGCGCCCGTCGGGGTCCAGGGCGTCCTTGATGCGGCGCATGGCGGCCCGATCGGCCGCGTCGCGCCCGAGCCCCACGTAGGCGAGCTTGTGCACGCCGATGCCGTGCTCGGCGCTGATCGATCCGCCGAGTTCGGCCACGAGCTCGAACACGGCCCGGTCCACCCGGTCGTCGTCCGGGTTGGGGCCGATGATGTTGACGTGCAGGTTGCCGTCGCCGACGTGGCCGAACAGCACCACCCGGGCCGTGGTGTCCAGTGCGGCGACGACCTCCGGGGCCCGGGCGGCCAGCTCCGGCAGCGCCGGCAGGGGCACCGACACGTCCAGCTTGTGCGGTGGCGGGCCGACCGCGGAGATCGCCTCGGTGTGACCCTCGCGCAGCCGCCACAGCCGCGCCCGCGCCGGGGGGTCTGCGGCCACCGCCGCGTCGCGCACCACGGGCAGGTCGGCGACCGCGGCGGCCAACGCGTCGGTCGGATCGTCGCGGCCGGTGACCTCAACCAGCAGGCAGACCGGGTGCGGCTCGTCGAACGGTCGGGTGCCCCCGGCATGCTCGACGACCAGCTCGATCCCCTCGTGGGTGATCAGCTCGACGGCCGCGAGCTCGTCCACGGCAGCCCGCAGGGCGGTGAACACCTCCAGCGCCTCGGCGACCGAGCCGACGGCCAGCAGCGCGGCGACGCGGTGCGCGGGCCGCGGATGGAGCCGCAGCCGCGCCCGGGTGACGATCCCGAGCGTGCCCTCGCTGCCGGTCAGCAGGGCGGGCAGGTCGTAGCCGACGTTGTCCTTGACCAGTCCGTCCAGCCGCGAGATCACCGACCCGTCGGGCAGCACGGCCTCGACGCCCATCACCTGCGCGCGGGTCGAGCCGTAGCGCACCACGCGGACCCCGCCCGCCGCGGTGGCGATGGTCCCACCGACCGTCGCGCTGTCGCGTGCGCCGAGGTCGACCCCGTAGGCGAACCCGGCGGCCGCCGCGTGGTCGTGCAGCGCGGCGATGGTCACGCCGGCCCCCGCGGTCACCTGCCCGGCGACCGTGTCGACCGGATCGAGCCCGGTCAGCCGACCCGTCGAGACCACGACCTCGCCCCCGCGCGGGACCCCGCCGCCGACCAGCCCGGTGTTGCCACCCTGGGCGAGCACCGCCGCGTCGTGCTCGACGCAGGCCCGCACCACCACCGCGGTCTGGTCGGTGTCGGCGGGCCGGACCACACACCGCGCGCGCCCGCTCCAGCGTCGGGTCCAGTCCGTCTCGTAGGCGGCGGTCAGCGCGGCGTCGGTCAGGACGTGGTCGTCACCGACGATGTCGGAGAGGGCCGCGACCAACGGGTCGGCGGCGGCCGGTGGCGAGCCGGTGGTGCTCACAGGTCGCCGCCCTCGTCGGCGAGCCGGCGGATCTCGCGCTCGAGGATCTTGAGTCGTGCCTCCTTGAGCAGCGGGACCTCCCGGCGACGGCGCCGGACCGCGGACATGTCGAGTTCGACGAGCAGCAGGTCCTCCTCGCTGTCGGCGGCCTCGGCGAGCCGCTCACCCCACGGGTCGACGACGTGGGAGCGGCCCCAGAAGCGCAGCTCGTGGTCCGTGCCGCGGTTCTCCACCCCGACCCGGTTCACGAACACCACGTAGCACTGGTACATCCGGCCGTAGAACGACACCAGGTCGTACCAGTAGGTGGGGCTGTCGTAGCGCTCGGGGAAACGGCTCTGCGAGCTGTCGGCGGGGACCAGCAAGACGCGGGCGCCGTCGTGGACCGCGACGAACGGCAGCATCGGCTGCCAGGCGTCGTTGCAGATCAGCGTGGCGACGCGGCCGACGGCGGTGTCGAAGGCCTGCAACCGCGTGCCCGGGCTGAAGTGCTTGCGCTCCTCGAAGACGTCGTAGGTGGGCAGGTAGAGCTTGCGGTGGACGTGCAGCAATTGCGAGCCCTGGAAGTACGCGGAGCTGTTGTAGGTGTGCACCCCGGACGGCGACAGCTCCGGGAAGCACAGCAGCACCCCCATGCCCTGGCCGGCGGCTGCGAGCTCGGCAAGGCGCGGATCGTCGGCTTCCAGCGCCACGTCCTCGACGACCCGTCCCAGGTCGTAGCCGCTGAGGTGCAGCTCGGGGAAGACGACGACGTCGGCCCCCTCGTCGTGCGCGGTGCGGATCGCCGACCAGGCGCGGGCGAGGTTGGCGTCGAGGTCACCGAGTTCCACGGCGACCTGGGCGAGGGCGACGCGCACCGTGGCCTCCTCTGCGTCGAGGTCGTGGGTCCTGGCCGGGTCAGAGCGGTCGGCGGCAGGCTGGGTCGGGTCAGTCGAGCAGCCGGTCCACGGCGGCGTCCAGCAGGAACCACCCCCGGTCGGTGCAGCGCAGCCGTCCCGCCGTGGTCTCGACCAGCCCGAGCCCGACCGCGCGCTCGAGCGCGTGCGGATCGATCGGTGGCAGGTCGCCGGGGTGCAGCCCGTCGCGCACCCGCAGCCCGAGCAGCAGGCGCTCCTCGGCGCGTTCGGCTGCGTCCAGCACCTCGCTGCCGCTGACCGGGGTCGGCCGATCGTCGCCGGAGCCGGTCGCCGCTGCGTCGCCAGAGCCGGTCGCCGCTGCGTCGCCGGCGGCCTCGACGGCCTCGAGGTAGCGG
>SKSM01000137.1 GCA_007122985.1 Nitriliruptoraceae bacterium | reverse complement strand
CGTCGACCGCGCCTGGCGCGTCGGCCGAGGTCAGCCGCAGCCGGTCACCGCCGGGCTCGCCGGCGAGCGTGACCCCGCGGTCGATCGCGGCCGGCAGGACCAGGCCGTCGGTGTGGTCGGTGTGCTCGCCGAGCAGGTTCGCCCGGCCCGGAGCGCGGTAGCGCCGCATGCCTGGTTCCGTCGCGGTGGATGCGATAACGTAAGTGATACGAAGTCTACGGCAAGAAAACGAAAGCCGTGAGGTCCTGCGACGACGCCGCTCCTGGGCTGCCGGGCGGGACCGCGCCGCATCAGCTGTGAGAGGGTGGCCCATGCGCGTGCTGGTGACCGGCGGCGCCGGGTTCATCGGTGCCACCACGGCCGCCGCCCTGCTCGCCGCCGGCCATGAGGTGCTCGTGGTCGACGACCTCTCCCGCGGCCACCGCGACGCCGTGCCCGACGGCGCGGAGCTGATCGTCGCCGACGTCGCCGACCGCGACACCATGCAGGCGGTGGTGGGCGGCGCCGGGCTCGATGCCTGCGTGCACTTCGCCGCGCTGGCCGAGGCAGGTGAGTCGATGGTCGCACCGCAGGCATACTTCCGGGTCAACACCGGGGGGTCGGCGACCCTGCTCGAAGCCCTGATCGACCACGGGGTGCAGCGGTTCGTGCTGTCGTCGACAGCCGCCGTCTACGGCGAGCCGGACCGGGTCCCGATCGACGAGACCGCCCCGACAGACCCGACCAACGCCTACGGCGAGTCCAAGCTGCTGACCGAGCGGATGCTCGCCTGGCACCATCGCCTGCACGGTCTGCGGGTCGCGGCGCTGCGCTACTTCAACGCCGCCGGAGCCACCGCCGGGCGCCCCGAGCGTCACGACCCGGAGAGCCACCTGATCCCGTTGGTCCTGGAGGTCGCGGCCGGCTGCCGCGACTCGATCGCGGTCTTCGGCAGCGACTACCCCACACCCGACGGCACTGCGGTACGCGACTACGTGCACGTCGCCGATCTCGCCGACGCCCACGTCCGCGCGGTCGAGCAGATCGACGACCACGGCGCGCTGACGCTCAACCTCGGCAGCGGCACCGGCTTCAGCGTCCGCGAGGTGGTCGCGGCTGCCCGGCGCGTCACCGGTCACCCGATCCCCGTCCACGAGGCGCCTCGACGCGCGGGCGATCCTTCTTCGCTGGTGGCCAGCTCCCAGCGTGCCCGTGCAGCGCTCGGCTGGCGGCCGGAGCACACCGACCTCGACGAGATCGTGGCCGACGCCTGGCGTCACCGGCACGCCGCGGACGCCCCCGCAGCGGGCGAACGGCCGTGAGCGCGCAGCCGCCGCTGCCGGCACGGGTCCGTCGTGAGCGGATGCTCGAGCTGCTGCGGGACCGCGACTTCGTGCGGGTCGGCGACCTCGCCGCCCGGTTCGAGGTGTCGGAGGTCACCGTGCGCAGCGACCTCGACGCCCTGGAACGTCGCGCGCAGCTGCGCCGGGTGCGCGGCGGAGCGGTGCCCCGCGCCCCCGCCCCTCCCGAGCGGCCGTTCGAGGAGGCCGAGGTCGCCGCGGCCGAGGAGAAGCACGCGATCGCCCGGGCGGCCGCGGCGCTGGTCACCTCCGGCGACAGCATCGTGCTCGACGCCGGGACCACCACGACCGCCGTCGCACACGCACTGGCCAACCGCGACGACCTGGCCGACGTGACGGTGTTCACCACCTCGCTGACGATCGCGCTGGCGCTCGAGTCGGCGGCACCGCGGCTGACCGTGGTGGTCACCGGCGGCACCCTGCGACCCAAGCAGCACTCCCTGGTCGAGCCGCTGGCGGGGCTGGTGCTCAACGCGATCCACGTCGGCACCGCGTTCGTCGGGTGCAACGGCGTCGACGTCGATCGGGGCGTGACCAACGTCAACCTGCCGGAGACGGAGATCAAGAAGCTGCTGATCGCGCGCTCCGTGCGGCGCGTGGTGTGTGCCGACGGCTCCAAGCTCGGCCAGGTCGCGCTCGCCCACGTCTGCGCACTCGACGAGGTGGACCTGCTGCTCACCGACGAGCGCGCCGATCCGGAGCTCGTCGCCGCGCTTCGCGAGACGGGCCTGGAGGTGGGCCTCGCACCGCTGGCGGGCGACTCGGTGTGATCGTCGCTGGGCCGGGGCCCGGCCATCGCCAGCCGACGCCCCGCATGCGAGAAGCTCGCCCCACCGGCGGTTTCTCGCCGTCCGCGTGCCCGACGGGCGGCCAGCCCTGGCCCCGCATGCGAGAAGCTCGCCCCACCGACGGTTTCTCGCGAGCCGGGGGTCGCGACCCCACCCCGCCGCGCCCCGACCCGGCAGTTCGAACTTTCGTTCACAGAAGAAAACCGTCCAAATAGCAAGACTTCGAAACTTTCGGTAACATGCGGGCATGGAACCGCTCCCTCGCACCGACCTGCGCCACCCCGACGGCCGGCGGCTGTCGGTGTACGGCGCCTACGACGGCAACCCTCTGCCCGCTGACGCGACTCCCGGCGCGTGGCCGGCGCTGCACCTGCGCCACGACGCGTTGACCGACCGCTGGGTCGCGATCTCGCCGGCACGCAACACCCGTCCGCAGTCACGTGCCACGGACGATGCGCCGGCACCGGCCTGCCCGCTGTGCGTCGGCGGGCCGGAGCTGCCGTTCGCCTACGAGGCGGCGGTGTTCGACAACCGTTTCCCGACGCTGCTCGCGGCACCGCCCGAGCCACCCGCGCTCGAGGCACCGACGGCACCGTCACGCGGCCGCTGCGAGGTGGTGCTCTACACCCCGACCCACGAGGGCTCGCTGGCGACGCTCACCCCGCGCGAGCTCGCACGGGTCATCGCGGTGTGGACCGATCGCTCCGCCGAGCTGTGGTCGGACCGGGCGCTGCGCAGCGTGTTCGTCTTCGAGAACCGGGGCGAGGACATCGGCGCCACCCTCTCCCATCCGCACGGCCAGATCTACGCCTTCGACCACCTGCCCAGCCGGCAACATGACCGGGTCCGAGCACTGCAGCGCCACCGACAACGACACGACCGCTGCCTGACCTGCCAGGTCGTCGCCACCGACGGCGACACCCCTGCCCGGCGCGTCACCGCCAACGACAGCTTCACGGTCAGCGTCCCGTTCGCGCCCGACTGGCCGTACGAGGTTCACGTGCGCGCCCGCCGACACGGGGCGCGGCGTCTGCCCGACCTGACCGTCGACGAACGACGCGACCTCGCAGCTGCCCTGCACGCGGTCGTCCGCTGCTACGACCAGCTGCTGCACCCGGGCGCACCGCTCGCCTACATGATGGCCTGTCAGCAGGCACCGGCGGGTAACGACGGTGGACCGGTCGACGACTGGCACCTCAGCTTCGAGTTCCTCCCACCCCAGCGGGCTCCCGGCAAGCTCAAGATCCGCGCATCGGTCGAGACCGCGGCGGGGCTGTTCATCAACGACACCGTGCCGGAGGACTCTGCGGCCGAGCTCGCCGCGGTGGCGTCCGACGCCGACACCGGCGACGAGATCACCTTCCCGGACGTCGAGGTGGTCCGCGTCGCCGCCGAGCGCCAGCGCTGACGCCTCACTCCGCTGCGGGCAGCTCGACCTTGGCGAACAGCGGTGTGGGGGTGCCGAGCTCCGTGCCCGCCGGAACCTCGACGCGCTGCCAGCCGCGGCCCTCGAGCTGGCCGTCGCCGCCGAGCCACTCATCCAGCCTGGCGGCCGCGAAGGGCACGTACGGCGCGAACCCGACGTTGATCCCCGCGATCGCCTGCAGCGCCGTCCACAACGTGGTGGCCGTACGCTCACGGTCGCTCTTGGCGGTCTGCCACGGCTCGAGGGCGTTCAAGTAGGCGTTGGTCTCCTGTGCCGCCGTCAGCGCCTCGCGCAACGCTGCGCGCAGCTCCACCTGCTCGAGCAGCTGTGCTTCACGGGCGAGGGCGGCGTCGACCTGGTCGAGCAGCGCACGGTCGCGTTCGTCCAACCTGGCCGGCTCCGGCACCACGCCGTCGAAGTTCTTGCGGGTCATGGCCAGCACCCGGTTGACCAGGTTGCCCCAGGCCGCAGCCAGCTCGTCGTTGACCTTGCGGACCAGCTCGTCCTCGGCCAGATCGGTGTCGGCGTACTCCGGCAGGATCGTGGCCAGCGCGTAGCGCAGCTCGTCGGCGCCGAAGATCTCCAGGTAGTCGAGCAGCGAGGTGCCGATCCCGTGCGTCTTGGACGCCTTCGCACCCTTGAACGTCACGTACTGGTTGGCCGGCACGTTGGTCGGCAGGTTCAGCGGGCGGTCCGAGCCGGCGGAGTAGCCGAGCAGATACGCGGGCCAGAACACCGCGTGGAACGGGACGTTGTCCTTGCCGATGAAGTAGTAGCTCTCGGCCGCGGGATCCTCCCACCAGGCGCGCCAGGCCTCCGGGTCGCCCTGGCGCTGGGCCCACTCCTTGGACGCCGACAGGTAGCCGATGACCGCCTCGAACCAGACGTAGATGCGCTTGTCGGAGTGCTCGGTGGAGATGTCGAGCTCCGGCGGGATCGGCACACCCCACGACAGGTCACGGGTGATCGCGCGGTCGAGCAGCCCCTCGCGCACGAAGCCCTTGGCCCAGTTGATGACGTGGCCACGCCACTCTTCGCGCGACTCGAGCCACGCGAGCAGCTCGTCGCGCAGCTTGGGCAGCAGGATGAAGTAGTGCTCGGTCTCGCGCGGCGAGGGGACCGCGTCGGTCAGCTTCGACCGCGGCTCGATCAGGTCGACCGGGTCGAGGGTCCGTCCGCAGTTCTCACACTGGTCGCCGCGGGCCTCTGGGTAGGCGCAGCTCGGACACGTCCCGTAGACGTAGCGATCGGGGAGGAACCGCTGGGCCTCCGGATCGTAGAACTGCTCGGTGGTCTTGGTGTCCACGAAGCCGTTGGCGTGCAGCGTGCGGAACAGGTCCCAGGTGACCTCGCGGTGGTTGTCGGTCATCGTGGTGGTGAACAGGTCGAACGAGACCCCGAGCCGCTCCCACTGCTCGTGGAAGCGCGGGTTGTAGCGCTCGACGATCTCCTCCGGGGTCACGCCCTCCTGGTCGGCCTTGACCGTGATCGGCGTGCCGTGGGCGTCGGTGCCAGAGACCATCAGCACCCGCGAGCCGGCGATGCGGTGGTAGCGCGCGAAGATGTCCGCCGGCAGGTAGCACCCGGCGATGTGTCCCAGGTGCGAGAGGCCGTTGGCGTACGGCCACGCGACGGCGACCAGCACGTGCTTCTGCGTCGAGGTGTCGTGTTCCATACGGCCAGACTACCGATGCCGGCCAGCGAGCCGCCCCGCCGGGCTGCCGAACCCGGCGGCGTGGCTCACGCACCGGCCGCAGTCGAGCCCAGCCGGGCCAGCGGCTCGATCGGCAGGTTGCGCACGATCCAGAACACCGTGATCACCGCGACCAGCCAGTAGGTCACCCGAGGCGTCAGTGTCGGCGGCCGCGCCCGCAGACCGACCCCGGCGGCCAACCACAACGCCCACGCGCCGATCAACAGCGGCAGGGTGACGAGCACGGCGAACGCGTTGTGGTCGAGCGCGAGCGGCAGGTCGCCCTGCAGCAGGGCGTAGACGGCCCGGGTTCCGCCACAGCCCGGGCAGTCGAGCCCAGTCAGGGCGCGGAACGGACAGGTCGGGAACACCGCCGCCCGTTGCTCGGGGTCGAGCACGGCCAGCAGCCCGAGCGCGGACAGACCGAGCAGCCCGACACCGGTGGGGGCGAGCCATCCCGGCCGGTGAATCCGTGCGGTCAACGCGGTCATCGCTCCAGCCCCGATCGCTACAGCCCCGACAGCGCGCCGCCGAGGCCGACGACGAAGAACAGGAGCCACACCAGGATGCCGACCAGGCCGATCCCGACGGCGATCAGCGTCATCGTCTTGGCCGTGTTGGCCTTCGCGCGCGCCTCGTCGAGGTTGCCGACGTTGATCGCGGACTGGGCCTGGGCGGCGAAGACGATCCCGACGACGCCCAGCGGCAGGCAGCACAGCAAGGTGGCCACGATCGACTGCCACAGCCAGGTGTCGATCCGCTCGCCGCCGTAGGCGCCGCCGGCAGCGGCGGCTCCGCCCCCGACCGGCGCGCCGCCGGTGTGCAGCGGTGCGGTGTGCTCGGTCCACCGCTGTCCGTCCCAGTACCGTTGCGTCCCGGGCTGGTTCGAGTCCGGGTACCAACCGGCAGGTGGGTTCCCGCCAGCGTCGCTCATGTCACCCTCCGCGGACGTGTGCGTGCCGGACCCTAGCGACGCCCGGCAGACGGGGCGCAGAGCCGCCGCACGGGCAGTGGCCGCCTCGGATCAGTCCCGTCCTGCGCGGCGTACCCCCGATCAGCCGCACCCAGACGACGAGGTAGCCAGGTGACGGTCCACCCCACCACAGACGCCGGCGAGCGAACCCGGCCCGCCCGGGCCCTCGCCTACCCCGTGAGCCGCTTCGCGCGCCTCGCCGGCGTCGAGGTCCATCACGAGGTCCACGGCGACCCGCCCGCCCCGGCCCTGCTGCTCAGCCACCACTTCTACGGCAGCACCCGGACCTGGCGACACCTCACCGCCGACCTGGCCCGCGACCACCTGGTCGCCGCATTCGATCGGCCGGGCTTCGGGCTGACCGAGCGCCCACGCCACCCGTGGAACGGCGTGGCCGCGCCCTACCGCCGCGCAACGGCTGCACGGATCGGCTGGGAGCTGCTCGACCACCTCGATGTCGATGAGGCCGTCCTGGTCGGCTCCTCAGCCGGCGGCACCAACGTGCTGGAGATGTACGCACAACGACCCGACCGCGTGCGCGCCCTGGTGCTGATCAGCCCCGCGATCACCGGCGACGTCGGCCCGCCGGCCCCGATCCGGCCCCTGATGCGCACCGGGCCGCTGCGGGCCGTCGGACCGCGGGTCGTGCGACGGCTCACCGGCCGGGTCGACGTGGCGAGGGTGAGCCGCGGGTGGTTCGACTCCTCGCGCGCCACCGCGGCGGACGCCGAGCCCTACCAGCGCATGCTGCAGGTCGACGGTTGGGACCGGGGACTGTGGGAGGCGGTCTGTGCGGAGCGTCCCCCGGATCTGCGCGGGGTGCTGCGCACCATCCACGTACCGACGTTGGTCGTCGCCGGTGACCACGACTCGGTCATCGCTGCGGACCTGAGCCGGCGCACCGCAGCCGCGATCCCGGACGCCCGCTTTCGACTGATCGAGCGGTGCGGCCACACCCCGCAGGAGGAGCGGCCCGGGGAGTTGGTCACGGCGATCCGGTCGTTCCTGGGTGACCTCGGCGACCGAGCCGACCACTGACACCTTCCCCGTGCGCTCGGCCGGAGCCGCCACGACCGCTGACAATCACGAGATCCGTCGGTCGGCCGCGGCATCCGCGTCGGGCGAGGTCGGGTCGGCAGGCCCGGTGTCCGCGACCTGGTCCGGCAGCGCCTCGGCGAGCTCGGCGTCGCCCTCGGCCGGCGACACACGCCGTTCGTCGGGCAGCACGGTCAGCACCTCGTCGACGTAGCGCTGGACCGCGGTCGGCAGATCGAGGTCTGCGCCCTCCTCAGCCGACCACTGGTGCCAGTAGTGCAGGACCTCGTGGAAGACCTCCACCGGATCGCGGCGTCCGCGCAGCTCATCGGGGACCGCGGCGACCGTCGGCTCGAAGGCGCCCTCACGCCACCGGTGGGCGATGACCGGCTCCGGCAGCGCCCGCCCCTCCTCCTGCTGCAGCCATGCACCGAAGTTGTGGATGTCGTTGAGCAGCCGTCGGGCCTGGTTGTCCTGTGCGTCGAGCCCGGTCAGCTCGCGCAGGATGCGTCGGTAGCGACCGGGCTCGACCACGGAGGTCTTGAGCTTCAACCGGGTCAGGCCCGGCTCGTCACCGATCAGCTCGAGCTCGTCGACGTCGTAGCCGAGCTCGTTGATCCGTCGCAGCCGTTCGTGGATGCGGTAGCGCTCGTCCTCGGCGAACACCTCGTCGCTGGTCAGCTCCGCCCACAACCCCCCGTAGCGTTCGCGCAGCTCCTCGCCGAGCTCGAACGGGTCGACGCGTGAGGAGAGGATGCCGGCGGCCTGGAGGTCGAGCAGCTCGCCGGCGCAGTTCTCGATCGCCCGGTCGACGTCCATCTGGCGCTGACCGCGGGACAGCTCGTCGTGGAGCTCGCCGGTCTCGGTGTCGACGAGATAGGCGGACAGCCGGCCGGCGTCTCGGCGGAAGAGGGTGTTCGACAGTGAACAGTCACCCCAGTAGAAGCCGTTGAGGTGGATGCGCACCAGCAGGTGGACCAGCGCGTCGAGGATCGGATCGCGGAGGGTGCGATGCTCCTGGCGCAGGAACAGCAGCCGGTAGGGCACCGAGAACTCCAGGTGCTCGGTGATCAGCACCGCCTCGAGCCGGTCGCCGTCGGCACCGGTCCGCCAGGTGACCACGCCGACGACGTCGACGACGGGGACCGCCTCGGACCGCAGGTGACGCAGGAACCGCCACTCACGCTCCGCCAACCGCCGAGGGAGCTCCTTCAAGTGGTAGAGCCGGTCGTCGTACTGGACCGTTCGCACGACGTGGCGGTGGATGCCCATCGGCATCTCCACCAGCCGCTCGTGCTCCCAGTCGCGCAGGGCGACGTCCCACGGCAGATCGAGGAAGTCCGGATGGCCGGTGCGGGCGGTGAGTTGGAACCGCACGAGCACCTCCGCGGCAGTGGTCTGAGATTACCGGGATGTTGAGGTCTGGCCGGCGGCGAGCCGGTCCGCAAGTCCGAGCGCAGGGAACGGAAGGAGCGCCCCGAGCACGAGCCCGACCGCCGGCGCCACCGCCACGATGAGCGTGACCGAGACCGTGACAGCGGCGCACATGGCGATGCGTGCCGGCCACGGACGCACTTCGGGCGGTGGCCGCAGCGTCGCGAGGCCCCCTGCCGCGTAGCCGGCCGCCATCCCGGCGGCGACGTGCAGCAGCCCGACCGAGACGCCCACGACCGCGAACAGGGCCATGGCACGCAGCACCGCCCACGGCGCCGCTGGATGGCGCGAGGTGAAGGCCACCACCATGAGCACAAACGGGACGACGCCGAGCCCCACGAACACCCCAGCGGCGACGACGTCGTCGGGACGATCGCCAAGCACGGCCGTCGCGACCACGGGCCAGTAGCTGACCTGCATCGCGGCGGTGGTGACCGCGATGACGCGCCAACGGCCCGCCGGGGTGAGCGGGTCCTTGCCGAAGGCCGTGCTCATCCCGGGGTGTCCGGCTGGCGGGCCGACGGCGGAGCGCCACGGTCGCCTGCGCTTGGCTGACGGGCCAGCGCGAGGCTGCCATCGGCATGCTGGACGAGGGGGACTGGATCGGCCAGTGCGCCGATGAACGACCCGTCAGGGGCGAACTGCGCCCAGGACATGAACTGCCAGTCGCCCGCCCGGTCCTGGATGACCCGCCCGGCATAGAACAGGCCCTGGGGGGATCCGATGAGGAAGTCGTCGCTGAGCATCCGAAACGGTCCGAACGCGGAGTCCCCGACCAAGTAGTGCGTGCCGCAGACGACCTCCGCGCGCCGCTGGCGAGCCGCCGAGTGGGCCCACTCGTACACCGAGAACAGCAGGTAGTGGGTGCCGCCAATCTCCGCGAGCTGGGGCACCTCGAGGTGGCCGAAGTCCCCGGGGTCGGTCGCCGGTGGCCGCGACTCCCAGGTCCACAGGTCGGGCGACCACGCCTGTCCGATCACGCCGCGGCCGTCGGGCTCGCCGTGGTTGGCGCGGACCGTGTAGTACATCCAGAAACCGTCGCCCGAGGGGTCGGCGAAGACCCAGGGATCGCGACAGGTCTCCTCGATCCAGGTGTCGAGGTCGAGCTGCTCGTACCAGCGAGGGTCGGCGGTGAGCAGCGGCTCGTCCGAGGCGCGCTGCCACGTCAGCAGGTCGGCCGAGTGCGCCATGCCGATCGCCTGGACCAGGCCGTCATGGGCGTGGCTGATCCCCGAGTAGAACAGGTACCAGTGTCCGTCATGGGCGACGATGTTGCCGGTCCAGGTGGCCCGGTCGTCCCAGGCTCCGGGTGGCCCGGGGCCGAGCGCGTCGGGCAGGATCTCCCAGTTGCGCAGGTCGTCGGAGACCGCATGGCCGATTCGGGCGTTGACGTGGCGCAGATCGGGATCGCCGAGCGACCTGGGTGCCTTGAGGAAGAACACGTGGTGGCGCAGGCCGTCGTCGGCGAACCAGAAGTCCCAGACCCAGTGGTCGTCGAGTTCGAGCATCACGGCTCCGAACGTGTCGCGGCGGCATCACGGTCGAGATCGGTGGGGTGCACCGCCTGGGGGCCGACGGCCCGGTCAAGCGGGTCGGGGTGCGAGCGACGCAGCAGCTGTCGGGTCCAGGCGAGCCCGTCGGCGTCGAGCCGGTCGAGCGGGTCGGAGGAGATCATCAGCCCGCCGCAGTCGCGCAGGTAGCCAGCCCAGGCGGCGCGGTGCTCGACACCCGGCCGGGCGAGGATGCAGTCCGGGTCGTTGATCCACCACCGCCCGTGCATCCAGCGGCGCGCTGCCCCGGCGGTGACCGCACCATGCTGTGAGGGCTGGCTGAGATCACCGTCGGGTGGTTCGTAGACCGGGTCGATGTCGGGGCTGACGCGCATCGCGTCGACGTGACCGATGCTCGGCAGCAACGGGGCGCCGCAGCCGAGGATCGTCGCGTCGGCCCCCAGTGCGTCGCGGATGATCCCGAGCCCGTGGGCGTAGGCATCCAGCCCGGTGCCGCCAGCCGACCGAGGCCCCTCCATCGCGCCCGCAAAGAGGAAGTCGAGCTTGTGGTAGGTGAAGCCCTGCGCAACGAGGCTGCGGTAGACCGTCGCCAGATGCTCAGCGGCGTCGGGATGGGTGACGTCGAGCACGCGGATGTCCTGGCCCCAGTTGTGCAGGGCGACCACGTCCTCGAGCAGCCACTCGGGGTGGGCGGCGGCAAGGTCGCTGTCCGGTGCGACGAGGAACGGCGCGGTCCAGATCCCTGCCTCGTAGCCGGCATCGCGGATGCGTGCTGCGAGCTGTGCCAATGGGCCGAAGCCTGCTGACCGGGTCAGCCAGTCACCGATGGCCTCCTGATGCCCGTCGTCGATCTGAACGACGGCGAGATCGAGGCCCAGCCGTTCGATCGCTGCCAGGTTCGTCCGGACGTCGGCCTCGGTCACCTCGCCCCAGTAGGCGTACCAGGAACACCACCCGGGTCCGAGCGCACGCAGTTCGGACACGCCACCGGCGTGGGCGAGTGCATCGCCAGCGCGCGCCAACGCGCCGTCGAGCGAGTCGGCGGCGAGCTCGACCACCGGCCCGTCGGCGGTGACGATCGTCGCGCCGCTCCCCGCGGTGGCACGGATCGATGCCACCTCGCGCCACGGGTCGGGGGCGTACCACAGCCGGGCACTGCCGTCCGCGGCCACGACCGCCAGCAGGCCCTCAGCCTGGAAGCCCTCGTCCGGAGCGGGCCGTCCCGGGCGGAAGCCGGACGTCTGCGCGCCGGCATGCCGCGGCCGCGGTGAGATGGCCGTGGCCGGGTAGAGCCCCGACGGGCTCCACGACTGCCAGCCGTGTTCGTAGACCTGCTGCTGGGCGGGGTCGCCCGACACCTCGCCGACAACCTGGTGCCCCTGCCAGGTGACAGGGGCACCAGGTGCGGCGGCGCCAGACGTCAACCCTTGACCGAACCGGCGGTCATACCGCGGACGAAGAACCGTTGCATCGTGAAGAAGACGATGAGCGGCACGACCATCGTGACGAATGCGCCGGCCATCAGCAGGTGCCATTCCGCACCGAACGCGCTGACCAGTTGCACCAGCTCGACCGTCAGCGGTCGGGGCCGCAGGAAGATCGTCGCGACGAGAAAGTCGTTCCAGGTCCAAAGGAACTGGAAGATGACGAACGCTGCCAGTGCCGGCACCGACAGCGGCAGGATCAGCCGCCAGAACACCTGGAAGTGGCTGGCCCCGTCGACCTTGGCCGATTCGATGACCTCACGCGGCAACGAACCGATGTAGTTGCGCAGCAGATACACCGCCAAGGGCATGCCGAAGGTGGCGTGCGCCAGCCAGATGCTCAGGAACGTGCCCTGGATGCCCATACCGACGAACATGCGCAGCAGGGGGACGAAGGCCACCTGCAACGGCACGACCAGCAGCATGATCACCACGATGAACAGCACCTCGCGGCCTGGGAAGCGCATCCACGAAAATGCGTAGGCGGCGAACGCCGCTGCCAGGATCGGAATGACCGTGGACGGCACGGCGATTACGAAGCTATTGATGATCGCCGGTCCCATACCGGCCTCGAGCACCTCGACGTAGTTCTCGATCGTCACCCGTTGGGTGAACTCGAGCGGGTTGGCGAACACCGTCCACCAACCGGTGCTCAGCACGTCGTCGCGCGGCCGGAACGACGAGATCAGCAGGCCAATGACCGGGACCAACCAGAACAGGCACAACGCCAGGAGCAGGGCATTGATGAGGATGCGGCCCTTGCTGCGTGGGACGCGCTCCGGCTTGCCACCCTCGAGCGCCTCATCCTGGCCGACATCAGTGGCAGTTGTGGCGCTCATGCCATCGCCTCCTGCTTGCGGTACTGCTTGACGTTGTAGACCATGATCGGGATGGTCGCGACGAGGATCACCACGATGACGGTGGCAGCCATGCCCTGATCCCGGACGACCACGAGCTCACGGAAGAAGGTCACCGGCAGGAACTCCGTGCCGAACCGGCCGCCAGTGGTGACCCACACCACGTCGAAGGTCTTGAGCACGAAGATCGTGATGGTGGTCAGCAGCACCATGATCGTGGTGGCGATCTGCGGCACGACCACGCGGAAGAAGATCTGGACCTCCGTGGCGCCGTCGACCCGGGCCGCCTCGAGGGTGTCCTCGGGAACGTTCTTGATGGCCGCGGAGAGCAGCACCATCGCGAATCCCGCCTGCATCCACACTAGGACCAGGGTCAGCAGGATCGTGTTGATCCTCGCGGCGTCGATCGACAGCCAGCGCTGTGGTTCACCACCGAGCCCGGTCCAGATCGCGTTGAGCATGCCGTACTGGTCGGCCCCCGGCGGAGCCCAGGCGTAGATGAACAAAAAGGTCGTGCCGGCGGCGACCAGGGCGATGGCCATCGGCATGAAGATAATCGACTTGACGAGCTTCTCTGCGGTTGCCTTGAGACGGTCGGAGAGGACCGCGACGAACAGCCCGAGCGCGACCGACAGCGCAGGCACGATCAGGATCCAGATCAGCGAGTTGACGAGCGACTCGACGTACCGAGGGGTCGTGAACATCCGGACATAGTTGTCCAGGGCCACGAAGTTGGCGGCTCGTGCGTCGAAGAAGCTCAGATAGACCGTCCGCACGGCCGGCCACAGCAGGAACACCCCGAGCAGCAGCAGCGGAGGGCCGATGAACACATACGGCTTGAGGCGCTCCTCCCACTTGGCCGGCAGTTGCTCGACCACCTTGTTGAGCACCCAGTACAGGACGACGATCCCGCCGACGCCTGCAACGATGGCACCGAATCCGAACAGCAGTGTCTGCATCGACGCTCCTTCTGGTCGGTGGGCTTCCGGCCCGGGGCGGCGTCGCCGCCCCGGGCCGGGGGGTGGCTAGCTCGGCCAGCTGTCGTCGATCCGCTGCAAGGTCTCGTCGAGGGTGGCGCGACCGTCGACCCAGTCGACGATGCCGTCCCAGAACGAGCCGGTTCCAACGACACCAGGCATGTCATCCGAGGCGTCGAACCGGACGAGGTCGGCGGTGATCGCCGCCTCGTGCATGTCGCGGTGGGTCTGGTCGGGGTAGACAGAGTCGTCGAAGTTCACGTTCGGTGAGAGCCAGCCGCCCTGCGCTGCCCATTCCTCACCGAAGTCGTCGCGCGCCATGAACTCCATGAACTGGCGTGCTTCGTCGGTGTCGTTCATCAGCAGTGCGAAGTCGCCACCGGCGAGCACCGGCTCGTCCTCGCCCTCGAACGCGGGGAAGTAGCTGACGCCGACCCGCTCGTCGATGTTCTCCTGAACGTCCTCCAGGAAGAACCCGGTGATGAAGTTGCCCTGGCGGTGCATCCAGCAGTTGGGCTCGTCCTGGAACATCTCGTTGGGCACGTCACCGAACGGGATCTCCAGCATGCCGTCGGTGCCGCCGAAGACGTTGCCCTCGGTGGCCCAGATGCGCTCGAAGGACTCGAAGGCATCACGCACCTCAGGCGAGTCGAACGGCAGCTCGCCATCGACCCAGGCGTCGTAGGCCTCCGCGCCGTGCAGGCGCAGCATGTACTCCTCGACCCAGTCGGTACCGACCCAGCCGGTGGCGTCGCCGGATTCCATGCTCAGGCACCAGGGCGTCTCACCATCGGCGCGCATCTGGTCCTCGAGGGCGACGAGCTCCTCCTGGGTCTGTGGCACCTCGTAGCCAGCATCCTCGAACTGCGGCGTCGGGTACCAGAGCAGACTCTTGTTGGCCAGGCGCATTGGCAGACCGAAGGTGTTGCCGTCGTCGTCACGGGTGGACTCCATGAACCCGGCGACCATCGTCTCCTCGAGGGCGTCGATGTCCATGAACTCCTCAAGCGGGGTGGCACCGGCCTCCTCGGCCATATCCATCAACAGGCCCGTCTGCGGGAACAACGCGATGTCTGGCGGGTCTCCCGCCTCCACGCGCGTCGGCAGCAGGACCTCGAAGTCGGCCGTCGGCTCGTAGTCGACGGTGATGCCGGTCTCTTCCTCGAAGGCGGCGAAGGACGCCTCGAAAGCATCGGCCTCGTCACCGGTGAACGCGCTGACGACGTTGACAACGCCGTTCTCGGCCGGCTCGTCAACGGCATCGGGGTCGTCGAGGGCTTCGTCGGGGTCCGCCTCACACGCAGCGGCACCCAGGGCGAGCACCAGCAGCACAGGCAGCCAGTACCTCACGCGATTGTTGAAACTCACTGTTGACTCCAATCACTTGCCGGGTCATCCATCGGGGTTGGTCTGTTCGGGAAGCACCTTGTCGATCGGTGAAGTCTCAGATTGGCGGTCTGGTCGGTTGGTCACCGCAGTGCGGCGCCACTTTCGATGTCGAAGAAGTGGACGTGCTCGGTTCGTACGCCGACATCGATGCTGTCTCCGACCTTGGGTGGCGAGGTCGGCTCGAAGCGCGACACGAAGTCCTGACCGCCGGTCGCCGCCTGTCGTTGGAGGTCCTCGAATGCCTCTTCGTCGTCGATCGCGGCCTTCATGTCCTCAGAGACGATCGGCGGAGAGTCGGTGTGGAAGTGCACCAGCATCTCCGCGCCGAGCATCTCGACGAGGGTGACCTCGCGCCCCCTCCAGCGCTGCTCGTCTGCGACTTCCTCCGGTGGGGTGAAGTGCTCTGGGCGGATGCCGAGCGCCACCTTGCCACCGTCGCGTTGGGCCGCTCCCGGATACCTCTCCAGCGCCTCTTCGGGCACCGCCAGTCGGGTCTGGCCGTTGTCGAGTTCGACGAAGAGCCTGCCGTCGTCCCGGCGCACCGTGGCCTCGGCCATGTTCATCGCCGGCGAGCCGATGAACCCGGCGACGAACAGGTTGTCGGGGTTGTCGTAGAGCTGCTGGGGCGAGTCAACCTGCTGGAGGCGGCCGAGCTTGAGCACCGCGACGCGGTCGCCCATGGTCATCGCCTCGACCTGGTCGTGGGTGACGTAGAGGGTCGTGACCCCCAAGCGGTTCTGGAGCGAGGCGATCTCCGCGCGCATCGCGACCCGCAGCTTGGCGTCCAGGTTGGACAACGGCTCGTCCATGAGGAACGCCTGCGGCGAGCGGACGATCGCGCGGCCCATCGCAACACGCTGGCGCTGTCCACCGGAGAGCGCCTTTGGCTTGCGGTGGAGGTACTCGGTCAGGCCCAGGATCTCCGCCGCGTCGTTGACCCGTCGCTCGATCTCGTCCTTGTCGATCTTGGCGAGCTTGAGCGCAAAGCCCATGTTGTCGGCGACCGACATGTGCGGATACAGCGCGTAGGACTGGAACACCATCGCGATGTCCCGCTCCTTGGGCGTGAGGTCGTTGACGACCTTGTCGCCGATGTACATCTTGCCGCCGGAGATGTCCTCCAGGCCCGCGACCATCCGTAGCGCGGTGGACTTCCCGCACCCGGACGGACCGACCAGGATCACGAACTCCTGGTCGTTCACCTCCAGGTTCAGGTCGAAGATCGCCTGGGTCCCGTCCGGAAAGACCTTCTGAATGTCCTCGAACACGATATTGGCCATGAGCTCTCCCTCACTTCTCCACTGCCCACTATGGCGGTCGGAGGCTGATTCTGCAAGCGCTTTCGTTCTTCAGGCCGAGGTCGAGGCGGACAGGTCACCAGCGGTAGTCGAGGCCCGGTGCCGGTGGCGCGGTCGTCCGCCGCACCACCAGCCGCGTCGGGTGACGTTCGTGTGCGGGCGGCTGCGCGCGTTCCGGATCCAGCTGCTCGAGCAGCAGCTGCGCCGCGCGCTCGCCCTGCGCGACGACGTCCTGGCGAATGGTGGTCAGGCCGATGTACTCCGAAACGTCGTGGTCGTCGATGCCGACGATCGACAGTTCCTCGGGGACCCGAAGCCCGGCGTCACGGGCGACCTGCATCGCGCCGATCGCCATCTCGTCCGAGCCGGCGAACACCGCCGTCGGCGGCTCGTCGAGCGTGAGCAGGTGGTGCATCGCCTCGGCACCGCCCTCGAGCGAGAAGTTGCCGGCCACGGCCAGCTCCGGGCGGTAGTCGATCCCCGCGGCAGTCAGCGCCTCCTGATAGCCCCGCTGCCGGTCGACCGGAGCCGAGAAACGAAACGGGTCGTCGTCGGCTCCGCCGATCAGGGCGATGCGCTCGTGTCCGAGCCCCGTGAGATGGCCGACCGCCAATCGCGCCGCGGCGACGTTGTCGACCGCGAGTCCGGCGATGCCGTCGACCAGCAGACCCATCGTGACCAGGGTTGCGCCTGCGCCGACCACCGCAGCGATCTGGTCGTCGTCCAGCGGCGCATCGACGAGCACGAGCCCGTCGACCCGCCGCCGGAAGGGCAGCGACTCGACGAACCGCGACACCCCGCCCGGCCCCGAGAGCGTGAACGGCAACACGTCGTAGCCCGCCGCGCCGACCACGCCCTCGACCCCGGTGAACACCCGCGAGTAGTACCACTGGCCGAGCATCGGGACGACGAGCCCCACGGTCAGACTGCGCCCGCCAGCCAGCTGTGAGGCGGACGGGTTGCTGACGTACTGCAACTCCTCTGCGGCCTGCAGGACGCGCATACGGGTGGAGGGAGCCACGTTCGGCAGTCCACGCAGGGCCCGCGACACCGTGGCGACCGAGACGTCGGCCCGCCGCGCGACGTCGTCGATGGTCGGGCTGGCCTCGAGTCCCTCGACCGTCATGGACGCCCATTCCTCACCCGTATTCACGATAGCCTTGCGGGCACGTTCCTGCAAGCGCTTGCAAGTGTCCAGTCGCAACCGGTGACCAACGTCCTGCCCTCGGACGTCCAGTTGCTCCCGCCCCCGGCAAAAGGCCCGCCACCGATGCCCGCGGACACACCCACGACCCCCTCGCGAGGACTGGCCGGCATGGTCGGCTACGAGGTCTACGTGCGCTCGTTCGCCGACGCCGACGGCGACGGGCTGGGGGACCTCGCGGGCGCGCGGACCCACCTGCCCTACCTGGCCGACCTGGGCGTCGACGTGGTCTGGCTGACCCCCTTCTACCCCTCCCCGCAGGCGGATCACGGCTACGACGTCAGCGACTACCTCGACGTCGACCCTCGGTTCGGCGATCTCGCCGAGTTCGACCGGCTGCTGCACGATGCCCACCAGCTCGGCCTGCGGGTGCTGATCGACCTGGTGCCCAACCACACCTCCGACCAGCATCCGTGGTTCGTCGACGCGCGCTCGTCGCGCGACGCCGCCCACCGCAGCTTCTACGTGTGGCGGCCACCGGGCCCCGACGGCGGTCCTCCCAACAACTGGGTCAGCCACTTCGGTGGCCCCGCCTGGACCTACGACGAGACCACCGGCGAGTACTACATGCACCTGTTCCTCCCGGAACAGCCGGACCTCAACTGGTCGGAGCCGCGGGTCCGCGCCGCGTTCGAGGACATCCTCGCCAGCTGGTTCGCCCGCGGGGTGGACGGCGTGCGCATCGATGTCGCGCACACCCTGATGGAGGACCCGTCCTTCCGCGACAACCCGGAACTGGCCGAGCCCGCCGACGAGCTCCTCGCGGGCGTGGCCTTCGACCGCTTCGACCACCGCTACGACCTGGACCAGCCGGGCGTGGTCGAGATCTTCCACGGTTGGCGCCGCCTGGCCGACAAGCACGACGCCGTGCTGCTCGGCGAGGTCTACCTGCTCGAGGCCGACCGCGTGGCGCGCTACGTGGCGGAGGACGCGCTGCACGCCTCGTTCGGCTTCGTGGCGCTGCGGGTCGGCTGGGACGCCGACCAGATCTGCGGCCGCCTGCGGCCCTTCGTCGACAGCCTCGGCGAGTCGGTCGCCTGGCCGCTGTCCAGCCACGACGACTCCCGTGCGGCATCCCGCTTCGGCGGCGGAGAGGTCGGTGCCCGGCGGGCACTGGCCTACCTGACCCTGCTGTGCGGCCTGCCCGGGGCGGTGTTCCTCTTCCAGGGCGACGAGCTCGGCCTGGACGACGCCGACCTTGACGCCGAGGTGGCACAGGACCCGGTCGCCCTGCGCATTCCGGGCGCGACGGGGCGCGACCCCTACCGCAGCCCGATGCCCTGGGCACGGGGCCGGCACCTGGGCTTCACCACCGGCGAGCCGTGGCTGCCGCTGGGGCACAACCGCACACCGGCCGACACCGTCGAGGCACAGCTCGCCGACCCCGACTCCCACCTCGAGCGGACCCGACGGCTGCTGGCCACGCGCCGCGCGCTGCCGCCCCTGACCGACGGCTCACCCCTCGAGTGGGTGCTCGAGGACGGACCGGTCATCGCCGTCGAGCGCGGCGGTGAGGTGCTCGTCTGCCTGCACGTCGGCGACGGCCAGGGCCCCGCGACACTCCAGCTGCCGCCCGGCTGTCGCCTCGCCTACGCCAGCGACGACCACGTCGCGCTGGTGGACGGCGACCTGATCCTGCCGGAGGACACCGCCGCGATCGTCGAACTCGACCCGTCCGACGAGGCCGCGCAGACCGCCTTCCTGGACGAGGAGGACCGCGCGCTGCTCGACGACGCCCGGGCGGAGGCGGACGCGGTGGACGACGACCTGGCGGCCCATGACGACGACCCGATCACCGCCCGGCGGGTGGCGCCGTGATCGTCGTCGCCGGGGAGGCCCTGATCGACCTCGCCCCACGCGACGGCCTGCTGGCCCCGCTGCCCGGTGGCTCACCCTACAACGTCGCGGTCGGGCTCGGTCGGCTCGAGACCGCCCCCGCCTACCTCGGCGGGCTGTCGACCGACGCGTTCGGGCAACGGCTGGCCGCTCGGCTCGAGGACGACGGGGTCGACGTCTCACGGGCGCCGCGGTACGACGAGCCCACCACCCTCGCCGTCGTCCACCTCGACGACGCGGGTCGGGCCAGCTACGGCTTCTACCTCCAGGGCACCGCCGCTGCGGTACTGGACAGGGCCGACGTCGCCGCGCTGCCCGACGGCGCGGCGCTGCACGTGTCGCTCGGGGCGATCGGGCTCGGCCATCACCCGACCGGCCACACCCTGACGCGGCTGCTCGAGCAGGCCGCGGGTGGCAGGTTCACCAGCCTCGACCCCAACGTTCGCCCCAACGTCTTCGGCGAGGTCGGTGGCCGCGACGACTACGCCGCCCGGCTCGAGCGGCTCCTGCCGTCGCTCGACCTGGTCAAGGTCAGCGACGAGGACATCGCCCTGCTCCGACCGGAGGCATCCGACCCGCTGGAGGTGGCGCGTGGGTGGGCTGGGCTCGGTCCGGCGCTGGTCGTGGTCACCCGGGGGGCCGACGGCGCCGTCGCGGTCCGACCGGACGGCGACGACATCGAGGTGCCCGGGGAGCGCATCGAGGTCGTCGACACCGTCGGGGCGGGCGACGCGTTCACCTCCGGGCTCCTCGCCTGGTGCGAGCGCAGCGCACTGCTGGATGCGGACGCGCTGCGCGCCGCGGACGCGGCGGTCGTCACCGACGCGTTGCGCGCCGCGGTCCACCTCGCAGCGGTGACCTGCACCCGCGCGGGCGGCGACCCACCACGACTGGACGAGCTCACCGCTGCCCCGTGGGCGTGAGCCACGCGGCGGCGACGGCAGCTGCTCTGGACCTCAGTCGTCGCGGATGGCGTCGAGGCGCTGGGCCCGAGGGTCCACGTCGGCGTAGGACCAGTCGGTCTGCTTGAGGTGGTAGCGCGAGGGGAAGGTGACCGCACCGGTGTCCTCGTCGATGTGCTCGACCAGCGGGGTCGGCAGGTCCGCCGGCGTCGGCTCCCCGCGTTCGACGGTGGCCACGAACTCATCGACGAACCGCTCCACGGTCGAGCCCACCATGAGCTGCGCCCCCACCGGCAGGTAGCAGCGGTTCTGGTCGGTCACGGTGTGCGAGCGCTTGAGCAGCGTCTCGAGGTCGGTCTGCTCCGCCTCGCCGCGCTGGATCCGGGCGAGGATCGCCGCCATCGCCCCCGTGCCGAGCTTGCACGCGTTGCACTGCCCGCAGGACTCCACCGCCAGGAAGTTCATCAGCACGTGGAGGACGTCGACGATCGAGCGCGACGAGTCGTAGACGATGAAGCCGCCGGAGCCGAGCCCGACCCCGGCCTCGCTCATGCGGTCGAAGCACAGCGGGGTGTCGAGCAGGTCGGGGGTGATCACCGCCGTCGACACCCCGCTGTAGACCACCTTGATGTCGTCTCCACCTGCGACGTCCTCGAGCAGGGTGCGAAGCGGCGTGCCGAGCGAGAGCTCGTACACGCCGGGGTTGGCCACGTCACCGACGACCGTGAACACCATCGTGCCCGGGGAGTCGCTGGTGCCGGCCTCGCGGAACCAGTCCGAGCCGTTGGCCAGGATCCGGGCCACGTGCGAGAGCGTCTCCACGTTGTTGACGATGGTCGGGTTGGGCGCGGAGGTGGTCGCGTGCAGCCCGGCCTCGAAGGGCTTGACGATGCGCGGCAGCGGCAGGTTGCCCTCGATGACCTCCAGCATGCCGGTCTCCTCACCGAAGAGGTAGGCATCGGGGCCGGTGACGACGGCGATGCGCTCAGCACCGGGCCACCCTGCCTCGCGCACCTCGTCGAGCGCGTCGGTCAACCGTTCGAGCGGACCGGTGAAGGCCTCCTTGATGCCGACGTAGGCGCTGTGGGCACCGGAGGCGTGCAGGGCGATGCACAGCCCCTCCAGGAAGGCGTAGGGCTGCTGCTCGAGCAGGGTGCGGTCCTTGTAGGTGCCCGGCTCGCCCTCGGCGGCGTTGGCCACCAGGTCGATGCGGCTGCCGGTGTCGGCTGCCGTGGCACGCACGCCACGCCACTTGGTCGCCGTCGGGAAGCCGGCCCCGCCGCGCCCGCGCAGCCCTGCCGCCTCGAGCTCGTCGATCACGGCGTCCGGGGGCAGGGCCAGTGCCCCCGTCAGGCCGGTCCCCCCACCGGTCGCGAGGTGGGCGTCGAGGTCGGTGACGGGCTCCGGCGGGAGCAGACGGTCGGTGTCGCTTCGCACAGCAGCTCCTCATCGCGGTGTTCACGCGGGGCACCACGTCGCAGGCGGTCTAGTAGGGGTTCGCGCGCTCCTGGTAGGCCGGGTCGAGCTCGTCCGCCCGGTCCTCCGGGAACGAGATCGTGTCCGGGTTCCCGTCGGACACGTAGCGACGGTAGGAGCCCTCCTGCTCGAGCTGCTCGAGCCAGAAGGCCGAGCCGAAGTCCGGCTCCCCGCCCTCCCACGACGGTGCCGACCGGATGCGCGGGATCGCCAGCGGATCGAAGTCGGCCGCGAACGGGGAGCGTGCCGGCTCCGAGCCGACCAGCAGGATGCCCTGGTGGTCGTAGGAGCCCACGTCCGCTTCGCCCTGGGCTGCGAGCTCGCGCTCGTCGGGGAAGACCCCGAGCGGCAGCGACAGCGTCACCACCTCGGCGTCCGGGACGATGTCGGTGATCTCGACCACGTTGCGGGCGAGCTCATACCGCACCTCGTCGGGCTGGAGCGAGGCGAGGTTGGGGTGGTTGTGGGTGTGGTTGCCGAGCTCCATGCCGAGCTCGTGCAGGTGCGCAACGATGTCCGGGCCGTCCGAGCCGCCGCCGAACAGCGAGCTCGTGATCACATACAGCGACGCGAGCGGCTCAACGTCGTCGTAGTCATCGGCCACCTCGACCAGGATGCCGATCGCGGTGTCGGGGTCGATCTGACCGTCGTCGGTCAGCCGCGCCTGCTCACGGGTCGAGTCGTCGAAGGTCAGCACCACCGGCGTGCGCCCTGCGGGCACCGCGACCTCTCCACGCACGAGATCCTTGAGCCGCACCGGGGAGTAGCCGTTGTCGAACAGCCACTCGAGCTCGCCGCGGAACTCGTCGGGGGTGAGGTCGAAGTCGCCGCCGCCGTCGTCGAGCAGGCGGTGGTACATCAGCACCGGGACGTGACCGAGCTCGTCTGCGCCGACCTCGGCAGGGTCCACGTCCGGCTCGGCATCGGGCTCGTCGACGTCTCCACCGGCGTCCTCCTGCGGCGCGGCGTCGGCGGCGTCCTCGGGCTCGTCGACGGGCTCGTCGACATCAGCGGGGTCGTCGGCGTCGCCGCCGTCGTCCTGTGGATTGGCGCTGCAGGCGGCGAGCAGGAGCACGAACGCGGACATCACCGCGACGGCGAGCGCTCGACGCCGGCCGCAGCCACCGGGCCGCCGTACCGACCGCCGTGGCGTCGGCGGGGCGACCCGCTGGCCACTCGCGCGGTGTGCGTGCACGTTTCCCCCGAATCGTCCAGTCCGGCGGTTCCCGGTCGTCAGGGGGACGCTACCTTCACCACCTGCGGTCTTCGGGGGACCGGCCGCCTGGCGGACGACCACCTCCTCCGCGGAGCCATCGGCGCCCGCCGCCCCGCTGCAACGACGCAGCAGGGGCGACCGTTCGCTGACGCTCCGGGGTCGCGCTCCACCGGACCCGCCTCGTCCCACGATCGCCGCAGCGATCCCGCCCCCGGAGCCAAACGTGCGCCAGACCCCCCCGCTTCGCATCGCAGCTGCCCTCCTGGGCGCCGCCGCCCTCATGCTGGTGACGGCCGGCTGCTCCGACCCCGAACCCGAGCGTGAGCTCGCCTTCGCCGGGCCGGAGGACGAGGCACTGATCAACGCCGAACAGCTCGAGAGCCTGGGGGTCGAGGTCACGGCGACCTGGGACGACCCCGAGCTCACCGACGACGACCCGGACCTGTCCGATCTGCGGCTGCTGCTCGACGGTGACGACCGCACCGACGAGGCCCAGGTCGCCGAGGGTCGGCTGGTGTGGTCGCCCTCCAGCCTCGAGGACGGCGAACGCACCATCGAGGTGGCCTCCGATCCCACCGCCCTCGAATCAGAGGACGGTGACGACGCCTCGGGCGACGACGGGTCGTCGGACGACGCAGGTGACGGCGCCGACGACGCCGAGCTCGAGGTGCTCCAGCGCTGGACCTTCACCGTCGACGCGACCCCACCCGAGATCGAGATCACCCAGCCCGACAGCGCCGTGATCGCCGGCGAGGAGGTCACCATCGCCGGCACGACCGACCCGGGCGCCACGGTCAGCGTCAACGGACACGAGGCCGAGGCCGACGACGACGGCGCCTTCTCGATCACGCTGGACCAGGCTCCGGAGGGCGAGCTCGACGTGGTCGCCACCGACCGGGCCGGCAACCAGAGCGACGACGTCGTGGAGCTGGTGACCGTGCCTTCTCGGGTCGAGGTCGACGAGCTGCGCACGGTCCACGTCTCCTTCTGCGGGTGGCTGAGCCCCACCCTCAAGGAGCCGATCATGGACCTCATCGACGAGGGCCTGATCAACGCGGTGCAGCTCGACCTCAAGGACGAGTCCGGCACCATCGGCTACCACACCGACAACGAGCTCGCGGCCACCACCGGCGCAGCGGACGCCGCCTGCAACTTCGACCTCGCCGAGGCGGTCGCCGAACTGCACGCGCTCGAGGTACCGGTCATCGGTCGGATCGTCGCCTTCGCCGACCCCGTCCTCGCGCAGTGGGCGTGGGACAACGACGCGCGCGACATGGTGATGCAGACCGAGGACGGCGAGATGTACGTCGGCCGCTACGCCGGCTTCGCGAACTTCGCCAACGAAGACGTCGTCGAGTACAACCTCGACATCGCCGAGGAGGCCGCGGCGGCGGGCGTCGACCACATCCTGTGGGACTACATCCGCAAGCCCGACGGTGTCGACGCCCGGTTTCCCGGGCTCGAGGGCGACCCCGGCGAGGCGGTCCTCGACTTCACCAGGCGCGCCGACGAACGAATACAGCGCTACGGCGCCAAGCACGGCGCGTCCGTCTACGGCGTCTCCGCCGACCGACCCACCGAGGTGGCACAGCCGGTCACCGAGATGGCCGACTACCTCGACTACGTCGCGCCGATGATCTACCCGAGCCACTGGGGGCCGGGCGAGTACGACGTTGCCGACCCGCTGATGCAGCCCTACGACATCATCGCGGCCTCGCTGGAGAAGTTCCTGGAGGCCACGGAGGGCAAGCGCGCACGGGTCGCACCGTGGCTCGAGGACTCCAACTACCCCATCAGCCTCGGCTACCCGGACCGCGCCAGCTACGTCGAGGCCCAGATCGAGGCCACCTACGACGCCGGCATCACCGAATGGCTGCTGTGGGACTCCTCGGTGCGCTACACCGACTCCGCGATGATCCAGCCCCCGAGCTGAGCGCCGGGTACACGTGGGTCGTCGGGGTCGCCGACCGGTCCACGCCAAGGACGACCCGCGAGAACCTCGCGAATAGGACGGTTTCTCGCGATCGGGCACCCGCACGGCGGGGCCGCGCGCCCGCACCCTGCGAGAACCCCGCGCATCCGCGAGCTTCTCGCGGCACTGCGCCCGCGACGCCCGCCGTCAGCTCCCGCGCAGCCGCGGCGCGGGGACGCCGAGCTCGTGCGCCCGGGCGGCCAGGGCACCAGCGACCGTGGCCAGCAGGACCCGCTCGTCGTGCAGGTCGCGGGCGGTCGCGTAGAGCAGGCGGACGCCGGCCATCGCCAGCTCCTCATCCCGCGCCCGGTCGGCCTGCCGCCCGCTCGCCCCGTCGTGGTCGACCCGTCCCTGGTACTCGATCCCGACCCGGACGGTGTCGAACCACCAGTCCACACGGCGGTGCGGGGTGACCCACACCTGTGGTCGCGGCGCCGGATCGAACCGACCGAGCAGCTCGCCGAGCCGCCGCTCGCCGTCACCGGTCGCCGCCGTCGCGTCGAGATCGAGCAGTTCGTGGCCGGCCACCGCACGGCCGTAGCGAAGCTGTGCCGCCCGGCGACCGAGCTCACCCGCAGCCAACTGCCCCGCCCATCGCAGCTGATCGTGGCACAACCGCAGCTGACGTGGGGAGGGCGGATCGCTGCCGGTGATCGAGTCCAGCAGGGCGTCGGCGGGCCGCGCCACACGGACGGCACCGCGGTGGTGGACCTCCCGGTCCGGATCGCGGTCAGGCCGCAGTGGCAGGTCGACACCGGTGACCTTCACACCCGACGGCAGCAGGAGCACGAATCCGCGTCCGAGGACCACGCCGTCCGGCCCGCCGAGCTCGACGGCCGCTGGCCCCGACAGCGTCGCGCGCGGCCCAGCGCGAAGTGCCGCGGCCACGGCTCCGCGATGACGGTGGACGGCACCGCCACGAACCGCGTAGACGCCCCGCAGCAGGCGCGAGAACCGGTCCGACTTCAGCAGTGCATCGGTGCGGCCAGCCCCGAGCTCCACCAGGAACTGCCAGCGGGCGAGCACGCCGAGCTGTTGCTCGGCGGTGGCGGCGAGGACCTGCGGTAGCTGCATGCCGCACAGCGTGCACGCGGACGACACCCAGGCGTAGACCGGCCGGGACGAGGCTGTGGACGAGACACCCGTGGACGCCCGCCACCGGCGCCGCCCGG
>SKSM01000313.1 GCA_007122985.1 Nitriliruptoraceae bacterium | reverse complement strand
GGGCAGGATCCGGCCGAGCTCACGGCCGTGGTCCAGGGCTTTGGATCGATCGGTGGCGCCGCCGCCCGCTACCTGGCGCGGGCGGGCGTGCGGGTCATCGGCGTCGCCGACCGCGACGGCCTGGTGGTCGACCGCGACGGCCTGGACGTCGAGGCCATGCTGGCCGCCAGGGACCGCTTCGGGACCATCGACCGGGCCCGCCTGCCGGCCGGGGCGGTCGAGCGCGATCGCGACGCCTGGGTGGCGGTCGATGCCGACGTCCTGGTGCCTGCCGCCACCGGTGGTGCCATCCACGCCGAGAACGTCCACAACGTGCGCTCAGCGCTCGTCGTGGAAGGGGGCAACCTGCCCGTGACCGCAGCGGCGGAGGCGGTCCTGATCGAGCGCGGCGTGGTGGTCCTGCCGGATGTGCTGGCGAACCTCGGCACCAACGCGTGGTGGTGGTGGGTGGTGTTCGGCGACGTCGAGCCGACCGCCGACGCGGCGTTCGCGCGGATCGACGCCACGATGCGGCGACTGGTCGCAGAGGTCTACGAGGCCTCCGATCGCGGTAGAACCAGCCTGCGCACGGCCGCCCACGGGCTGGCCGAGCGCAACGCCGCCGCAGCCGCCGAGCGGGTGACACCGCGCCGGTGAAGTGCGGGCGGTGCGTCGGCGGATGACGGGAGCGGCCAGTCGGCCCGTGGCCGGCCGGTGTCCGTTCGGACGGGGCGCGTCGACGGCCGCTTGACGCGCGCCCTCATTGGCGACCGGGGGGATCCTGCGCTATCCCTACGACCTGGGATCCCGCCGGGGCGGCGGCTCGAGCCGGGCACGAGGGCTCGCCCCGACCCGGGCCGTGACCCCGCCACGCTGCGGGCGCGGTCGGGCTCATCACCCGAACGGATCACCCGACCAGATCACCCGAACAGCTCACGCGAAACGACACCTGCAACGATCCCCACACATCCACGACGACAAGGCACATCGTGCGACGACCGAAGCATCTTTGGACCATCTCCGCGCTGCTGGCCTTCGCGCTGGTCGCCGCCGCCTGCGGCGACGCTGACGAGCCGGATGACACCGCGGACACCACCGACGAGGACGTGGTCGACGACGCCGACGACGCCGACGACGCCGACGAGCCGGCGGCCGCGCCGGAGGGCATGGAGCTCGTGCTGTTCGACGGCCAGTGGGAGAGCCTGTGGATCCTCAACGAGATCTTCACGGTGATCGCCGAGGACGGCTACGGCCACACGGTCGACGCGCCGACCACCAGCACCGCGGTCATGATGGAGTCGATGCCGGCCGGTGAGATGCACGTCGCCACCGAGTTCTGGTGCATGAACATCCCCGACTGGTGCGAGGCGGAGGTCTTCCCCGAGGACTCGTCGGTCGAGTACACCGGGGTGGTCTTCGAGGACGCGGTGCAGGGCATCTTCGTGCCGCGCTACGTCATCGAGGGCGACGACGAGCGGGGCATCGACCCCGTCGCGCCCGACCTGCAGTCCGTCGACGACCTGGCCGGGCTCGGCGAGGTCTTCGAGGACCCGGAGTCGCCGGGCGACGGCGTGTTCTACGGCGGGATCGACGGCTGGGAGTCGACCGAGATCCAGCGGCTGAAGCTCTCGGCCTACGGGCTCGACGACGAGTACAACTTCACCTCCGCCGGCTCCGGCGCGGCGTTCGACGCGGCCATCGTCTCCGCCCTCGAAGCCGGTGACCCGGTGCTGTTCTACTACTGGACCCCCGCGTGGATCCCCGGCGTGTACGACCTCGTGCAGCTCGAGGAGCCGGAGTGGAACGAGGAGTGCCAGGCGGCCACCGACCAGGCGCTCGAGGACGAGGCGGACCCCAGTGACGTCGGCCCCGAGGTCGGCTGCGCACAGCCGTCCGGCGAGGTCGGGCTCGGTGGCTGGTCCGGACTCGAGGACGAGGCTCCCGAGGTGCTCGAGCTGCTGCGTGCCATGGACGGCTTCGGCATCGACACCATGAACGAGCTCACCGCCTTCATGGAGCTCGAGGAGGCGGAGCCGGACGAGGCTGCGCTGCACTTCTTCGAGGAGTACCAGGACATGTGGCGCGGCTGGATCGACGACGACGACGCGCTCCAGCGCGTCGAAGCCGGGCTCCGCGACCGCGGCGCCGACATCTGATCCATGACACCGGCCCCGTCCGCACAGGCGCGACGGGGCCGGTGTCATCGGCAGCGCCGGGTCCGGCGCCCCTGTGTCGGACCCGTTGACCTCCGTCCCCGCCCGAGGAGCTGACCGGATGTTCGCCGCGACCGCCTGGTGGCGTGAGGTGCCCGAAGCGTTCGAGCTGCCCATCTCGCAGTGGCTCGGCGACGGCATCGACTGGCTGTTCGAGACCTTCGACTGGGTCCTGGACTTCCTCCAGGACATCCTGCGGATCTTCACCGTCAACACCGAGCAGTTCCTGCTGTGGCTGCCGTGGGTGCTGTTCATCGCCGCCCTGGTGGTCGTCACCACCATGCTGGTCAACATCAAGCTCGGCGCCAGCGTCGCCGTCGGCCTGGCGTTCATCGCGACCATGGGGCTGTGGGAGAGCTCGATGGAGACCCTGGGGCTGGTGTTCGTCGCGACCGGGCTGTGCGTGCTGATCGGTCTGCCGATCGGCATCGCCATGGCGCGCCGGGACACGGTCAACGCCGCTGTGCGGCCGGGCCTGGACTTCATGCAGACGATCCCGAGCCTGGTGCTGCTGGTCCCGGCGGTCGCCGCGTTCGGCCTCGGCCGGGTGCCGGCCTTGGTCGCCACGGTGATCTACGCCATGCCCCCGATCATCCGCCTGACCAATCTGGGCATCCGCGGGGTGCCCACCGAGACGATCGAGGCCGGTCGCTCCTTCGGGGCCACCGAACGGCAGATGCTGTGGAAGATCCAGCTGCCGCTCGGTTTCCCAAGCATCATGATGGGGGTCAACCAGGTCATCATGATGGCGCTGGCCATGGTGGTCCTCGGTGGGTTCATCGGGGCGCCGGGGCTCGGCGAGGACGTGGCCCGTGCGCTCGGTCGCCTCGACACCGGACGCGCGCTGGCGGCCGGGCTGGCCATCGTGGTGCTGGCGATCATCGTCGACCGGCTGGTCGAGGGCATCGCCACCAAGCGTGACCGCCGCGCCGCCGGGGGTGCGGCCGACGAGCACATGCCAGCGGCCCGTTCGGCGGTGGACGACGCCGCCGACGCCGCGCCCGAGGCCGCCGTCCCCACGAGTGACGAGCCCGAGATCGTCGTCCAGGGGCTGACCAAGATCTTCGGGCCCAAGCCCGAGGAGGCCCAGCGACTGCTCGACGAGGGCGTGAGCAAGCAGGAGATCCTTCGCCGCACTCGCTCCACGGTGGCGGTCCAGGACGCCGACTTCGAGATCGCCCGCGGTGAGACGTTCGTGATCATGGGGCTCTCCGGCAGCGGCAAGTCGACCATCGTCCGGCTGCTCAACCGCCTGATCGAGCCGACCGACGGGACTGTGGAGGTCAGCGGCCAGGAGGTGACCGCACTCAAGCGCGACGAGCTCACCCGGCTGCGCCGCGAGAAGTTCGGCATGGTCTTCCAGCGCTTCGCGCTGCTGCCGCACCGCAGCGTGCTCGACAACGTCGGCTTCGGGCTCGAGATCCAGGGGATGGACAAGTCCGAACGTCGCGAGCAGGCGAGCCAGTCGCTCCAACTGGTCGGACTCGCCGGCTGGGAGGAGAGCCGACCCGACGAGCTCTCCGGCGGCATGCAGCAGCGCGTCGGGCTCGCCCGCGCCCTGGCCAGCGATCCCGACATCCTGCTGATGGACGAGCCGTTCAGCGCGCTCGACCCGTTGATGCGCCGGCAGATGCAGGAGGAGATGATCGACCTGCAGGCACGGCTGCAGAAGACCATTGTCTTCATCACCCACGACCTCGACGAGGCGCTGCGGCTCGGTGACCGGGTCGCGATCATGAAGGACGGGCGGATCGTCCAGCTCGGGACCCCGGACGAGATCGTGCTCAACCCCGCAGACGACTACGTGGCGTCGTTCGTCGAGGGCCACGACCGCTCGGAGATGGTCAGCGCACGCGACGTGATGGTCCCACCCGTCGAGGTGGTGCGTGGCGGGCACAGTCCGACCGTGGCGGCCCGGTCGCTCAACCGGGCCGGGCTCGACCACGCCATCGTCGTCGGGCCCGACAACCACGTCGAGGGCTGGGTGACCACCGACATGCTCGCGGCCGCCGCCCGTTCGGGCCTGCGTGAGGTCCGTGCCTGCCCGCTCGAGCCGGTGGCGACCGCCGCACCGGACGACAGCCTGCGGTCACTGATCCCGATCGCCGCCTCCCAGGATCGGCCCGTCGCCGTCGTGGAGGGCGAGCGGTTCCTCGGCATCGTCGGGCGCGGCTCGATCCTCCAGGGGCTCTGCCATGCGATCGAGGACGCCGAAGTCGATCTCGAGGCGACATCGACCGACCCGGTGCCGTCGGCCTAGTCCGGGCACAGCATCGGCAGCCGTTGGTACGCGGCGACGGCGGTTCAGCCGGACCGGCTGCGGCGCACGATCGTGCAGTGGTAGACCCCGGCCGGTGAGGTGACCGTGACCCGGTCGCCCTCGCGGTGGCCGAGCACGGCGTTGGCCACCGGTGCCTCGGCCGAGGTGCGCTGCTCGTCGATGCCTGCCTCGAGCGGGTGCACGACCAGGAACGTCTCGCGCCCACCGTCGGGGAACTCGACCTCGACCTCGTCGCCGAGCTCGACGATCGTCGGGTCGTCGATCACCTCGCCGGGGGAGACCGCGTCGCGCAGGACGGGCCCGAGCTCGTCGATCTGCTGCCGGAGCTGGCGCTGCTCGGCGATCAGCGACTCGTCGCGCTCGTTGCGCAGCTCGTCCTCGATGCGTTCGAGCCGCCGGCGTGCCCCGTCGAGTCGTGCCTGCAGGACCTCTCGCCCTTTCGCGGTGAGGACCAGAGGGACAGAGGTGGTGGAGACGTTGGCGGACACGGCGACCTCCTGGGTCGTGAAGCACTGCTTCATGATATCCGTGATGGCGGTCGTCAGCGCCAGGACCAGAGGACCTCGGTCGGGATCGGTCCGGGATTGCCCCAGGCGGTGATCGTCGCGCGCGCGGCGACCACCGCGTCGCCCTCGTGCAGCGTCTCCACCCGACCGTCGAGGTGCAGCTCCAGCACGCCGCGCACCACCGTGATCAGCTCCGGTGACTTCACGGCGAAGGGGCTGCGATCACCGGACGCGCCGGGGGCGAACTCCAGCAGCCACACCGACCCGGCGTCGACGTCCGTGAGCACCTGCTCGCCCACCAGGCCGTCCTGCAGCTGCTGGCGATCGCGGGCGCTGCGCCGGGCGATGGTGTAGCCGGCGTCGGGTTCTCCCGGTCCGAACGCGACGCCGAGCACTTCCCAGAGGCGCACCAGGGTGTCGCCCGACGGGCCCCGGACCCCGCGTTCGACCTGCGACAGCGCCGAGGGCGAGATGCCCACCCGTCGGGCGACGTCGGCCTGCGAGAGCCCGCGTGCCCGGCGTTGGTCGCGGATCACCGTGCCCAGCCGCTCGCGGGTGCTGCTCAGCTCGCCCCGTGCCTGGAGATCACCGTCGACGACCTGTGCGTGCACGGTTCGTCCGACCACCTCGGGTGGCCGCCCGTCGGCCTTGCGCACGGTCAGGCTGAGGCGTCCGTCGTCGTCGCCGAGCTCGACGACCACCTGGGTGATCTCCTCGAGCCGGCGGAGGAAGGCCGGACGGTGCCGCTGCTGCTCGACGGGCCACACCGCGAGGCTGCGGCGGCGGTAGAGCCGGGGGCAGGTCGAGAGGAACAGCTCGAGTGCGGCATCTGCGCCCCACAGCTCCTGCACGGTCGAGAGACGATCGAACACGAACGCCGCACCGGTGCCGACCGACTCGTCGACGCTGCGAAGCGAGGCGAGTGCCGCCTCGACTCCGTCACCGGGTTCGATCGCGTCGGGGTGGTCCGACCCGGTGCCCGTGAGCGCCGGCGACCAGTCCAGGAGCGTGGCCCGCTTGCCGGAGGTCGGCGCGGTCGTCGGATCGAAGGTGACGATCACGAGCGGCGCCTGCCCGCCGGCCGCCGCCACGAACCGCGACACGATCAGGTCCAGCGGCGTGCCGTCGTCGCCGACGAACACCAGGTTGTCGCCGATGCGCACACCGTCGATGAGGGTGTCGAGCAGGGCGGTGCCGCTCGTCGGTCCTTGCACGCCTGCCACCTCGCCGCCGCACGACCGGCCCGGACGGTGCCACGGTACTGCGTGCGGCGCCGGCCCCTCCGGGGCCGGCGCCGCCGGGCACTACGAGGCGAGCTCGTGGGTCACGGTGAGCTCGCGGCGGTCCAGCGCCTCCACGATGCGCCCGACTCCCAGCACGCAGGCCGCCGTGCGCAGCGGCAGCCCGCGCCGTTCGGCCACACGCCACAGATCGTCCAGTGCACACTCCATCCGGGACGACAGCCGCGTGGCCACGTCCTGGGCACTCCAGCGCTCCCCGCGCTCGTTCTGCTGCCACTCGAAGCACGACACCGTCACGCCGCCGGCGCTGGCCAGCACGTCGGGCACGACCGTGACGCCGCGGTCGGCGAGGACGGCGTCCGCCGCGGCGGTGCACGGTCCGTTGGCGGCCTCGGCGACCAACCGCGCCTGCACCGTCTCGGCCTGTGCGCGGTCGATCGCGCCCTCGAGCGCTGCCGGCACGAGGATGTCGCAGGGCAGCGCGAGCAGGTCGTCGGGCGAGACCACCTCCGCGTCGTGGTGGACGACCGAGCCGTGGGTGGCCTTGGTCGCACCGACCGCGGCCACGTCCAGCCCGTTCGGGTCGTGGATGCCGCCGCGGCTGTCGGACAGCCCGACGACCCGCAGCCCGTCGGCCGCGAGCATCGCGGCGAGGTGGGCACCGGCGTTGCCGAAGCCCTGGACGACCACACGGGCGTCAGCGGGCAGCCCCAGCCGCCGGGCGCTGGCGTGCACCACGGTGCGGCAGCCGGCGGCCGTCGCGGTGTCCCGGCCCAGTGACCCACCGGCGGCCAGGGACTTGCCGGTGACCACCCCCGGACAGTGCCGCCCGGTCACCCGTGCGTACTCGTCCGCGATCCAGTCCATGTGGCGCGCGTCGGTGTTGACGTCCGGCGCGGGCACGTCGGTCTGCGGGCCGATCTGGCCGGCGATCGCGCGGGTGTAGCTGCGGGTGAGCGACTCGAGCTCGGTCTCGCTCAGGCCCTTCGGGTCGATGGTGATCCCGCCCTTGCCACCGCCGAGGGGCAGGTTCATCAGCGCGGTCTTGACGCTCATGAGCGTCGCGAGTCCGGTGACCTCCTCCGGGGTCACGTCCGGGTGGAAGCGGGTGCCGCCCTTGGCGGGGCCACGCGCGGTCGAGTGTGCCACCCGGTAGCCGGGGACCACCTCGACGCTGCCGTCGTCGGTGACGTAGGGCACCTGGACGCTGATGGAGCGCTCGGGCCGGCGGAGCAACGCGCGGTGCCAGCCGTCGAGCGCGAGCTCGTCAGCGGCGGCGTCGATCGTGGCGAGCGCGAGCTGGTGCAGGTCGATGGTCACCTTGGGGACCTCCACGGTCGAGGGCCCGCACGGTGACAGACGACCACGGCGCGATCGGCCGACCCCGTACGGGGAACGACGACGCGCCGTTGCGTCACGCACAGCATAGACGTGAAGCACCGCTTCACGCACCTTCGCGTGTCGGCGGCCGGGAAGCGGTGGCGCATCACGGGCGTTGCACACGTCGACAGGCATTGTCCGGACCAAGTGCTCCGGACCACCGCGACGACGTCCCGACTCGGGGCGACGTCGCGCCCCGGACGAGCAAGGAGACCGACATGGAACACGACCGCTACGTGCTGCGGGTGCGGACCGACGCGAGCCCCGAGGACGCCGAGGCGCGCGTGCGCGAGGCGCTGGCCGCCGAAGGGTTCGGGGTGCTGACCGAGATCGACGTCCGCTCGACGCTGCGCGACAAGCTGAATGTCGAGGTCGCCCCCTACCGCATCCTCGGCGCCTGCAAGCCGTCGTATGCGCACGAGGCGCTGCAGATCGACCCGGCACTCGGCGGGCTGCTGCCGTGCAACGTGGTCGTGCGCGAGCACCCCGACGGCGGCAGCGAGCTCATCGGCGTGGACCCGGAGGCGATGCTCGGCCTGGCGGGTGAGCCGGCGCTCGAGGACGTCGCCGGCACCGTCGCGACGGAGCTGCGCCGCGCCCTCGAGGCCGCCGCCGGCTGACACGCGGCTCAGTCGCCGGTCAGTCGCGGCTCAGTCGCGGGTCAGTGTCAGGTCGAGTGCGACGTCGAGCCTCGGCGCCGAGTGGGTCACCCACCCGAGCGAGACCACGTCCACCCCGGCTTCGGCGAGCGCACGTGCGCGGTCGGGGGTGATCCCACCCGACGCCTCGGTCACCGCCCGGCCGCCCACCAGGTCAACCGCCTCCGCGAGCACGTCCGCATCCAGGTTGTCCAGCAGCAGCACGTCCGCACCGGCGGACAGCGCGTCGTCGATCTGGTCGAGGCGATCCACCTCGACGGTCACCGACACGGTGTGGCCGACCGCCGCGCGTACCCGCTCGACCGCCGCACCGATCGAGCCGGCGGCGACCAGGTGGTTGTCCTTGAGCATCACCGCGTCGTGCAGGCCGAACCGGTGGTTGCGTCCACCGCCGCAGCGCACTGCGTACTTCTCGATGGCGCGCAGTCCGGGGGTGGTCTTGCGGGTGTCGGCGACGGTGGTCCCAAGGCCCTCCAGGGCGTCGACCACCCCCCGGGTGGCGGTGGCGATCCCGCTGGCGTGGCCGAGCAGGTTCAGTGCCGTGCGCTCGCCGGTCAGGATCGTCCGCGCGCACCCCTCGAGCCGGGCCAGCATGGTCCCCGCCGAGACCGTGGTCCCGTCGGTCACCGCCACCTCGACGTCGACCTCGCCGGGCAGGTGATCGAACACCTCGCAGGCCAGGGTGAGCCCGGCGATGGTGCCGGCCGCGCGGGCGACGACCAGGCCCGTGGCGTGCGTCCCCGGCGGGATCGCGGCGTCGGTGGTGAGGTCGCCGGCGCTGCCGAGATCCTCCTCG
>SKSM01000230.1 GCA_007122985.1 Nitriliruptoraceae bacterium | reverse complement strand
TCGGCTGACATCTTCGCCGCCCGTCTCGCGCTCGAGCACTTCTTCGAGTGGGCCGCCCAGGTCGACGTGGCCGAGGTCACCCGTCTGGCCAAGACCCTCGACCGCTGGCGTGTCGAGCTGCTCGCCTACTTCCGCACCAACCGCGCTTCGTCCGGTCCGGTCGAAGCGGTCAACGGCGAGATTGAGCAGGTCGACCGCATCGCCCGCGGCTTTCGGTCGTTCCAGAACTATCGCACCCGGATGCTGCTCAAGACCGCCGTCGCCTGGCACACTCCCGCCACGCCAAGACTCCGGGGCCGCGCCACTCAATCAGACCCCGCCGCCCCCTCGTTCATCGCGTAGGGCCGTCATGCCCGGCCGTGGCCACCCGGCGCGCCACTGCATCCTGCAGGGCTTCATCGACCAGCAGCTTCACGCGATCTGATCCAGCGGCACGACCCGCTGGTCGACGGTGGCGGCCGCGAACCGCAGTGCTTCACGAACGTCGTCCTCGGTCAGCTGCGGGTACTCCTCGAGGATGGTGTCCATCTCGGTGCCCGCAGCGATCATCCGCACCAGCATCGCAACGGGGATGCGTGTCCCGTCGATGCAGGGAAGACCACCCATGATCCGGTGGTCGATCTTGATCCGTGTGAAAGCCATGCCTGGATGTTACGTCACCGCGGGTCGGGCAGGAAGCGTCGTCCACACGCGCCGTGCATCCCGTGCCAGGGGGTTTCCGCGCGCTACTTGAGCACCACACCGGCCCATCAACCCGCGCACAACAGGGATTTCGGTGCTATCCAGGACGGTTGCCGCGCCGTTGCGACGGCCGCCTCATGGCCCGGTCGCACAACGAGTGCCGTCACGCCGTCGACGCCCGCTGACGACCTCAGGCCGTCCGGACCTCCAGGGCGTCCGGCAGGTCGCTCGCGGTGGCGAGCAGCGGGCGGTCGAAGCGGTCGAGCTCAAGAGCGTGGTCGAGGTCGGACGGCGGGGTCCAGGCCGGCCCGCCGGGGTGGAAGGGCTCGGCCGCCTGCGAGCGGACCACCCGGTCGAGGTAGGGCTGCGGGTCCGGGTCGTCACCGTCGATTCGGGCGGCGATCAGCTGCGCCGCCGCGAGGTCCTCGTCCCCGTCACGACCGTGCGACGCGCCGGTGATCACGAAGGTCACTTGTGCCACCTCGGCGTTCTTCAGCGCCTGTGCGCTCGCGCGGGCGGTCACCAGCGACGCGGCGAGCGCCAGGCCGCTGCCGGCTGTGCGGGCCAGCCCCTGCGTGCCGGCAGAGGTGCGATGCACCACCGTCGCGCCGGCCAGCGAGGGGTGGTCGGCGACCTCGGTGGGGGAGTTGCCGAGATCGAAGCCGGGTACCGGCCGCCCGTCGATCTCGCCGACGAGCACCGCCCCGGGCAGGTCGTGGTCGCGCAGCTCGAAGGCGCGCTGCTCGCTGGCCACCGCGAGCAGCCGTGCGACCCCGCGGTGGAACAGCCACGGCTGGACGGTGAACGCCCGCAGCACGTCGACCACGACCACCGCCTCGTCCGGCGCGGCCTCGGCGAGGTCCACGTAGCGCACCGTGGTCATCGGCCCGGCCGGTCGCCGCGCAGGAAGCGCCGCAGCCGGGTGTCGGCGTCGACGACGGCGTCGACGGGGACGAACTCGCCGCGCTGGTGTGCCTGCGCGGTGAGCCCGGGGCCGTAGTTGAGCGCGGGGACGGCGATCTCGGCGAACCGGGCGACGTCGGTCCAGGCCTGCTTGCCCGCCACCTCGGCGCCCACGGCCGCGACGAAGGCAGCGACGACCGGATCGTCGCGTCGCGGCGGCGCGGCCGGCACGCGGTCGACGATCTCGATCTCCGCGCGACCGCCGACGTAGGCGCGCAGTTCGGCCTCGGCCTCCTCTAGCCCCCGCGAGGGACTGAACCTCAGGTTGAGGTTGACCATGAACCGACCCGGGACCACGTTGCGCACCGGCACCGTGGTGGGGGTCGCGTCGGGCCCGAGCCCCTCGCTCCACGCCTGGGTCGCCGACCACACGTCGCGGTAGGCGATGCCGTCGACCTCGGTGTCGACGAGGTGGTCGCGGTCGAGCTCGGCGAGGAACGGCCCGGCCAGGGTCAGGGCGTTGCGCCCGTGCCAGGGGCGGGCGGAGTGGGCCTGTCGACCATGGAAGGTCAGCACCGCGTGCAGCCCCCCGAGGCAGCCGAGCTGCACCTGTCCGTCGGTGGGCTCGAGCACGACCGCGAGCGCCGCGTCGGACAGCCACGGCACCGCGGTGAGCACCCGGCGCAGCTCGTTGACGTCGGCGCCGCCCTCCTCGCCGGCGTAGAGCACCAGGGCGAGGTCGTAGGGCGAGTCGGCCCGCAGCGACGGGTCCTCGAAGGCGCGCATGGCGACCACGTTGCCGGCCTTCATGTCGGAGGCGCCGCGGCCGACGACGAGCTCGGCGCCGTCCCGCGACTCCACGCGGGCGTGCCGGTCGTCGTCGGTGGGCGGCACGACGTCGAGGTGGCCGACCAACAGCACCAGCGGTCGGTCGCCGTCGGGGTCGGGCGCGCCGGCGACCACGCTGTTGCCGACGCGGACCACCGGCTCGCCGAGCGCCCGGTAACGGTCGGCGACGATGTCGGCGATCGGGCCCTCCTCGCCCGTCACGCACACCGCACCGAGGTGGTCGAGCAGCCGGCTGACCAGATCGTCGCGGGCCTGCGGGTCGGCGGCGGCCATCAGTCGTTGGCGTGGAGCGCGGCGTTGAGCCCGCCCCAGTCGCCGGTGTCGCCGCGGGGCAGGGCCACCACCGTGCCGGTGGTCGACTCGCGGCGGAACAGCAGCCCGTCGGCGCCCGAGAGTCGGGCGGCCTTGACGACCGAGCCGTCCGGCAGGGTCACCTTGGTGCCGGCGGTGACGTACAGGCCGGCCTCGACGACGCAGTCGTCGCCGAGCGAGATCCCGAGGCCGGCGTTCGCGCCGATCAGGCAGCGTCGCCCCACCGAGATGACTTCGCTGCCGCCGCCGGAGAGCGTGCCCATGATCGACGCGCCGCCCCCGATGTCGGAGCCGTCACCGACGACGACGCCGGCCGAGATGCGTCCCTCGACCATCGAGGCGCCCAGCGTGCCGGCGTTGAAGTTGACGAACCCTTCGTGCATGACGGTGGTGCCCGGGGCGAGATGGGCACCGAGCCGTACCCGGTCGGCGTCGGCCATGCGCACCCCGGACGGCACGACGTAGTCGGTCATCCGCGGGAACTTGTCCACCGAGCTGACGCGCACCGGATGTCCGGCGGCGACCAGCGCGAGTCGCAGGTCGGCGAAGCCGTCCGGATCGCAGGGTCCGAGGTCGGTCCACACCACGTTGCTGAGCTGCCCGAACGCGCCGTCCAGGCTTGCCTGGTGCGGACGCAGCTCGCGTAGCGAGAGCAGGTGCAGGCGCAGGTAGACGTCGTGGGCGTCGACCGGCGGGGTGCCGAGGTCCTCCACGAACGTCGCGACCGCGACCTGCTCGGTGCGGGTCGGGGCCGTCGAGGTGGTCTGCGAGGTCACCCCGGCGACCGCCCGTGCCACCGGGTCGTCCGCGGTGAGCTCGACTCCGGCGAGCGCAGCCGCGTCGAGCTCGAGCGTGGCGGTCCCGCCGGTGTGGCCGAGTGCGCGCGCCAGGGCCACGGCACTGCCGACCTCGCCGCCGGCCGCAGCGACCGGGTACCAGGTGTCGAGCACCTTGCCGGTGTCGAGCGTGCGGGTGGCCAGGCCCACCCCGAAGGCCGCGAACGTGGTCATCGTGGTCGGTCCCGTCGATGGTCGGGCAGCAAGTGAGCAGCAGTGAGCGACCGCCGAGCCTAGCGGCGGCCCCGAGGGCCGCTGCCGTCGACGGGGTGCCGGGTTGGGTAGCGTCACGCCGACCGAGGGGCAGCTGTGAGCGACGACCGACCGGACACCCACGACGCCGCGGCGGCGGATGCGGCCGGCGACGCGCCGGAAGCGGCCGGCGACGCGCCGGACGCAGCCGTGGACGGGGTCGAGGACGGGGCCGAGGACGGTGTCGCGCCGCTGGCCGAGGTGCTGCCCGAGAAGCCGGCGGAGGCCCGCGAGCCCTTGCGCAGCCCCTGGGCGCTCGGTGGCACCGTGGTCGCCGGCGGTGTGATGGGTGTGGCCGAGGTCGTGCCCGGGTTCTCCGGTGGCACCGTGGCGCTGGTGGTCGGCATCTACGAGCGGCTGGTCGCCAACGTCCGTCAGGGCGCACGGACCCTGTCGCTGCTGCTCCGTGCCCGGCCGCGCGACGCGTGGCGGACGTTCGCCGCGATCGAGTGGCCCTTCGTGCTGCTGCTCGGGCTCGGCATGGCCGTCGCGGTGTTCTCCCTCGCTGGGCCGCTCCAGCAGCTGCTGGAGGATCACGTGGTGGAGACGCAGGCGGTGTTCCTCGGGCTGGTGCTCGGTGCCGCTGTGGTCGCGGGTCGCCAGCTCCGGGCCGCGACCCCCTGGCACGTGCTGCTGGGCGTGGTGGCGGCCGCAGCGACCTTCGTGGCACTCGGGGTCAGCCCAGGGACGGTCGAGGACCCGGCGGGCGTGCTGCTGCTGCTCGGTGCGTCGATCGCGGTGTGCGCCTGGATCCTGCCGGGGGTGTCGGGCTCGTTCCTGCTGGTCGTCCTCGGCCTCTACCCGGCGGTGATCGGCGCGCTGGCCGACCGTGACGTGCCGGCGATCATGCTGATCGCGACCGGGTTGGTCGCCGGGCTGGCGATGTTCTCGACCCTGCTGAACTGGCTGCTCGCACGCGCGCACGACGTGGTGCTGGCGATCCTGATCGGACTGATGGTCGGCAGTGTCCGGGTGCTGTGGCCGTGGCCGGCCGACGCCGGCTTCGGCAGCACCGAGCTCGGCGCTCCGCAGGGGACGCGGGCGCTGCTCGCCCTCGCGCTGGCGCTGGCGGCCTTCGCCCTGGTGTGGATGTTCGGGCTGGCCAGCGCCGCGGTGCAGCTGCGTGTGGCTCGTCGGCGCGAACGCGTGGCGGTGGGCGGCGACGACGGTCGGGCAGGTGCCGGCGGTGCCGGGCAGTGACCTGCCAGCGGTGTCAGGCCGGCAGCCGGCCCGCATCGATCGCCTCGCCCCACCGCTCGACCGCGTCGCGGCAGCCCTCGACCGTGGGCACCAGCGCGAGGCGCAGCCAGCCCGCGCCGCCGTCACCGAAGGCACGCCCCGGCGAGGCCACGATCCGTTCGCGCACCAGCGCCTCCGCGTAGGCGGCGTCGTCGCCGCCGGGTGCGGCGAACCAGACGTAGAAGGTCGCCTGTGAACCCGACACCTCGATGCCCCTGCGGGCGAGGAACGGCAGCACCACCGCCCGCTTGGCGGCGAACACCTCCCGGCGCTCGTCGACATGCGACTGGTCGTCCCATGCGGCGATCGCGGCAGCCTGCACGAAGTCCGGCGCGGCGGTGCCGACGTTGGGGCGCAGCAGCTTGAGGCGGTCGACGAGCTCCGGATCGCCCACGATCGCGCCCGACCGGTAGCCGGTCATGCCGGAGCGCTTGGACAGCGAGACGAACGCGAGCACACCGGTCGGGTCACCGTCGCAGGCCTCGAGCACCGACGGGGCCGGCGTGTCGAACCACACCTCCTGGTAGCACTCGTCAGAGGCGAGCAGCAGATCGTGTTCGCGCGCGACCGCGACCTGTTCGCGGAACCAGCCGAGGTCGGCCGTCGCCCCGGTGGGGTTGTGCGGATGGTTGATCCACGCCAGGCACGCCCGCTGCAGCCGCGCCGCCGGGAGGTCTGCCAGCGACAGCCGCCAGTCGTCCTGCGCGGCGAGCACCACCGGATCGGCAACACCGCCGGCGAACCTGGCACCGCGGCCGTAGACCGGGTAGCCGGGCGTGCCGAACAGCACGTGGCGGCGCGGTCCCTGCGGGTCCAGGACCGCCAGCGGCAGATGGAAGATCGCCTCCTTGCTGCCGGCCGAGGGCACCACGTGCCGGTCGGGGTCCACCTCGACGTCGTGGCGTCGGGCCAGCCAGCCGGCGACCGCTTCGCGCAGCTCGCGCTTGCCGGCGGCGGTTGGGTAGCGGCTGACCGGGCCGACCGCGTCGACCAATGCCCGACGGATGACCTCGGGGGTCGGCTCGTCGGGGTCGCCGATCGAGAAGTCGTGCACGGGACCGCCGTCGGCACGCAGCTGGTTGGCCAGGTCCTGCAGACGCGCGAGCGGGTAGCCGCCGAGCTCGGCGAGTGCGGGGTTGACCGTGACCATGGCAGGCAGCGTAGTGGTCCTCCTCCGGCCGACCGCAGGCGGCCGGAGCAGGACCCGGGCCGGCCCGCACGGCGGTGCGCACGATCGGGCCCGGTCGGGCGGCTGGATAGGCTCGAGCCGCATGGACCCCGCCCGGACGATCCTCGTGCGGTGCTCCGGCCGCGACCGGCCGGGGATCACCACCGGCCTGCTCGGCGTGCTCGCCACGGCGGGCGCCGAGCTCTACGACCTGCAGCAGGTCGTCGTGCGCGAGCGGCTGACCCTCGACCTGCTCGTCGGTCTCGGTGACGCCGACCACGCGCTCAAGGAGCTGCTGTTCCACGCCTGGGAGCAGGAGCTGCAACTGGACTTCGAGGTGGTCGAGTCCGACGAGGACCCGGAGCCCGGACCCCGGTCGGTGGTGACGGTGATCGGCAGTTCGCTGCCACCGGCGGCGCTGGCGGCGGTGACCGGGGCGATCGCTGACGGCGGAGGCAACATCGACCGCATCCACCGCCTCTCGCGCGAGCCGGTGGTCTCCTTCGAGTTCGTGGCTGTCGGTGGGGATGTCGACGCGATGCGCTCGCAGCTGGTCGCGGCCTCGCAAGCGCACGGTGTCGACGTCGCCATCCAACGCGAGACACTGGAGCGCCGCGCCAAGCGCCTGGTCGTGCTGGATGTCGACTCCACCCTGATCCAGGACGAGGTGATCGAACTGCTCGCCGATCACGCGGGGTGCCGTGAGCAGGTCAGTGAGGTCACCGCCCGCGCGATGGCGGGCGAGATCGACTTCGAGCAGGCGCTGCGCGAACGGGTGCGCAGGCTCGCCGGCACCCCGGCATCGATCCTGGACGAGGTCGGCGCGGCCGTGCGGCTGACTGCCGGTGCGCGCACGTTCGTCCGGACGTTGAAACGGCTCGGCTACACCGTCGCGATCGTCTCGGGCGGGTTCACCGCCATCACCGACCGCCTCGCGGCCGACCTGGGCATCGACCACGCCGTCGCCAACCAGCTCGAGATCGTCGACGGCACGATCACCGGACGGTTGGTCGGCGAGGTGGTCGACCGCCCGGGCAAGGCCACGGTGCTGCGCCGGATCGCGGCCGCTGAGCAGGTGCCGCTCGAGCAGACGGTCGCGATCGGCGATGGGGCGAACGACCTCGACATGCTGGCCACTGCCGGGCTCGGCATCGCCTTCAACGCCAAGGCGGTGGTGCGTGAGCGGGCCGATACCGCGGTCTCGGTCCCCTACCTCGACGCGATCCTGTTCCTGCTGGGGATCCGACGCGAGGAGGTCGAGGCCGCCGATGCTGCCGACGCCGCCGACGCGGCCCGGCCGGAGCGCGACCGGGCGCCGGTCCTGCCCGCCGACGGGGTGCCCGGCGCCTGAGCCAGCAGGGACGCACGTGCGCTCACCGGACGTCCGGGCGCTCATCGGCACGGGTGCTCAACCCGTCGTCCGGCCGCTGCGTCGGACACGGGTGAAGCCAGCGTGAAGGAGGACGCTGCATGAACCGCAAGGCGACCATGCTCCTGGCCGGACTGGCGGTGATCGCTGTCGGCTGCGGCGAGCCCGACGCCGCCGAGACCACCGCCGTGCTCGACGGCGACGCGTCGGTCGACACCTCGGACGACCGCTCGGACGACCGCTCGGACGACCGCGACGAGACCGAACGGGACACGCCAGATGACGCGGATGCTCCCGGTGACGCGGACGCGGCCGACGCGGGCAGCGGCGAGGAACACGCGCAGGCGACTGCCGAGCCGGTCTCCGCTCCGCAGACGACGGATCCCGTCGAGGCCGAGGGTGAGTTCGGTGAGAACCTGACCGTGACCGACGTGCGGATCGGTGCGCACGACGGCTTCGACCGGGTGACCTTCGAGCTCGAGGGCGACGGCACCGCCGGTTGGGCCATCAACTACCAGGACGGTGCCTCGTCGCAGGGCTCGGGCGAGCCGATCGAGGTCCCCGGTGCGGCGGTGCTCAGCATCGCGCTGCACAACGTGTCCCTGCCGCCCGACCTCGACGACGACATCGAGCGCTACGACGGCCCCGACCGGATCGACGCTCCGGACGATGCGCAGGCCCTGGTCGAACTGGTCGAGGACACCGTCTTCGAGGGTGTGCACACCTGGTTCCTGGGGACCCGGGGCGAGGCGCCCTACCGCGTCGAGCGCTTCGACGACCCCCAACGGGTGGTGATCGACGTCCTGCACGATGTGGCCGACCCCACCGACGCCGCGGGTGTCGAGCTCGCCGTCGAGACTGCATGCGCCGAGATCGACGACGGCTTCACGGCGACCGCGACCGGGGTCGAGCCGGGCATCGACTACAGCGTGATGATCGATCCCCCGCACTCCGATGCGGCCGAGCCGGGAACGATCGGCGAGGCCGACGAGGACGGTGCGCTCGAGGTGCCGGCCAGCCTGCCCGAAGGGAGCGGCATCGAGCCCGGCGAGTACACCCTGAAGCTCTCGCCCGCCGTCCCCGGCGAGTCCGGTGAGACGCTCGCGACCGAACAGCTGGAGATCGCGGAGACGTGCTGACAGATCGGGTGCCCACGGCTCGGCGGGGCGCGCACCCGTCCGAGGCCACCAGCGTGACAACCAGCGAGCAGGAGGACGGCCGGTGACGCCGATGACACGCACGCCGCAGGACGCGGCATCGTTCGCCGCGGTGTTCGACGCCCACCACCGGGAGGTGGTGCGCCTGGCCTACCTGTTGGCCAGTGACCCCGGTGAGGCGGAGGACGTCGCCGCCGACGCCTTCGCCCGGGTGTATCCGCGCTGGCGGCGGGGCCGCGTCCGGGAGCCCGGCCCCGACCTGCGGCGGGCGGTCGCCGAGATTGCGAGCAGCGGGCCGCGGCGACGTCGGGTCGGG
>SKSM01000043.1 GCA_007122985.1 Nitriliruptoraceae bacterium | reverse complement strand
GCCTGCGCCGCTGCCGCCTCGGTCAGTGCGACCACGTCCGCGAGCGTCCCGCCGGCGCCGCCGTGACGCTCGTCGACGCCGACCAGCGGCCAGTCGAGGTCGACGGCGGTCGCCCACGCGGGCGGCCGCACGTGCGGGTCGTCGGGATCGGCCGCGTCGCCGAGCACGTCGGCGACCACCCCGCGCAGCATCTCGCGTGACTCCTCGAGGCTCATCCCGGCAGCTCCTCGCGTGCGATCACGGTCCCGAGCACCTCGGAGGTGCCGCCGCGGATGCTGAAGCCCGGCGAGGCCAGCAGGGCGTCGCCGAGCAGCGCGCTCGTGCCGGGTCCGGGTGGGGTCGGCACCTCGCCCAGCAGGTAGCGGGCGGTCTCGGCGAGGTCGTGCTCGAAGGCGTTGCCGAGCTGCTTGGCCATCGCCGCCTCCTTGACGGGGGCGGCCCCGCGGTCCATGGCCAGTGCGATGTCCCACAGCATCGATCGCAGCGACAGCAGCCGCGAGACCAGCTGGCCGACGACCTCGACGTCCCGGCCGTCGGCGGCGTGGGTGAGCAGGACCTCGAGCAGCGGGTAGGTCGACAGCACGCGTTCGGGTCCGCCGCGCTCGAAGGCCAGCTGTTCGGTGACCTGGGTCCAGCCGTTGCCGACCGTGCCGATCACCCACCGGTCGGGCACGGTCACCTGATCGAAGACCACCTCGTTGAAGTGGTGCTCGCCCTGGAGGTCGATGATGGGGCGCACCTCGACTCCGTCGGCACCCATGTCGAGCACGAACTCGGTCAGCCCCTCGTGCTTCTCGCCGCCCGCGTCGGTCCGTGCCAGCACGTAGGCGTACTCGCTGCGGTGGGCCTGGCTGGTCCAGATCTTGGTGCCGCTGATCCGCCAGTCGTCGCCGTCGTGCACCGCGCGGGTGCGCACGGCCGCCAGGTCGGAGCCGGCCTCCGTCTCGCTCATGCACAAACAGAAGGTCAGCTCGCCCGCGACGATGCGGGGCAGGAACTCCTGCTGGAGCTCGGTCGTGCCCTCACGCAGGATCGCCGGACCGATCTGGCGGTCGGCGAACCAGTGGGCGGCCACCGGCGCGCCGGCGCGCAGCAGCTCCTCGGTCACCACCAGCCGGGCGAGGTTGGAGCGCTCCGCGCCGCCGACGCGGGCCGGCCAGGTCAGCCCGATCAGCCCCGCGTCGGCCAGTGCCGTGGTGAACTCGCGGTCGTAGCCACGCAGCCAGGCGTCCGCACGGGGGGTGTAGCGGCCGGCCTCGCGCCAGCGCTCGACCAGTCCTCGAACCGTCGCGCGCAGCTCGGCGAGCGCCTCCGGGTCGTCCTGCTGTGAGGCTGCCATCGTGGGGCTCCTCTCGACCGGTCCGCGCGTCCGGCTCAGGCCAGCGCCGGCGCCAGGTCGTGGGCGATGTGGTCGAGGCACGCCCGCACCGCCTCGCGGGGCGGAATGCCGATGTGGACCCGCAGTACCACCTCGTCGACCCCGAAACGCTCCGCATCGCGGGCGAGCCGTTCGGCGGTCTGGTCGACCCCGCCGACGTACATGTAGGGCAGCATCCGCTCGGCGGTGATCGTGCCGCCGGCCTCGAGCTGGCCGTGCTCCTGGTAGAGCGTCATCTCCGGGCCGAGGGTCTCGCCGAGATGCTCGAGCACCTCGCGCTCCGGGTCGCCCTCCTCGCGGACCCAGGCGGACTGGATCAGGATCCGGCGTGGCTCGCGCCCGACCTGCTCGCACTCCGCGTGGTAGACGTCGAGCAGCCTGCCGATGCGCTGGTCGGTGAATCCGATCCCGAACGCGTCGCCGCGCCGGGCCGCACGCCGCACCGCCGGCTCGCTCGCGCCGCCGACCCACAACTGCGGACGCGGGTCCTGCCGAGGCGGCAGCAGGTAGTGGTCCTCGCCCTGGTGGGTGACGGTGCCGGTCGACCAGCCCTGGTCCATCAGGTCCAGGAAGTGGTCGAGCGCCGCTCCGCGCCCCGACATCGGCCGGTCGTGCACGGCGAAGTAGCCGGGGTGGAACCCGGCGCCGACGCCGATCACCAGCCGTCCGTTGCTCAGGTGGTCGAGCACCGCCAGCCGCTCGAGCAGCGCGATGGGCGGGTAGAGCGGGGGCATGAGCACATAGGTCCCGAGCTGCGGGGTGGTGGTCACCCCGGCGAGCGCGGCGATCAGCTCCAGCGGCGCGGGCGAGAAGCAGTCGGTGCGTCCGTGCCGCTCCGGCAGGAACAGCCCCGTGACGGCGGTGTCGTCCAGCGCCCGGCCGCACTCCAGGAACCACTGGTGGTAGTCGGCCACATCCTGCCGGGTGGGTGCCGGACGCCCGATGGGGCCGACGTTGGTGTCGAGCATGATCCCGATCTTCATGCGTCCTCCTCTGGAAGCAGGTGCAGTCCGGAGCCGAGGTGGGCGCCCCCGTCGACGTGCAGCAACTGACCAGTGATCATCGCGCCGGCGTCGCTGCACAGGAACGCGGCGAGCTCGGCGACCTCGGCCACGTCGGTCGCCCGCCGCATCGGCGTCGCCTCCTCCACCAACCGGTCGACGATGCGCTGGTCGGTCATGCCGGCGAGGAACGCCTCGGTGAGCACCGTGCCCGGCCCGAGACAGTTGACCCGGATCGCGTCCCGCGCCCACTCGAGCGCGAGCGTGCGGGTCATGCCGAGCACCCCGGAGCGGGCCGCGACCGAGTGCGCGAGCCCCATCGACCCGCGCTCGACGCCGCTGAGCGAGACGTTGACGATGCTGCCGCCTGCTATCGCGAGCCAGGGATGCGCGGCGCGGGTCATGGTGAACACCGCGTTGAGGTTGAGGTCGACGACGGCATCCCAGCCGCGAGGGCTGATGTCCTCTGCGCGGGCGAAGAACTGACCGCCGGCGTTGTTGACCAGACCCGTGAGCCCGCCGTCGCCGCCGATCCGCTCGATCAGCTCCGCCACCTGGTCGGGGTCGCGGACGTCGCAGGCGTGCGCCTGCGCGCTGCCGCCGGCCCGCTCGACCTCGGCGACCGTCCCGGCCAGCGGATCGTCACGGCGTCCCAGCCCGATCACGTGCGCACCGAGCTGCCCGATGCGGACCGCGATCCCGCGGCCGATCCCGGAGCCGGCACCGGTGACCAGCACCCGCTGGCCGTCGAGGCTGCCGGGCGCGAGCACGTGTGCCGTCATCGTCCACCTCCGTGACTCCCGGCATCGGGACGCGGCGGCGCGGGGCGTCGCGGCACGCGCTGGCCGTCGAACAGCGTCGGGTGGGTCGGGACCGCCTGGCCGTCGGGCTGCGTGGCCGCCACCGACTGCGGGCGGACGGCCGCGAGCAGTCCGAGCGCCTGCGGCAGATCGAGGACCGGGCCGACCGGGATGCCGAGCGCCCCGAGCTCCGCGCAGACCTGCTCGACCGTGCGCTGCCGGGTCCAGTCGGCCACCACCGCATCGAGCTGGTCGGCCCGGCCCACCCGGTCGCCGGCGGGCACGTCGGGCAGGTCGATCAGGTCACCGAGCCGTCCGTAGTGCGGATCCGCGCCGCCGTAGACGTAGACGTGCCCGTCGCGGCACGGATACACCCCGGCCGGCGAGGTCGCCCGGTCACGGTTGCCCTCGCCCGTCGGCGTGTGGCCGGTCTCGGCCGCCTGGATGCCGTGCGCCCCGCACAGCAGCGACGCCGCCACCTCCACCATCGCCACGTCGACCAGTCGCCCGACGTCGAGGTGGTCGCACAGGGCCATGCCGACCGCGACGCCGAGCTGCATCCCGGCCAGCACGTCGACGGGGTAGCCGGCGGCGACGTGCGGTGTGCCGTCCGACCAGGCGTTGAGCCGGGCGTAGCCACTCTCGCTCTGGGCGACCGCGTCGAAGCAGGTGCGATCGTCGTCGAGGCCGTAGCCGGTCACCGCGCCCAGGGTCACGTGCGGGTGGCGCGCGTGCAGCCGGGGCCAGTCCAGCGACAGCCCGACGAGCGCACGCGGCGAGAGGTTGGTGATCAGCGCGTCGCTGTCCGCCAGCCACTGCTCGAGCCGTTGCTGGCCGTCGGCCTGCGCGAGGTCGAGCTCGACGGAGTCCTTACCGGTGTTGTAGGCCCGGAAGTAGATGCTGCCGTGATCGGTGCGCCCGAAGGCCCGGGAGGGGTCGCCGCCGGGCGGTTCGATCTTGACCACCTCGGCGCCGTAGTCGGCCAGCAGCTGGCCGGCCACCGATCCGGAGATGAACCGGCTGAGGTCCAGCACACGACGGCCGTTCAGCGGCGTCGGCGTCATGTGCGGGCCGCCCCGGCCGCCAGGCGCACCAGCCGCAGCGCCGGGCGGTAGCGCGGGTCACCCAGGTCACGGGCCAGGCCCGCAAGGGTGGCACGCACGCGGTCCGTACCGGCGTCCGCCAACGCCTCGAACGGCCCTTGCGGATGGTTCATCCCCAGTCGCAGTGCGACGTCGATGTCGTGCGGTTCGGCCAGCCCCTCCTCATCCAGGGTCACCGCCTCGTTGATCAGACAGGAACGCAGACGGTCGGCGACCAGCCCCGGGGAGGCCAGGACGCGGACCGCGTCCGCGCCCGCGGCGGCCAGCACCGCCTGCACCCCATCGGTCACGCTCACGGCCGCGGTGTCGTCGGCGACCACCTCAGCGAACGGGCGGTCCGCGGCGGCGTGCAGCCGGACCCAGCCGACCCCGGCCGGCAGGTCGTCCAGCCAGCGGCCGTCGGACGACTCGACCACCACCGCACCGGATGCGGCCGCGTCCCGCACCGCGATGACGTCGGCGTCGCCCACGCGCGGGCCGCAGGCGTAGAGGGTCACGCCGCCGTGCGCGGTCCCGCCGGCAGCTGCGGGCAGGGCCGCCACCTCTGCGATCCGGTCGGCGTCGGGTCCGGCCAGCACCACCGGACGGTCACCGGCCGGCGGCGGCTCGAGCACGCGCGACCGTGCCTCGCGCGGGGGCTCGAGCCCGTGGTCGTAGAAGCCGTGACCCGCGGCCTTGCCGGTGTGGCCGGCGGCGACCAGACGACGCGCCAGCGGGATCGGACGGTAGCGCGGATCGGTCAGCTCGCGATGGGCCGTCTCCGAGGAGGCCACGTGGGTGTGGATGCCGACGTGGTCGAGCAGCTCCAGCGGCCCGACCCGGTGGCCGAGGGCCCGTCGTGCGACGACGTCCACCACGGCTGGTTCGTGGCCGGCGGCGGCCAGCAGCTGCGCCTCGTAGTACAGCGGTCGGCACACCCGGTTGACCACGAAGTTCGGCGAGTCCTGGCAGCGCACCGGTGTCTTGCCGCACGCCGTGATCCAGTCGACGGCGGTGTCGACCACCTGCGGGTCGGTGCCAGCGGCGACCACGACCTCGACCAGCTGCATCCTGATCGGGGGGTTGAAGAAGTGCAGGCCGAGCACCCGGCCCGGATCGCCGTAGGCGGCCCCCATGGCGCCCACCGACAACGACGAGGTGTTGGAGGCGACGATCAGCTCCGGGGCGGCGTGATCGGCGACCCGGTGCAGCAGGTCGCGCTTGCTGCCGAGGTCCTCGACGATCGCTTCGACCAGCAGGTGGGCGCCGTCGAGCGCATCGGCCAGCTCCGGGACCGCGGTGATCCGCGCACCCGCCCCCGGATCCTCCGCGGCCTCCTCCACGGTGGCCGCATGCCCGTCGGTGGTCCGCTGCGCATCGACGTCCAGCACCCGGACCTCGGCCCCGGCTGCGGCGAACACCCGGGCGATGCCGCGCCCCATGGCGCCGAGCCCGACGACCACGACGGTGAGATCGTCCAGATTGCTCACGCGTCGACCCGTTCGACGACCGCGGCCACGCCCATGCCGCCACCGACGCACAGGCTCGCGACGCCGTAGCGCTCCCCACGTCGACGCAGCTCGTGCAGCAGGGTCACGACCACCCGGGCGCCGCTCTGTCCGGTCGGGTGTCCGAGCGCGATGCCGCCGCCGTTGACGTTGACCCGGTCGGGATCCAGCCCGAGCGTGCGGACGTTGTGCACGATCTGCGCACCGAAGGCCTCGTTGATCTCGAACAGTGCGATGTCCTCGCGCGTGAGGCCGGCCTGCTCGAGCGCGGCCGGGATCGCCACCGTCGGCCCGATGCCCATGTGGGCGGGATCGACCCCGACCGATGCGAACGCATGCACGCGGCCGACCGGAGCGATCCCGGCGGAGGCCGCCGCCGAGCGGGTGGCCACGACCATCGCCGCTGCTCCGTCGGCCATCTGGCTGGCGTTGCCGGCGGTCACGCTGCCGTCGGGCACGAACGCCGGACGTAGACCGTCGAGCTTGTCGCGCTGCGAGTCCTCACGGAAGGTCTCGTCGCGGTCGAGCCGGCCGCGCTCGTGGTCGACGGCCACCACCTCCTCGCCGAAGCGGCCATCGGCCCACGCGGCGGCCACCCGCTGGTGGCTGCGGTGGGCCCAGTCGTCCTGGGCGCGACGTTCGATGCCGTAGGTGGCGGCCACGTTCTCGGCCGTCTCTCCCATGTTCAGCCCACAGACCGGATCGGTGCCGCCGTCGCGCCAGCCGTCGACCAGGGTGATGTCGCCGCGCCGGACGCCGTCCCAGCGCAGGCCGGACGGGGCGAGGTAGGGCATCGTGCTCATGCTCTCGACCGCGACCACCAGCGCGACCTGCGCGGCGTCGAGCAGCAGGCTTCGGCGCGCATGCTCGAGCGACATCAGCCCCGAGGCGCAGGCCATGTTGATCGTCTGGGCCGGCACCGGCTCCGGCAGGCCGGCCCGCACGCCGATCTGCCGTCCGGGGTTGGGGCCGTTGCCGGCCTGCCGGCAGTTGGAGACCACCACCTCGTCGACCTGCTCGGCCGGGAGAGCCGCGCGCTCCAGCGCACCGGTGGCCGCCACCACCCCGAGGTCCACCGCGGGGACATCGCGCAGCGACCCCCCGTAGCGTCCGTGCGGGGTGCGTACCGGTGCGCAGATCAGCACGTCCTCGGGCAGAGTCATCGCGGCTCCTCGACCAGTCGCGAGGCCTTGTGGGTGGTGCGCGGCAGCGATCCGGGGGCGAGCGGCTCAACCGCGGCCCGGACCTGCAGCTCGCTGCGCAGCTGTTCCGCCAGCCGGGACGCAGCCCCGTCGTCGGGACCGACGGTGAACTCCACCCGCAGCTTGAGCCCCGAGAGGAACCCGGTCGTCGTGTCGCGGACGTCGTCGTCCACGACGATCTGGAACTCGCCGGTCGTGCCGGACGTGCGCCGGATCACGTCCTCCACGGCGCTCGGGAAGACGTTGACCCCCCGCACCACCAGCATGTCGTCGGCGCGGCCGAGCACACCGCCCGGCAGCCGCGCGTGCGTGCGCCCACAGTCGCAGACACCTGCGTCGCGCACGACCACGTCACCGGTCCACCACCGCACCAGCGGGCAGGCCTGCTTGTCGAGGTGGGTGAGCACCAGCACGCCACGCTCACCGTCGGCGACCGGCTCGTGGGTCTCGGGATCGAGCACCTCGGCCAGGGCGAAGTCCTCGGCGAGATGCCCGCCAGCGCCGACGTGGCACTCCCAGGCGATCGGCTGGAACTCCAGGCTCCCGTACCCGTCACGGCACTGGGCCCCCCACAGCTGCTCGATGCGCTGCCGGGTCGCAGGGATGCCGGCGCCGGGCTCGCCGCCGACCATGACCTTGGAGACCGCGGAGTCGCGCAGGTCGTAGCCGAGCTCCCCGGCGACCTCGGCGAGGTGGAGCATGAACGACGGGGTGCCCCCGACGCAGGTGGTGCCGTAGCGGAACATGGTCTCGATCTGACGCCGGGAGTCGACGCTGCCGCCGGGGATGCAGGTCGCCCCGATCCGCTGGTAGCTGAGCATCCCGCCGAGCCCACCGACGAACCACGAGAAGCTGAACAGGCACTGGTAGACGTCGGTGGCACGCACGCCCTGGGCGTAGGCACTGCGCGCGTACAGATCGGCCCAGCGGTCGAGGTCCTGCTGGGTCCAGCACATCGGCGTCGGCTGCGAGGTCGTGCCGGACGAGAAGTGCACACGCCGCACGTCGGTCGGGTCACACGCGAGTGCAGGCCCGAACGGCGGCTCCTGATCGATCGCCTCGACGTACTCGGTCTTGCGGGTCACCGGAAGCTGGCGCAGATCGTCCAGGCTGCGCACATCGCCCGGCTCCCAGTCGAGATCGGCGAGACGTCGGCGGTAGAAGTCGCTCGTGTCGACGACCGTGCGCAGCTGCCGCTGGAGCGCGTCGAGCTGGAAGCTCTCGAGCTGGTCCCGCGACCAGCGCTCACGCTCGTCCCAGTAGTCGTCGGTGAAGGGACGGTCGGTCACGACGGTTCCTTGCGCAGTCCCTGGACGACGAAGGTCGCCATCTCCTCGCAGATCTCCTCCTGCTTGTCGGGCGCGCCGCTGCGTCCCGGCTCGAACCACATCGTGATCCAGTTCACCGCGCCGAACAGCGGCTTGGTCACCAGCCGGCCACGCGCCGGCCGCAGCGAGCCCTCGGCCACCCCCTCGGCGATCACGTCGGCGAACATCTGCTCGTATCGGTCGCGCAGCGCGATGACCTCCGCGCGCACCTCGCCGAGGTCCTGGTTGGTCACCAGTACCCGCATGTCCAGGCTCTGGACCGACACGCGCTGGTAGGGCAGCGCCGTCATCATCAGCCGGGTGTGCTCCCACACCATCCGCCGAAGGCGGTCCTCGGCCGGACGGTCCTCGCGGGCGATCGGCTCGACCACCTCGAAGAGCATCTCCATGGCCCTGCGGTGGACGTCGAGGTAGATCTGGGCCTTGCTGCGGTACCAGTGGTAGAAGCGGCCCTTGGTCGACCCGAGTCGGTCGGCGATGTCGGTGATCGAGGTCCCGGAGTAGCCGCGGGCCATGAACGCCTCGGCAGCCGCGTCGAGGATCTCCTCGCGACTGTCGGCGGCGCGCGTCGGCTCGGCCACACCACCGTCGAGCTGGCCGATCCCCCCGGTGTCGGTGGACTCCTCCCTCACGGCGCGGCCTCGACGATCGCCAACGGCCGGATCGGCGATCCGGTCCCACCACGGATCGCCAGGGGTGCGGCGACGAAGAAGAACTCGTCGACGCCCTCGTCGGCGAGTGGATCGAGGTTCATCGCCTCCATGATGGGGATGCCGTGCTCGACG
>SKSM01000346.1 GCA_007122985.1 Nitriliruptoraceae bacterium | reverse complement strand
GCCACGGGCCGGCGCACGGCGCCACCGGTCACGGAGCATCGGCGGCGTCCTCCCGGACGGCCGCGGCGCGGGTGGCGGCGTCGGCCAGCGCGTCGGTGAGCTCGCGGCCGGACGAGTCCGGGGGGACGCGCAGTGACCGCAGCGCTGCGGACATGACCTCGGCGAAGACCGGGGCGGCCACGACGCCGCCGTAGATCGGCTCCGGCTCGTCGACCATCACGGACACGACCACGCGCGGATCGTCGACGGGGGCGAAGCCGACGAAGGTCGCGACGTACTGGTCGGAGTAGCCGAGCTCGCCGTCCGCAGGCTTGCGGGCGGTGCCGGTCTTGCCCGCAACCCGGTGGCCCTCGACCGCGGCGTTGTGACCCGTGCCGTCCGCGCCGCTGACGGCGTCCTCGAGCATCGCGGCGACCTGTGCGGCCGTGTCGGGCGAGACCACCCGTTGCTGATCGGGCGAGGTGGTGGGTGTCAACCGGCCGTCGTCACCGACGGTGCCGCGCACCAGGGTCGGCTCGATCGCGACACCGCCGTTGGCCAGCGTCGCATAGGCGTTCGAAAGCTGCAGCAGGGTCACACCGACCCCCTGTCCGATCGCGATGGTCGGCAGCGAGGTCCCCCACCACTGGTCGTGGGGCATCAAGAGCCCGGCGGTCTCGCCGGGGAAGCCGAGTCCGCTCACGCTGCCGAGACCGAACGCGCGCAGGTAGCTCTCCAGCCGCTGGTCTCCGAGCTCCTGGGCGATCTGGATGGTCCCGACGTTGCTCGAGCGCTCCATGATCTCTGCGACCGACCAGACCTCGTCCTCGTGCTCGTAGGCGTCGGTGAACCGCTTGCCGTGCACCGTGAGGTTGTCCGGGACATCGAACGGGGTGTCTGCGTCGATCAGCCCCTCCTCGATGGCAGCCGCGATGGTCAGGGCCTTCTGGGCCGACCCCGGCTCGAACACGTCGGTGACCGCACGGTTGCGCCAGGTGTCGCGATCCTCGTCGTCATCGCGGTCGTTCGGGTCGTAGTCGGGTGCGCTCGCCATCGCCAGCACCTCGCCGCTGACCACGTCCTGGACCAGGATCGACGCCCCGACGGCGTCGTGCCGGTCCTTCGCCTGCGCCGCGGCGTGCTCGGCCGCGTGCTGGATCTCACGGTCGAGGGTGAGCACCAGGTCGGTGCCCACCTCCGGGGGGATCAGCTCGCGCACGCCCGATGCGATGTCGAGCCCACCGGGGGCCCGTTCGAGCACGAGCATGCCCGGTCGGCCGGCGAGCACGGGGTCGTAGCGTGCCTCGAGCCCCTGGAGGCCGTCGCCGTCGAGCCCGGTGAAGCCGACGGTCTGGGCAGCGAGCGCCCCACCCGGATAGACCCGACGCGGCTCGGTCAGCACCCCGATCCCCGGCAGGCCGAGCTGTTCGACCTGCTCGCCGGTGTCGTGATCGAGCTGGCGGCCGAGGTAGACGAAGTGCCGATCCGAGGTGAGCCGCTCCTCGATCCAGCCCGTGTCGCGGTCGAGCAGGGGTGCGAGCGTGCCGGCGACCTCGCCGGCATCGGCGCCAGGAGACAGCGCACTGCCGTCGGCGCTCGTCGACGGCTGGAAGACCCGGGGGTCGGCGTAGACCGTCGCCGCCTGGATGGAGGTGGCCAGGACATCGCCCTGGCGGTCGTAGATCCGGCCCCGCGTCGCGGTGAGATCGATGGTCCGGGCGCGCTGACGGACACCGCTCTCGGCGTAGGCGTCGGCGTTGACGACCTGGATCTCCACCAGCTTGCCGACCGCCACGACCATCAGCAGCAGGGACAGCACCAGGGTCCACCGCAACCGACGCACGCTCAGCTCGGCCCCCGTCCGGGTCCGGATCCGAGGCGCACGCAGACGGCGGCGGGATGCGGGGCCGGTCATGAGTCCGCTGCCGAGAGCAGCGACTTGAGCGGATCCGGGGTCGGCGTGGCCGTCTCGGTCGGCGGCGCTGCCCCGTCGGCAGGGAGGTTGCGCTCCAAGGTGAGGTGGCGGACGGGTCCGGCGGGCACCATGCCGAGCTCCTCGGCCGCCTCACGGATGCGTGCCGGATCCTCGAGCGCGGCGACGTCGGCGACCAGTTGGGCGTAGGCGCGCTCGGCCTCCGCCACGTGGGCGTCGAGCGCCCGGGTCTCGACCGCCGCGGCCGCAGCCAGGGCGTTGAAGGCGACGGCACCGAAGACCGTCACCCCGAGCACGGCCACGATCATCAGCGCGTACGCCAGGGTGTGACGCTTGGCCGGCGCATCGACGACCTGCAGATGGCGACGGTCCGGCGCCGCGTCGCGGCGCCGCTGCAGTGCGGTGACGGCGCTCATGACGGCACCTGTTCGGTCGGTTCGGTCGGGAGTCGACGGACCGCACGCAGTCGGGCCGCCGAGGCACGCGGATTGGCGGTGGTCTCGGCCTCGGACGGTCGCTCCGGCCGCCGGACCAGCGGCTCGACCAGCGGGGTCCGACCACAGCCGCACACCGGCAGGCCGGGTGGGCAGATGCAGCCGCGGGCGGCGTCGGCGAAGGCACGCTTGACCCGCCGGTCCTCCAGGCTGTGGTAGCTCAGGCACACCGCGACGCCGCCCGGCATGAGCCGCTCGAGGACCACGGGCAGGACCGCATCGAGCGCGGTGAGCTCGTCGTTGACGGCGATGCGCAGCGCCTGGAAGGTGCGCGTGGCCGGGTGCCCGCCGGTCCGGCGGGCGGCGGCCGGCACCGCACTGCGCACGATCTCGGCCAGCTCGGTGGTGGACGACACCGGACGCGCGGCCACGATCCGCCGGGCGATCTGCCGGGCGAAGCGCTCGTCGGCGTAGCGGTGGAGCAGGTGCGCGAGCTCGCGCTCGGGCAGGTCGTTGACCAGGTCGCCGGCGGTGCGCGGCGCGTGCGGATTCATGCGCATGTCGAGGGGGCCCTCGCTGCGGTAGCTGAAGCCGCGCTCGGGCCGGTCGACGTGCATCGAGGAGATGCCCAGGTCGAGCAGCACGCCCGCCACCTCGTCGAGGCCGAGCTCGTCGAGCACCTCCGGCAGGCGGTCGAACCGCGCGTGTCGCAGCACCACCTCGACGTCCGGGTCGGCGGCGAGCGCAGCCAGACGCTCGGACCCGAGCTCGAGGGCGGCGGGGTCCTGGTCGATGCCGACGAGCCGGGCGCGGCCGTAGCGGTCGTATCGGGCGGCGGTGACCGCGGCCGCATGGCCGGCCGCGCCCAACGTCGCGTCCACGACCGTTCCGTCGGGGGCGGCGGCGAGCAGCTCGACCACCCGGTCGAGCAGCACCGGGGTGTGGGGCGGGGTGGCGGCCACGATGCGCATCACGTCGAGAAGGCGAAGGGGCCGTCGAGGTTCGCGAACGCGTCCTCGGCCTGGTCGCGGTAGCTGTCCCAGGTGCCGCGGTCCCAGATCTCGATCTTCTCGTCGGCCCCGTTGATCGTCAGGTCACGCGTCAGCCCGGCGTACTCGCGCAGCCGCGGCGGGACGGTCACCCGGCCCTGGCTGTCGGGCTTCTCCTCGTGCGCGCCCGCCAGGAAGACGCGCAGGTAGGCCCGGGCGCGCTGGTCCTCGCGGGGGACGGCGCGCAGCTCCTCGACCCGGCGTTCGAAGGCGGTGAGCGGGTAGACGTCGATGCAGCGGTCCTGCGACGGCGCGAACACCAGCCCACTGGCCAACCGCTCCCGGAAGCGTGCCGGGAGGATCACACGCCCCTTCGCATCGAGGCTGTGGTGGTGCTCACCGAGGAACACCCGGCCCTCTCCCCTCGTCCGGACCCCGGCCTGGCGCCGGGCGGTCGTCGTCTGGCTCGTGGTCCTGGTCGTGGTCCTGGTCGTGGTGGAGCCCGACCTGGCCGGTCCTCCCCGCCCGGTCCCACGCACCCTGCGGTGTGCGGCCGGAGCGTCCAACTGGGGTGGGAGGCTGCTCCACTTCGCTCCACATTACGCCTCGACGCCGCCACGGTCAACGTTCGAATGCACACGAAGCGCGACGAACAGGCGTTCTCCCCGGGAAGAACGCCGTTCTGCGCGGTGGCGCGACGGGCGCGTCGATCACGTCCAGGGCGGCATCAGGCTCGGATCCGCTCAGGGATTCCGCCGTGCGGCCACCCGGAGGCGGTGCGTTCGCCACGGGCGTGGAGCGAAGTGGAGTGATGCTCGGCGCCACCCGCGTCGGTCGGGCCGTGCCCGGGCCTCAGGCCGACGGCGGCGTGGTGTCCTCCGCGAGGCGGATCAGCCCGCCGAGCCAGATCACGGTCAAGGTGCGGACCGCGGCGGCCCGCTCCTGCGGGTCGCGCACGAGGATGCCCTGCGTCGCGGTCCCCTCGACCATCGCCACGAGCGCGGCCGCAGCGGTGCGGGCATCGTGCGAGGAGGCGCTGAGCACCGGCGCCAAGGCGGCCGCGACACGCTCGACGTAGCCGCCACGGACCCGGCGCAGCCGTTCGCGGAAGTGCCGCTCGTGGGCGCTGGCCTCGAGCCACACCCCGATGACGTCCGCGTGGTCGACGAACACCGTCACGAACCGGTCGATCACGGCCTCGACCGCGGCCGCGCCGTCGGGGCCCTCCCACGGCTCGTCCAGCACGGAGGTGAGATCGTCGGCGGTGACGTCGATCAACGCGTCGAGCGCGGCGGCCTTGTTCTCGAAGTAAGTGTAGAACGTGCCGTGGCTCACCCCGGCGGCTGCGACGACGTCCTCGACCCGCGCCGCCGCGAACCCCCGTTCGGCGAACACCCCGCGGGCGGCGTCCCTGAGCCGCTCACGGGTCCGCTGCCCACGGGAGGTCCGGGGCCCGGCCTCGCTCACCCCCACACCTTCCCACGCGCGCGGCACTGCACGAGCACGCTAGCCCCGATTGACGCTGACGTCAGGTTCGACCTGCCGACCCCCCGCTCGCGACCCCGGACGGGCTGGGTATCCTCCGGCGTCCGAGGGTCGATCCGGCACAGGGACACCGTCGACGGCGACGGGCTTTCGTCCACGGCCGGAGCTGGCCCGCGACGGGGAGCGCCGCGTGACCACGACCGACCACCTGCCGCGCCCGGACCTGTCAGGTGTGTCCGAGACACTGCTGGCGATCGAGCACAACATCCACCAGGTGTTGCGCGGCAAGCCGGAAGTCGTCCGCCTCTCGCTGATCACGCTGTTCTCCGAGGGCCATCTGCTGGTCGAGGACGTGCCCGGTGTCGGCAAGACGCTGCTGGCACGGGCGATCGCCCGCTCGATCGACTGCTCGGTGGCCCGCGTGCAGTTCACGCCGGACCTGCTGCCGTCCGACGTGACCGGGGTGACCGTCTACTCGCCCGACTCCGGCAGCTTCGAGTTCCGGCCCGGACCGGTGTTCGCCAACATCGTGCTCGGTGACGAGATCAACCGGGCCGGCCCCAAGACCCAGTCGGCCCTGCTCGAGTCGATGGAGGAGCGCACCGTCACCATCGACGGCTCCACCCACGAACTGGCCCGTCCGTTCATGGTCATCGCGACCCAGAACCCGATCGAGCTCGAGGGCACCTACCCCCTGCCGGAGGCCCAGCGCGACCGCTTCCTGATGCGGGTGTCGATCGGCTACCCCCACCAGGACGACGAGCTCGAGATCCTGCGCACCCACGGCGGGACCGACCGGACCCGTGAGCTCGAGTCGGTCACCGACGTCCCCGCGGTCGTCGACGCCATCGTCAAGATCCGCGAGGTCCGGGTCGCCGAGCCGATCGAGCGCTACCTGATCGCGCTGTGCCGGGCCACCCGGTCGCACCCGGACGTCGAGCTCGGCGCCTCGCCACGGGCGTCGCTCGCACTGCTGAAGTCCGGGCGCGCCGCCGCCGCACTGCAGGGCCGCGACCACGTCGTCCCCGACGACATCAAGGAGGTGGCGCCGCACGTCCTGCCCCACCGCCTGATCCTGCGGCCGGACGCGGAGCTCGCCGGCCAGGACGCCCACGCCGTCATCGCCGACGTGCTCGACGGCCTGCCCGCACCGACGAGCTGACCATGACCTCCCGCGGCGTCGCCCTCGCGGTCGCGGTGGTCGGGCTGTGGACCGCCGCGCGGGTCTTCGGCGTCCCAGAGCTGCAGAGCCTGGCGGTCGCGGCGTTGACGGTGCTGGTCGCCGCCGTGCTGTGGTCACGGGTGCTGCCGACCCGGCTCGATGTGCAGCGCACCGTGCGCCCGACGGTCCTGGACTTCGGCGACCGGGCCACGGTGGAGCTGACCCTCACCAACACCGGCTGGCTTCCCACCCCGCCGCTGTACGTGACCGACGCCGCGCCCGCCAGCCTGGTCGAGCGCAGCTCGACCAGGCTGGCCCCGATCGGACCGGGACGACGCAGGACCGTCGGCTACCAGCTGCTCGGTCGCCACCGCGGCCGTGCCACCGTCGGACCGCTGACGCTGTCCGGTCGCGATGCGTTCGGGCTGGCAGAGCGGCGCCGGCGGCTGCCCGGGACCGCCGAGGTGGTCGTGCTCCCACCCGTGGTGGAGCTGCCGGCCGGCCTGCGGACCGGCGGCGCGACCGGCTCGACCACCGGTGGGCGTCGCCAGCCGAACACCGCCGGCGAGGAGCTCTCCGACATCCGCGAGTACGTGCACGGCGAGGACCTGCGCGCAGTGCACTGGCCGTCGACGGCGCACCGCGGCAAGCTGATGGTGCGTCGCACCGAGGACGTGCTCACACCGCGGGCCACCATCGTGCTCGACGTGCGCGCCCACAGGCACACGGGTCGGGGCCCGGACGCCAGCGTCGAGGTGGCGATCTCCGCGGCAGCCAGCGCCACCCGCCACCTCGACGAGCGCGGCCGCCACGTGGTGCTGCTGGACCGGCCGGTCCTCCGCGCGCCGGAGTCGCTGCCGGCCGACCGGTGGCTGCAGCGCCTGGCCGAGACCGAGCCGGAGGACGTCGACCTGCACGGCCTGCTCCAACAGCTGGCGACGGGGGTCGCCGCCGAGGGCACGCTGCTGACGATCGTGACCACCCCGCGGGAGGGGGAGCTGCGCGCGCTGGTGCGTGCCGGACGCGGCGCGAGCACCCGGCTCGCGCTGATCGTCGACACGGCCACCTTCGCCGGACGCGGACCCCACCCGGACGTCGACCAGTCGGTCGCCGGGCTCGCTGCAGCCGGCTGGCGTGCCACCGCCGTGCGGCGTGGTGACGACCTGGCCGACGCGTGGCGGGCACTGATCAGCCAGGGACGCCGACACGGCGTGGGGGCCGGCTGATGCGCCGGGAACTGACGACCGCCGGGCTGCTCGCACTCGTGCTCGTGGCCGCGACACCCTCCTACGACCGGGTCTTCGACGACGCAGCCTGGCGGGCGCCGACCCTCGCCGCCGCGGCGATCGCCCTGCTGCTGGCCGCGCTGCTCCGCCGCCTCGGCCGGGGCTGGCTGCTCAGCGCCGTGGTGACGATGGTCGCGGCCGTCGCGATGGTGCCGTGGCTGGTCGGGCTGTCCGACGGGCCGGTGCTGCCCGGACCGGACGTCCTGGCCGTCCTCGGCGAGCTGTGGGCGACCGGGTTGGTCCAGCTCGCCCAGACACCGGCGCCAGCCCCGCCCTCGGCCGGTCTGGTGCTGCTGACCGTCGTCGGGTGGTGGGCGGTGGCCCACCTGGCGCACGAACTGGCGGTGCGCATGACCCGCGAGGGTGCAGCGCTGGTGGTCATGACCGTGCTGTGGGCCTGGCCGCTGGCGATCGACGTTTCCGTCGAGCGCTCGCTGCTGCAGGTGGTCCCGTTCATCGTTGCCGCCGGGATCGTGCTGCTGGCCAGCGCCGACGAGGAATCCCGGCGCACCGGATCGGTACCCCGCCTGTCGCTGGTCGGGGTGAGCGTGGGCGCCGTCGCCGTGGTGGTCGCGGTGTCGGCACCGTGGCTGCTGCCGGGGTACGGCGAGCCCGCGTGGGTGTCGTTCGGTCAGGCGAGCGGCCCCCGCGGCTACCAGCCGATCGTCGACGTCTCCAACCGGCTGGGCTCACCGGAGGAGCGCGACGTCCTGCGGGTCCGCTCGCCGCATCGCACCTACCTGCGACTGGCCGGGCTCGACAGCTTCGATGGCACGACCTGGCGACTGGGGCCACCGGACGGCGGTAGCTACTCCCCGGACCCCGCGTCGCTCCACCCCGCCACGGACCTGCTGCCCCCGGAGGAGCCCGCCACCTCGACGCGGACGTTCGAGGTGGACATCGACGTCCTCGAGCTCGACAACATCTACGTGCCGCTGCCCTACCAGCCGGTCGAGGTGATGGGGCCGCTGCGCGAAGAGATGGTGTGGTCGACCGAGGGCGGCTTCCTGGCGACCTGGGACACCGTGGAGGACAACGGCACGCCGACGGTCGGCATCAGCGAGGGCACCAACTACCGGGTGCGCGTCGCACGGCCGACCCCCGACTTCGACCAGCTCCAGGAGGTCAGCTTCGACGAGGCCACCCTCGCCCAGCACACCCAGCTCCCGCGTGACTACCCGCAGCTCGGTGAGCTCGCCGAGCAGGTCTACGCCGACGCCGGGGCGCAGAGCGTGGTCGAGCGGGCACTGGCGCTGCAGGACTGGTTCATCGGTCCCGACGGCGGCTTCACCTACGACCTGGACGTGCCGGCGCTGCGCGGGGACGACGCGCTGACCGAGTTCGTGCTCGAGGACCGGATCGGCTACTGCGAGTACTTCGCCACCGCGATGGCGGTGATGCTGCGCGAGACCGGGATCCCGGCCCGCGTGGCGGTCGGGTTCCTCCCCGGACGGGTGACCGACGAACCGGACGCCGGCGACAACGACGCGCTCACCGAGTACACCGTCTCCACCGGCGACGCGCACGCGTGGGTCGAGGTGCTGTTCCCCGGCCACGGCTGGATCACCTTCGAGCCGACCCCACGCTCGGACGAGACGCACCTGCTGCCGCGCGAGGACGACCTCGCCCCGATCCGCAACGAGGCCGAACGCGCCGAGCAGGACGGGGTCAGTGGCCCGCAGGGTCCGGCCCCCGGCGACCTCGAGGCGCTGGTGCCCGACACCGACGCGGCCGACGGCCCCACGGACGGCCAGGACGGGGACGACACCGCCGCCGCAGCCGGCGACGGCGGGTCGGCCAGATGGGGCTGGCTGATCGCGGTCGTC
>SKSM01000080.1 GCA_007122985.1 Nitriliruptoraceae bacterium | reverse complement strand
TGCCCGTCTGCTCGGTGGCCTTGCCGGCACGAAGCGCGACCTTCTGCGCCGCCTGCTGCGGGGTGGTGACCACCAGCATGTCGGCGTTCGGCAGCATCTGCGCGAGCGAGATCGCGATGTCGCCGGTGCCGGGCGGCAGGTCGCAGAGCAGGAAGTCGAGCTCGCCCCAGTGGACGTCGGACAGGAACTGCTGCAGGGCACGGTGGAGCATCGGCCCACGCCAGATCACCGAACGGTCGGGGTCGGTGAAGAACCCGATCGAGATCACCTTGCAGCCGTGTGCCTGCAGCGGCATCACCATGCCGTCGAAGGCGACCGGCTTGCCGGAGGCGCCGAACATCCGGGGGATCGAGTAGCCCCAGATGTCCGCGTCCAGCACGCCGACCTGGTAGCCCTGCTGGGCGAGCGAGGCGGCCAAGTTGACGGTGACGGTGGACTTGCCGACCCCGCCCTTGCCGGAGGCGATCGAGATGACCTTGGTCGTGGAGTCGGCCGCCGCGAAGGGGATCTCCATCTCCGGATTGGCCGCGCCCTTCTCGCTGCGTAGGTCCGACGCGAGCTGCTGACGCTCCTCGTCGGTCATCGATCCGAAGGCCACCTGGACGTCGTCGACGCCCGGGAGCTGGATCACCGCATCGGTGACGTCCTGGGTGATCCGGTCCTTGAGCGGACACCCCGGGATCGTGAGCTTGATCTTGACGCCGACCCGGCTGCCCTCGATCGCGATGTCGTCGACCATCCCGAGCTCGGTGATCGGCTTGTTGATCTCCGGGTCCTCGACCGTGGAGAGGGCCTCGAGGATCTCATCCTTGGTGGGCACGTGACGGCCTTCCGTGTCGCCGTGGGTGGGGCGGTCACGGTATCGGACGGACTCCGGCGGCCCCACCGGCGTGGGACACCGCCACGGGTCAGGCGTTCAGGGACGCCCGGCACCACGGGCAGGTCGACCAGGTCGGCTCGACGCCCCGGCCACAGCCGGCGCACCGTGTTCCGATCAGGTCGTGTCCGCACGCTCCGCAGGCGACGTGGTCGTCGGCGACCGGCTCCTCGCACCGCTCGCACCGCGCGATCTCGTCCGGAGGTTCCGGGGTGACGCGCAGGGCCTCGTCGAGGGTGATCTCGCCCTCCACCGCCCGGGCGAGGGCCTCGTCGCGCAGGGTGGCCACGTGCTCACGCCGGGCCTGCTGGGCAAGTGCGCGCTCCGGTGCGCGTTCGATGATCAGGTCGCGGAGCGGGCCGCTGATCGGCAGCACCTCGCCGATCGCCGTGCGGCCGCGGACCCCGGTCTGCTCGCACCGGGCACAGCCGGCGCCCCGTCGGAACCGTGCGTCGGCCTCGGTGCGCTGGGTGAGCCCTGCCAGTTTCAGCGTCTGTGGATCCGGGTCGTCGGGGACGGCGCAGTCCGTGCAGGTCCGCCGTGCGAGGCGCTGGCCGACCACCAGCAGCAGCGACGATGCGACGAGGAACGGATCGGCGCCCAGGTCGGACAGGCGCGCGACCGCCGAGGGAGCGTCGTTGGTGTGCAGGGTGGCCAGGACAAGGTGGCCGGTGAAGGAAGCCTCGACGGCCAGGGCCGCGGTCTCCTGGTCGCGGATCTCGCCGACGAGCACCACGTCCGGGTCCTGCCGCAGCACGTGGCGCAGCCCCCGGGCGAAGGTCAGCCCGATGCGGGGCTCGATCTGGGTCTGGTTGACGCCGGGAAGCTGCACCTCGACGGGGTCCTCCAGGGTGAGGACGTTGCGCGTGGGATCGGTCACCGCCGACAGCGACGCGTACAGCGTGGAGGTCTTGCCCGAGCCCGTCGGGCCGGTGACCAGCACCAGCCCCTGCGGCCGCTCGAGCGCGTTGGTCAGCGCGGAGCGGGCCGAGGGGGGCAGCCCGAGCTGGTCGAGCTCGAGCCGCTCGGCGCCACGCGGCAGCAGCCGCAGCACGACGGTCTCGCCGTACATCGTCGGCATCGTGGAGATGCGCAGGTCGACCTCTTCGGCGTCGACGCGTGCGACCGCCCGGCCGTCCTGTGGCAGGCGTCGTTCTGCGATGTCGAGGCGTCCCATGATCTTCAGGCGCGAGACGACCTGACGGCCGAGGGACCGAGGCAGCTCACGGACCTCGCGCAACAGCCCGTCGACACGCATGCGCACGGTGATGCCGTCTTCGTGCGGCTCGACGTGCACGTCGCTGGCCCGGGCGGTGATCGCATCGGCGAGCAGCCCGTCGACCAGCCGGATGACGGGCTGCTCGACGGTGCCGGGATCGACCTCGAACTCGGCGGGGTCGACCGCGTCGGCCTCGGCGTCGAGCTCCTCGAGGGCCTCGCCGGCCTGATCCTGGCGGTAGGCCCGGCGACGGGAACGGTCGATCGCTGACGCCGTTGCGACGACGGGCTCGAGCGAGCGCACCCCGGCAGCCGTGCGGACGTCGTCCAAGGCCAGCAGGTCGGCCGGATCGGCGGTGGCGACCATCAGCCGGCCGCCCTCGATGCGCAGCGGCAGCACACCGTGGCGCTCGGCGAGCCGTCCGGGTAGCAGTGCGATCGCCTCCGGTGTGGGCGGGTCGGAGACCGGGTCCACGTACGGCAGACGCAGCTGGGTGGCCAGCGCCAGCGCGATCTGCTGATCGCTGGCGTAGCCGAGGCGCTGGAGGGTGGCCCCGAGCCGCTCCTCCGGCTGGGAGTCCTCGAGCGCCGTCATCAGCTGGAACTCGTCGAGCACCCCGGCATCGACGAGGATCTCACCGAGCCGACGTCGGTCGCGTCGATCACCGTTGGTTGGTGGGGCGGGGGCCGGCGAACCCTGCTCGGCGTCCCACGCGGGTGGTTCCGGCGGGGCGAATGGCCCCTCGACACGGCCGACGATGCCGTTGTCGGTGCCCGTGGCAGACACGTGCGCTCCTCCTCGGCCCGGCGTGGCAGGCCTCGCTTGACCGGACGGAGGCAGCAGTAGCCTGTCGCCTCCCCCTACTGGAGTCGTCGGCACGCGTCGCCGGAACCTCAACCCCCAGTGCTCGGCCGCGAGGACCGCGGCCTGGCTGCTGCTGGCCGTCGTCGCGGTCAGTGGCTGCCGGGTCGACATCGGCGCCGAGGTGGAGATCGGCGCCGACGGCGGGGGGACGGCTGCTGTGGAGCTCGCGCTCGACGGGGCGATGGTGGCCGAGCTCGACGCCCTCGAGGTGGACCCGACCGCCGAACTCGAAGCGGCGGCCGCAGCGGCGCCTGACTGGGAGGTCAGCCGTGCACGCGGTGACGGCGGCTCGCTGGTCCTGCGGCTGGCGCGTACGGTCGACGACGCGTCCGAGCTCGGGGAGGTGTTCAGCGAGCTCGCCGCGGGGCTCGCGCCGGGGGACCCGGCCCTGCGGCTCGACCTCGACGTCTCGACCGGCCCGGACGGGGAGGCCGAGCTGGACGGCACGGCGCGGTTCGATCCGCCGGCCACCGTCGGTGCCACCGTCGACGGGACGGCGATCGGACCGGCGGGCGAGGAGCTGGCGGCGATCGTCGCCGACGCCGTCGATGCGCGGCTGACCGCGACCCTGCCCGGCGAGGTGGTCGAGCACGACGGTGACTCGCTCGACGGGCGCACCGTCACCTGGGAGCTCGCGGTCGGGGAGGAGACCACGGTCCGGGCGGCGGCCGCGCCCGCACCGTGGTGGCGGTCCCTGCCGGGATGGCTCGGCCCGGCCGCGGCGGGGCTGGCGCTGCTGGTCCTGGTGGCCGTTCTGATCCGTCGTGCCCGCCGGCGGCGTCCCGCGGAGTCGGCGGTCGGCTGAGCCTCAACCGTGCGGGGTGAGCTCGACCATCGTGCAGGTGCGCTTCCAGCGCTCGAGCGCGGCCTCGCCGTCCTTGAGGTTGAGCCGGTTGCCCATGCCGAGGCTGGCGATCTGCTCGAACTCGTCGGCGTCGTCGACCACGCGGACGTCGGCGGTCATCTCGCCGATGGTCGCCTTGACGTCCTTGGACTTCACCGTCAGGGTCACCTGCGGGACCTGGTCGATGCCGGGCAGCTGCTGCTCGTCCGGCCCGGTGAGCACGAACAGCTTCTGGCCCTGCTGGACATACCACGCCGGTCGCGAGACCGCGTTGCCGTCCGCCTGCGGGATGCGCAGCCAGCAGATCGCGCCCTTCTTCAGTGCGGTCTCCGCCGCCTCCATCAGCACCCCGGCGCCGCGGGCGGACTGGGGAGCGTCGATGAACACCGGCACGCGCGCTTCGAGCCGGCCGTCGAGGTAGAACGCGAGCGTGTGCTCTTCGAGCGAGGTGATCTCGAGCCGTTCGCGGATCTCGCGGTGGAACAGGTCCTCGAACATCTCCCCGCGCAGCTCGAGCACGCGCGGGTCCGACTCCCAGATGACCGTGCCGTCGGGGTCGGCGAGGACCAGCACCTCCTCGTAGAACCCCTGGGGTGCCTTGTAGACGCGGGTGATGCCGAACGGCTCGGCGAGCGCCGGGATCTCGCCAAGCACCCGGATCACCGGGTCGGCGACACCGGACGACTCGTAGGACTCGAGGTCGTAGGCCATCCCCGACAGCAGCTTCAGCCGGGCAGGAGGCATCGGGCGCTCGCTTGGTCGCTGGGTCCACGGGACGTCGGCCGGGAAGCGTAGCCGGCACCTCGATGCGGGCTGGATCTCGTTACGGGCTGGATGTCGGCCGGTCGAGGTCGGGGCCGTGCGGTCTGGCCCACTATGGTGGCTGCTCGACAGCGAGGTGGTGTGATGAGCAGCGAACTCGAGGCCCTGCGCGCAGCCGTCCGTGAGTTCTGTGACCGCGAGGTCCGGCCGACCGCCCAGCAACGCGACCGGGACGAGTCCTATCCGGCGGAGCTGCTGCCCGGCCTCGTGGAGCTCGGGGTGCTCGGGGCGGTGATCCCGGAGCGGTTCGGCGGTGCTGGACTCGACGACGCCGGCTACCGCGTGGTGATCGAGGAGCTGGGCGCGGCCGATTCGTCGCTGCGGTCGCTGGTGTCGGTCAACCTGGGGCTGGTCGGCAAGTCGGTGCTGCGGTGGGGGACCGACGACCAGCAGGAGCGCTGGCTGCCCGGCCTCGCCCGCGGCGAGCTCGGTGCGTTCGGTCTGACCGAGCCGGAAGCCGGCTCCAACCCCTCGCAGATGACCGCGCGGGCCGTGCGTGACGGGGACGGGTGGGTGCTCAACGGCGCGAAGATCTTCATCACCAACGGGACGCGTGGCGCGGTGACGATGGTGTTCGCCCGCGCGATTGTCGACGGCGAGGACCGCGGCATCACCTGCTTCCTCACGCCGCAGGACGCGCCGGGCTACACCGGCCGGCAGATCCACGGCAAGCTCGGGCTGCGCTCCGGGGACACCGCGGAGATCGCGCTCGACGACGTCCGCGTCGGCGACGACGCGGTGCTCGGCGAGGTCGGTGGCGGCATGAAGGTGGCGCTCTCCGCACTCGACGACGGCCGGTTCTCCCTGGCGGCCGGCGCGGTGGGGCTGGCCCGGGAGGCGCTGGAGGTCAGCGTTCGCTACGCCGGCGAGCGTGAGCAGTGGGGCGGACCGATCGCCGGCAAGCAGTTGGTCCAGGAGCTGCTCGCCGCGATGCACGTCGACGTCCAGGCCGCCGGCGGGCTGGTCGATGCGGTGGTCAAGAAGAAGCTGGCGGGCGAGCGCTGCACCCTGGAGGTCTCCACCGCCAAGCTGTTTGCCACCGAAGCGTCGGTGCGGTGTGCCGACCGGGCGGTCCAGGTCCACGGCGGCTACGGCTACATCGACGAGTACCCCGTCCAGCGCATGCTGCGCGACGCGCGGGTCACCACGCTCTACGAGGGCACCAGTCAGGTCCAGCACCTGATCATCGGTCGGCTGCTGACCGGTGTCTCCGCCTTCTAGGTGTAGATGCCCGGTCCCGTCCCCCGGGGCCGTCATCGGCCGCTGAGGTGCAGCGGGTCCCCCTGCTGAATCACCGGCTACGGTGCACCCCGCGACGGCAGAGGGGGGCGTGTGACCGGATTCGATCTGCACACCCACACCACGTTCTCGGACGGCACCACCTCGCCCGAGGACAACGTCGCCGACGCCGTCGCGCTCGGTCTCGAGGGGCTCGGGGTGACCGATCACGACACGACCGGTGGCTTCGAACGTGCGCGGTCAGCGGCGGACGGAACCGACCTCGAGCTGGTGCTCGGCACGGAGTTCTCGGCCGAGCACAACGGGTGGTCGGTCCACGTGCTCGGCTACTGGATCGATCCCGGCCACCCACCGCTGGCCGACGAGCTGCACCGACTCCGCGACGAGCGCACCGAGCGTGCCCGCCGGATCGTCGAGCGCTTCAACCAGCTGGACGTGCCGATCACCTTCGAGCGGGTCGCGCAGTTGGCCGGCGACGCGCCCATCGGGCGTCCGCATCTCGCCCAGGCGGTCGTCGAGGTGGGGGCCGCCGCGGACGTGCGCGAGGTCTTCGACCGCTACCTCGCCGAGGGACGGCCGGCCTACGTCGAGAAGCACGCCGTGCCGCCGGACCGCGCCATCGAGCTGCTGACCGCTGCCGGTGGGGTGACCGTGCTCGCGCACCCGGGGCTGTTCGGCCCGCTGCAGGAGGGGATGGACGCGATGCAGGTCGAGCACATGGCCGCGGCTGGCCTGGCCGGGATCGAGGCCGACCACCCCGATCACACCGACGCGCAGCGGCACGGCTACCGCGACCTGGCGGTCGGGCTCGGTCTGGAGATCACCGGCGGCTCGGACTACCACGGTGACGCCAAGACCAACCAGCTGGGATGTTCGACGACCCCGCGAGCGGTCGTCGAGCGGTTGCGCAGCTGGGTCCGCGCCTGACACCGCCCCGTTGGCGGCGCACCCGTGTGACCCGCGGGAGCCCGGGCACCTGGCCGAACGGCGGTGTACGTTCGGACATCGGACGTGGTCACCTCTCGCCGTGGCCGAAGCGACGACGCGTGCGCGAGACTGGTGCGCGTGTCCGGTCGCCGCATCCGCGTCGGGGAGGAACGAACTGTGGAGTCCAGTCAGCCTCAGAAGGCCCAGAAGATCATTCCGGTCCCGACCCTGCACTTCAGCGAGGGGTCGCTGGCCGGCAGGGTGGTGCGTCTCGACAAGGACGTGGCCACGATCGGCCGTCGCGAGGACAACAGCTACGTCATCCCGGATCCGCGGGTCTCGCGGGTCCACGCCGAGATCCGCAAGGAGGCGTCGGCGGTGATCATCACCGACCTGGGCTCGTCGGCGGGGACCAGGATCAACGACGAGGACCTCGAGGGCCCGCGCGTGATCCGTCACGGTGACCGGATCAGCTTCGGTCCCGTCACGGCCACCTTCGAGGACCCCGCTGCAGCGTCGCAGGCCGAGGACGCCACCATGGTGTTCGACACACCGAAGGTCGAGACCGGCCCGCACCTCTCGCCCCGACAGCAGCAGGTCCTCGAGCTGATGGCCGACGGCATGACCAACTCGGAGATCGGCGAGCAACTCGGCGTCACCGAACGCACCGTCAAGGCCTACGCACAGGAGCTCTACGACAAGCTGGGCGTGCGCAACCGTGCCGGTGCCGTCGCCGAAGCGGCCAAGGTGGGTCTGCTCTGACACCAGCGGCACACGTGGTGGCGCCCCGGAGGCGACGATGACCGCGAGCGTCTATGCGGTGGCGAACCAGAAGGGCGGGGTCGGAAAGACCACGACGGCGCTGAACACGGCCGCGGCGATGGCCGAGCTCGGCGCTGCGGTGCTGGCGGTCGATCTCGATCCTCAGGGGTGTCTGACGTTCTCGCTCGGCTACGACCCCGACGACATCGAGCCGTCGCTCAACGACGTGGTCGTCGGTCGCGCGGCACTGGCCGACACCATCATCCAGCACGACGAGATGGACCTCGTCCCGGCCAACATCGATCTGGCCGGTGCCGAGGTCACCCTGCTGTCGCGGACCGGTCGTGAGTACCTGCTGCGCGGGCAGCTCGCCGAGCTGCTCGACAGCTACGACGTCGTGCTCATCGACTGCCCGCCCTCGCTCGGGGTGCTGACCATCAACGGGCTGACCGCCGCTGACGAGGTGGTGATCCCGGTGCAGTGCGAGACCCTGTCCCACCGGGGGGTCTATCAGCTGCTGGAGACGATCGCCGACGTCCAACGCCTGACCAACCGTGAGCTGACCGTCCGCGGTGTGGTCGCCACGATGTTCGATGCACGGACCCGCCACTCCCGTGACGTGCTGCGCGACCTGCTGGACCGCTACCAGGCCGAGTTGATCGGCCCCCCCGTGCGCAAGTCCGTGCGGTTCGCCGAGTCCCCGGCGGTCGGGGTGACCCTCGTCGGCGCCGGCACGAACGTGCCGGGGGCCGCCGCCTACCGGTCGATCGCACGTGAGCTGCTCGAGCTGCCGGCCGAGCCGCAGCTGCTCGAGCGGGCCGGATGGAGCCGCGGGCAACGCGACGCGGTGGTCGGACCGGCCGTGGGGGCCGAGCCGTGAGCGGTGGCCCCGGGTCGCGTGGTGGCCGGACGGTGCCCCCGGGACGCCGCGGCGGCGCCGCGTCGCCCTTCGACCGGATCGGCCGGCCGCGTGAGGTCCGCACGGACACCCGCGACCGCCTCGGCAAGGAAGCGCTGTACTCGACCGCGCCGACGGCGGCGCCGACGCGTCCGGTCGACGCGCACTGCGGGCGGTGTGGGGTCCATCTGGGGCTGACCGTCGTGGAGTTCGCGCGGCTGCTCGTCCCGCCGTTCCTGGTCGACCCGTTCCGGCGCCGTCTGTGGACGCGGTGCCCGATCTGTGATCGCTACGGCTGGCTGGAGCTGCGTACCGGCCAGGCGCTGCGGGTGCTGCTCGACCGGGACCCGCGGCGACGCTGATCACTGAGCGTCAGCGCATTAGGGCAGGTGCTCCACCTTGACCCTGCGTGCGAGCTGGGGCTGACCGCCGCCGCGGGCGTCCTCGCCTCGTTCGCGCAGCGGTGTCCCGGCGGAGGGCGACCCGGCGCTGTCGCCGCGGCCCTGGTTGGCGCCCCGGCCCTGTCCGCCACCCCGGCTCTGTCCGCCGCTGCGGCTCTGTCCGCCACCCCGGTTCTGTCCGCCGCTGCGGCCCTGGTCGCCGCGGCTGCGCCCACCACGGCTGCCACGGCTGCGCTCGCTTCGCTTGTGCTCGCTCCGGTCCTTGCTCGCGCCGTCGCCGCCGCCCTG
>SKSM01000022.1 GCA_007122985.1 Nitriliruptoraceae bacterium | reverse complement strand
TGCGTAACCATGTCAAGAAGACCATCGGTAAGCCGTGTGCGGGAGAACCGCACGCACGGATTGAAAGGGGAAAGCGGAAACGGGCCCACACGGGCACCGCGCCGCTGACTACCAATGGATCCTGTGCTCCTGGTGACCGGCGACGACGACCTGCTGCTGCAACGCGAGGTCGACCGGCAGCTCGCGGAGCTGGCGGAGGCGGACCCGGAGCTCGCGGTCGACCGCTACGACATCAGCGAGCTCGAGCAGCTGCCGGAGCTGCGGACCACGTCGCTGTTCGGCGGGCGCACCTGCATCGTGCTGCGTGGGGTCGAGGGCCTCAGCGGTGACCTCAAGGCGGAGGTCGAGACCTACCTGGAGGCGCCGTCGCCGGACGCGATCCTGGTGCTGGTCGCCCGCGGCGTCGGCAAGGTGCAGAAGATCGCCAAGCTCGCCTCCCAGCAGGGCGAGAAGGTCGAGGTCAAGACCCCGGCCGACTGGGACGACCGAGGGTGGGACCGGCTGGTCGGCGAGGAGTTCCGTCGGCTGGGTCGCAAGGCGGACGCGACCGCCATCGACGCGATCCGCACCCACGCGGGGGCGTTGCCGAGCGCGATCGCCTCCCAGGTCGGCACCGTCTGTGCGTCGCACCCGGACGTCGCGGTCGTCACCGGCGAGCACGTCGACGCGGTCGTGGAGGGGCAGGGCAAGGCGTCCGGGTTCGCCGTCGCCGACGCGATCGCGGAGCGCGACCCCGCGAGCGCGCTGGTGGCGCTGCGCGGGGCGCTGGCGGCGGGCGACGCACCGCTGGCGGTGCTCGGCGCGGTCACCTTCCGGCTGCGACAGCTGTTGCAGGTCCGCTCCGGCGCCAGCCCCAAGGAGGCCGGGATGCGTCCCGGTCGGCGGTACGACGACACCAAACGGCAGGCCGCCGCCTTCCACCCGGGGGAGCTGGCGTGGTGCCACGACCGGCTGGCCCAGCTCGACCTGGAACTGAAGGGCTCGGAGCTGCCCGACGACCTGGTGCTGGAGGTCGGGGTGCTCGAGGCAGCCACGTCGACCGAGGTCGGGGCGCCCTGGAACCCGCTGGTGCCGCGCTGAGCGTCGGCTGGACGGCCGCGCGCCGGGTCCGGTCGGGCCGAACGACGTTCGGCCCGACCGGACCCGGCAGCGTCGTGGTGCTCGACGCGCCCCACGCGTGTCACCGTGGACACTAAGCCGCGGCCGAGCGAAGGGCTGCCCCCGGCCCTACTCAACCAGCGTGCGTACGCCGCTCGCGGCGGGGCGGTGCCGGGGCGCCATGCGCGGCGCAGGTGGTGGCTGACGATGCCGCCCGGGCGGCCGAGGCCGGTCCGGCGATCAGCGCCGCCGGGGACGTTCGATGGCGGTCCGGACCGCTCGGGCGGTCACGGCCAGCGCGTCCAGCGAGTCCGGCGAGGTGGCCTCGTTGGACGCCAACAGCCGATGGACCCGGTCGAGGTCCTCCTGCCGGGTGTCGAGGAACCGTTGGACGGCCTCCTCGACGGGCGCGTCGGGCGCCAGCTCCAGCGTGGCCGAGGCCGCGACGCGGCGTGCCCGGCGCAGGTCCAGGGACAGGCCGAGGGCTTGCTGTCGGGCCCAGCCGGTGCGGTGGTCCGCCCGGCGGAGCGCATCTTCGAGCCGGTCGATGCCGAGCGACGCGCTCAGCCGCAGCAGCAGGTCGAGGACCTCGACGTCGTCGCGGCGGCGGGACGCAGCTGACTGGACCGCAGCCACGGCGGGCACCAGGGACAGGTCACGTGCGCTGGCGAGGACGCGGGCCAGGTCCGGATCGACCAGGTCGTCGACCAGCCAGCGAGCGTGGGCGATGCGGGCGCGGCGCTGGTCGGACGTGCCGATGTCGCCGAGGTGCGCCAGCATCGCCTCGACGGTGCGCCGTTGCCGTTCGGTGTGCTCCTCGGCGGTCTGGGCGGTCGGGTCACTGATCCGGAGACGGACCAGCGTGGAGATCAGCTCCTCGAGGGGGAGCTCGAGCTCGCGGACCCGGTCGGGTTCCTGCGTGGCATCGAGCTCGTCCAGGATCGTCCACCAGCGGTCAGCATCGACGATCCGGCGCACCGACTGGAACGCGGCCACGACCTCCGGCAGCGAGACGTCGGCCTCCAGCATCAGCTGGGAGGCGAAGGTGACCCCCATGCGGTCGACGACGTCGTTGGCCAGCGCGGTGGCGATCAGTTCGCGTCGGAGCCGATGCTCGGCGGGAAGGGTCGGGAACCGCTCGACGACGCTGGTGGGGAAGGCCCGTGTGAGCAGGCCGATGTCGGTCGTCTCGTCCGGCACCGGGGAGTCGAGGATCGCTTCCTTGACGTCACGTTTGGCCCAGGCGAGCAGGGTCGCCAGCTCCGGGCGGGTCAGCCCGGCCCCGGCGTCGGCACGGCTGGTGAGATCGTCGCGGCCCGGCAGGACCTCGCTCTTGCGGTGGAGTCCGCCCTGCTGTTCCAGTCGGGTGAGCAGCGGCTCGTAGGTCGTGATGACCCGAGGGCTGCGGGCGAGTTCACGCGACAGCGCCGCCGTCTGTCGGTCGACCGTCCACATCACCGTGTCGACGGCCTCCTCGGCAGCGGCCTCGAGGATGGTGTTGCGTTCGGCGCGGTCGAGCTCGCCACGGTCCTGGGCGGCCCGCAGCAGGATCTTGAGGTTGACCTCCGTGTCGGAGGTGATGACCCCGGCGGCGTTGTCGATGGCGTCCTGGTTGATGCGCCCCCCGCGGCGGGCGAACTCGATGCGAGCGCGTTGGGTGATGAACAGGTTCGCGCCCTCGCCGACGATGCGGGCACGGACCCGACCGGCGTCGATGCGCAGTTCGTCGTTCGCGCGGTCGCCGAGCTCGTCGTGCCGTTCCTTGGTGGCCTTGATGTAGGTGCCGATGCCGCCGGCGAACAGCAGGTCGACCGGTGCCCGCAGGATCGCCTGGATCAGCTCGGGCGGGCTGAGCTCGTCGGCGTCGGTCCGCAGCACCTCGCGGATGCGGTCGGTGAGCATGACCCGCTTCGCGTCGCGTGGGACGATCCTGCCCTGCTCGGAGAGCAGGTCGCGGTCGTAGTCATCCCAGGAGGACGCCGGCAGCTCGAACAGCCGTCGGCGTTCGGCGTGGGCCGCAGCTGGATCGGGGTCGGGGTCGAGGAACACGTGCCGGTGGTCGAAGGCGGCGACCAGCCGGATCGTCCTGGACCGCAGCATGGCGTTGCCGAACACGTCGCCGGACATGTCGCCGACGCCGGCGACGGTGGCTGGTTCCTGTTCGAGGTCGAGTCCGAGCTCGCGGGCGTGGCGGGACACCGCGACCCAGGCGCCCTTGGCCGTGACGCCCAGCTTCTTGTGGTCGTACCCGTTCGATCCACCTGAGGCGAAGGCGTCGTCGAGCCAGAAGCCGTAGCGCTGCGCGAGGCCGTTGGCGGTGTCCGACAAGGTCGCCGTGCCGCGGTCAGCCGCGACGACGAGGTAGGGATCGTCGCCGTCGTGGCGGATCACGTCGGGTGGTGGTATCACCTGCTGGCCATCGAGGTCGTCGGTCACGTCCAGCAGTCCGCGGATGAACGTCGCGTACTGGCGGGCGACCTCGGCTCGCCGTTCATCGGGGTCGTCCGGTTCGTGGGTGAGGACGAAGCCGCCCTTGGCGCCGGTCGGGACGATGACCGCGTTCTTGAGCACCTGCGCCTTGAGCAGATCGAGGACCTCGTCACGGACGTCGTCGCGCCGGTCCGACCACCGCAGCCCTCCGCGGGCGACCGGGCCGGATCGCAGGTGGATGCCTTCCATCCGCGGCGAGTGGACGAAGATCTCCCGGTAGGGGATCGGGCGTGGGAGGTCGAGGATCCGCGACGAGTCGACCTTGAACGCGATGTAGGGCTCGCCGGAACCGTCGGCTCGGGCGTCCGCCCGGAAGGCGTTGGTGCGCACCGTCGCGTCGATCAGGTGCAGCAGGCTGCGAAGTGCTCGGTCGTGGTCCAACCTCGCCAGCGCGTCGAGCTCGCGGTGGACCACCTCGCGGGTGAGCTCCTCGTCGGGGTCGACCCACGCCGGGTCGAAGCGCGCGTGCAGGTGGTCGACCAGCGCCCGGACGCACGAGGGGTTGGTGACCATGATCTCGTCGACGTACGACGCGGTGTAGGACGTGCCGAGCTGGCGCCGGTAGCGGCGCAGCGCGCGCAGGATGCCGACGTCGCGCCAGTCCAGCCGCGTCGAGACGATGCAACGGTTGAGTGAGTCGACCTCCAGGTGGCCCCGCCACGCGGCCCGGATCGCCTCGGTGACCCGGGCGCTGTCGGCATCCGGGTCGATCGCGGCATCCCGCAGGCCGAGGTCGTGGAGCGTCAGCTGGTCCCCGTCGTCGAGTTCCACCCGGTGGGGGACCTCGTCGACGACGGTCAGACCGAGGCTCTCGAGCACCGGCAGCAGCGTGGACAGCTCGAGCGGTACACCGCGCTTGGCCGCGACGAGCCGCAGCCGGTCGGTGTCGTCGCGGCGCAGTTCGAGGTCGAGTTCCGGCGCGTCGGGACTCTGCACGGTCAGCAGCAGGGCGAGATCCTCGACCGCGTCCGCCGGCTCGGTGACGTCGCGGTAGCCGACCGGCAGTCGCTGCAGCAGCTGCTCGGCCCGCGGCGACGGTGGGCGGCCGGCCCGTACCAGGCGTTCGCGGACCGCGTCGCTCCACGGCTTGGTCAGCGCCGCGAGCCGACGCTCCAACCCGGTCACCTCGACGTCGGTGACGTCGGTGCCGGCGACCACGAAGCGCACCAGCGCGGTGCGGCGTTCGTCGACGGCGAGGTCGACCTCCACGTGGTCCGCGTCGAAACGCTCGGCCAGGTCGCTGCGGAGCTGTTCGCGCAGGTTTGCGGTCCACCGATCCCGGGGGACCGCCGCGATGACCGACACGGTGCGGCTCGGGGGGTGCGGACGAGCGACGACCCGGACCGCCCGACGTTCCTCGGCGTCGAGCAGCGTGGTCAACAGGGCGTGCGCACCGTCGTCGTCGCACCGGAACAGCTCGTCCTTGGGCAGCGCCTGTTGGAGCGCGGAGAGGTTGAGCGCCTGCTCCGATCCGTCGACGACGTCCTCGCGGTCGAACACCGCGGCGAGCTGTCGACGCAGGACGGGGACGTCGCGCGCTCGCTCGGCCGTGCCCTTCTGGGTCAGCAGCGCCAGGATGATGGCGCGCTGGTCAGCGGACGCGCCCCTCGGTCCGATGGCGAAGACCTCGATCGGTGCGTGCCGTTGGACGGGTGAGCGCGTCGGGGTGCGGGAGACGATCAGCGCGTCGTCGCCATCCAGGTCGGGTAGCTCGGGTCGGTCTCGGTCGTCATCGCCGAGCAGCCCGAACCCGTACGTGGTGCCGGCGGCCTGGGTACCGAGCAGGACGACGTTCTCGTCGAGCAACCACCGCAGCAAGGCGGCAGCTTCCGGGTCGTCGGCCTCGGCGTGCTGCGCGAAGGTGGTGACGTCCTGACGCATCGACACGTGGTCGTCGACGACCCGCTCGACGGCGTCGAGCCGCTGCCGAAGCAGCTCGATCAGCTCCGGGTCCTGTACGGCTTCGACCGGCGCGTCGATCTCCAGCTGCAGGATCGATTCGCGCCGGGTGGCATGTCGGGCCGCTTCGACGTCCGTGAGCTGGCCGTCGGTGTCACGGACGACCCCCAGGATCGGGTGGAACGACGCCGTCAGCTCCAGTCCGCGGGCCGCCAGTTCGCTTCGCAGCGTCGAGAGCAGGAAGGGTCGGTCGAGGCTGAGCACCTCCAGCGTCGCGGTCGGGACCACCCCCGGGGCGTCAGCGAACACGCGCAGCCGTGGCGGCTCGGGTGGGCCGTCCTCGAGGCGCTCGACCACGGTGCGGATCCGCTCGGCGATCCGTTCCGGGTCGCGTTCGAGCAGGTGCGCCGGTGGGCGGCGCAACAGGATGCGTCCCACCCGTACGAGCAGCTCCGAGCTCGAGTGGCCCTCCGACGCCAGCAGCTCGAGCGCGCGCTCAGACGCCACTTCGCTCACGGTTCCCTGTCACTCGGCCTCATGAGCGTAGTCCGGGAGGGAAGGGGCGCGCCGGGTCCCGAGCGGACGTCCTGGAGGGGAGCGCGGTCGCCACGACGACGAGGCGCCCGCAGGCGCCTCGCTGGTCCTCGATCCGGCCGGCGACCCGCAGAGCGGAGCGCCGGCGGCCGCTCAGAGCTGCTGCAGTTGCTTGGCCATCGCCGACTTGCGGTTCGCGGCCTGGTTGCGGTGCACGACACCCTTGGTGGCCGCGCGGTCGTAGGCCCGGGCCGCCGTCCGGTACGCCTCGGTCGCGGCGTCAGCGTCGCCCGCGTCCACCGCGTGCCGGAACCGGCGTACCTGCGTCCTCAGCTGGGTTCGCACCCGCCGGTTGCGGTCGCGAGCCGCCTCGTTCTGGCGGTTGCGCTTGATCTGCGACTTGATGTTGGCCATGCGTGGACTCGTCTCGTGCTCGAGGAGGACCGGTCGGGTCGGCCGGCGGACGGGCGGTGGTCGTCCGGGCGCGGAAGGCGCGGAACGCCGGGCCGAAGGTGCGGCCGCGAACGTGGCACCCCGTCGACGGCGGTGCGACGCAGCGAGCGGACGGTACCAGCGTGGACGGTGGGCCGGCAACCGGTCTGTGGGCTGGTGGGTGGATCGTCAGCGTCGAGCGGTGGGATCCTGGTCCTCGGTGCTGACCTGACCGTGCCGCGGGCAGGTGGCCGCCGCGCTACCGAGATCGTCCCCGGCGTGCGGGAACGGGCAGCCCCACACGCTGCGCCGCCAGGCGCCGAGCACCAGCCAGTGGATGGTCAACCACCACACGACCGTGACGATGAAGCCGAGGACGATCCCGCCGGTGGTGGGCTGGACGTCGAGCCGCAGCAACGTGACCACCAGCCCGATGACCTGGACGATCGTGATGGTGGCGATCGCGATGGCGAGCGTCGCCCAAGCCAGATCACGCCACGTCGCGGCCGGCCGGGGACCGGGGTGGCGCGGGTCGCCGGGGCTCGGCCCGGCGCCGGTGGTGTGGTGGGTGCTCACCGCTCGCCTCCTGATCCCGTCACGGTACAACGGCTCCCGTCGGCAGCGGTCACGGCTGGCGGGGTGGCCCCTCCCCGGTGGGCGCGTCGCCGGTCGGCGCGTCCGCGGTGTCGGCGTCCCCGGCGGTGGTGTCGTCGGTGGTGGCATCGGCGGGATCGTTCGCCGCCACGCCGTCGCGGCCATCGGTGAGGCGCACGGGGTCGCGCAGGTAGGTCCGCGACGTCGGGTAGGCGATCTCCACGTCAGGCTCCTGGGCGATCGCCAGCAGCAGCGAACGCCAGACCTGCTGATCGACGGCGCGCCGACGGCGGGCGTCGACCAGGATCCGGCCGGTGATGATCACCGCGTCCTGGTGCACCGCGATGTAGACGGTCGGGGTGAGGTGGGTGTAGCGGATCCGGTAGGCCTGGGCGGTGCGTCGGATCCGGGCCTGGGCCTCCTCGATCGTGTGCCCGCCGGCCTCGGTGAGGGCGTCGAGCATCAACTGCTCGGCCCGTTGCCAGTCCGACTCGAAGCTCACGCGCAGCACGACCTCGTGCCAGATGAACCCGAACCCCTCCGTCGAGTTGTAGACGGTGGTGGTCAGCGCCTTGCCGTTGGGGACGTGGACGATCCGACCGGTGGACTGGTCAGCATCCACCCAGTTGCCGATCTCCAGCAGGGTCGTGCGGAACACCCGGATGTCGATCACGTCGCCGGCGACCCCGTCCACCTCGATGCGGTCGTCGACGCGCCACGGACGGCGCAGCAGGATGTAGAACCAGCCGGCGATGTTGCGCAGCAGGTCGCCGAGGGCGATCGCGACGCCGGCCGCGAACAACCCCAGGAACGTCGCCGCCTGCCGCAGCGCGCCGATCCACAGCCACAGCAGCGCGAACACCGCCAGCAGCGCGACGATGTAGCTGGTGGTCTTGCGCGCCAGGTACCAGACGGAGCTGTCGTCGATCCGGTGGGTGATCGAGCGCACCACGATGTACCAGGCCGCGACCAGCACGAGGATGACGAGCACGCTGAGGACCAGGTTGGTCTGTGTCTCGGTCAGGTCGAACGTCGTCCGCAGCCACTCGTCCACCGCACCTCCTCACCTTCTCGCCTCGGCACGGTAGTGAGCCGCCGGTCGCCGCGGTGGCCACCGCAGGTGCCACCCATCGGCGTTGGCCGTCGTCGGTCACCGCCGATGCCTAGCCTCGGCCGAGACGCGACCGTCCGGGAGGTGAACCGTGAGCGAGGTGCTCCTGCGTGACGTCAGCCGCGCCGGGCACGAGCTGGGCCGGCGGACGGTGCAGGACCTGCCGTCCCGCGCGTCGATCCGGACCATCCTCGAGCAGGCGATCCGCACGGAGGTCGCCGCCTACAACGCCGACCCCGGTCCGGTGTACGTCGGGTTCGTGCAGCCCGAGGACGCCATGCGCTACTCCGACGGGCACCGGATGCGGCGCCCGCGGACCCTCGATCCGGACCGGTTCGTGCAGGCCGCCCTGGAAGCGGTCGCGGCCGGCCTGCTCCGGTTCCGCCTCGACGACGGGGTGGAGACCGATGACCTCGAACATCCGGTGGAGGTCGACGCGGTCAGCGAGGTGGTGGCCGTGCTCGAGCGTCCGGTGGTCGCCCGCGATGCCCCACCCGGCTGACGCCCGCCCCGGCTGCGGCTGGGTGCCGGCGTCAGCTGGCGCCGGCGCCGTCACGGTCGCAGCATCGCCTTGACCAGCCCGCTCTCGTGCCGGTCGAAGCGCTCGTACAGCGCCGGCCCGTCCTCCAAGGGGACGTCGAGGTGGGTCATCACGACCGGGGTGGGCAGCGGGTACTCGCCGGCGGCGACCCGGGGCAGTAGGTCGTCCAGCGTGGCACGCGCCGACGCCCGTCCCACCCGGACGCCGACGTTGCGGTCGTACGCCTCGACCGGGGTGAACGCGAACCGGTCGCGGGTCTGCACCGCGATGATCGAACAGGTGCCGCCGGGGCGCGTCAGTGCGAACGCGAGCCGCTGCCCGCTGGCGTTGCCGGCGGCGTCGATCACGGCGGGCGCGGTCGGCTCCACCTCGACAGCCGGTCGCCCTCGGTCGCGGAGGAGGTCCGCGAGCGCGTCGGCGGCTTCGCTCGGTTCGACCGCTCGCGCGGCGCCGAGG
>SKSM01000055.1 GCA_007122985.1 Nitriliruptoraceae bacterium | reverse complement strand
GCCGCCACCGATCCGGCGCAGCCCTATGGGGCCGCGCTGCCCTGGCCACCGACCGCCGGACGCCCTGGCCGGTCGGCCGGCGCGTTCGTCGTGCTGGTCGACGGTGCGCCCGCGGCGCAGCTCGAACGTGGCGCCCGCACCTTGACCACCTTCGCGCACACCGCCGACCCGGGCGTGTGGCTGGCGGCGCTGACCGGGCTGGTCGACGCCGGCCGGCTGCGCAAGCTCGAGATCACCTCCGTCGACGGCGCCGACGTCCACGACGACCCCGACTGGCCGGGGCATCTGTCGGCGGCGGGCTTCACCAGCGGCCACCGTGGCTGGACGTTCCGGGCCCCTCCCGCGGGGCGCTGACCCGGGAAGGGCCGACCTCCGGACGGTCCTAGGTGCTCGCATCGGGGTGCAGCAGGCCCCTAGAGTCGTTTGCGACGCGCCCGCACCGGCGCGCCCGCCGAGGCAGGATCTCGTGGCTGCACGTGGGCGCTGAAGGCGTGGAGCTCGACGTCGACCACCCGCGGGGAGTCCCGCGACCGTCGCCCATCAAGGAGCTATCCATGGCGGATTCACTGGTTGTCCAGAGCAAGGTCAAGGATGCGGTCAAGAGCCTCGACCTTCGCATGGACTCCAACCTGCCCGATGCACTCAACGCCAAGATCGACGCCATGCTCAAGGAAGCGGCGTCGCGTGCCAAGGAGAACGGCCGGGGCACGCTGCGTCCCTACGACCTGTAGGCAGCGCTCGTCGCAGCTCAGCGGGGTCGCTTCGGCGGCCCCGCTGCCGTGCTGCACCGCTGCCCCGCCCGCCAGGCCTGCTGCGCCCGGAGCAGCCACCCACGGGCCGTGCGGGTTCGCTGGTGCACAGGCAACAGCTGCACCCACAACCACTGTGGCGACAGCTATCCTGCGGCCATGTCCGAGACGACCCACGAGCGCCCGCAGGTCCCGGCAACCCAGCTGCGGGCATGGCGGGCCTTCCTCGAGGCGCACGCCCGGGCGATCGAGGTGCTCTCCAAGGAGCTGCGCGGGGAGACCGAGCTGCCGCTGAGCTGGTACGACGTGCTGGTGCAGCTCAGCGAGGCACCCGACGACCAGCTGCGCATGCAGGAGCTCGCAGAGGCCGTCCTGCTCTCCAAGAGCGGGCTCACCCGGCTGATCGACCGCATGGAGCGTGCGGGGCTCGTCGCCCGCGTCGCCTGCTCCGATGACCGCCGCGGCACCTTCGCGCAGCTGACGTCCGCTGGCCGCGAACGGCTGCGTGCGGCCGCGCCGGTCCACCTGCGTGGTGTGCGTGAGCACTTCGGTGACCGCTTCGACGACGCCGAGGCCGCGCAGCTCGAGCAGCTGCTGCGCCGCGTCGCGACTCCGGCACACCACGACGACTCGGACCCCGCTGGGGTGTGAGCCGGCCGACCGGCTAGGTTGCACCTCGATGCTCGAGCGACCAGGAGAACCCTGCCCGATGAGCAAAAACCAGGACACGCTCACCGTCACCGACAACCGCACCGGCCAGACCTACGAGCTACCCATCCAGGACGGCGCGATCCGCTCGATGGACCTGCGTCAGATCAAGGTGAGCGACGACGACTTCGGTCTGCTCGCCTACGACCCCGCCTTCAAGAACACCGCCAACGCCCGCAGCGAGATCACCTACATCGACGGCGACGCCGGGATCCTGCGCTACCGGGGCTACCCGATCGAGCAGCTCGCGGAGCAGTCGACCTTCCTCGAGGTCGCCTACCTGCTGATCCACGGTGAGCTGCCCACCGCCGACGAGCTCGACTCGTGGGTCTACGAGATCACCCACCACACGTTCATCCACGAGAACCTCAAGCAGTTCATGGACGGCTTCCACCACGACGCGCACCCCATGGGCATGCTCGTTTCCACGGTGGGTGCGCTGTCCACCTTCTACCCGGAGGCCAAGGGGCTCGACGACCCCGACAGCCGCTACATGCAGATCGTGCGCCTGATCGCCAAGTTCCCGACGCTGGCGGCGTTCGCCTACCGGCACTCGATCGGGATGCGCTACGCCTACCCGGACAACGACCTGTCGTTCGCGGGCAACTTCCTCAACATGATGTGGAAGACGACCGAGCTCAAGTACGAGCCGGACCCCGTGCTCGAAAAGGCGATGGACCGCCTGCTGATCATCCACGCCGACCACGAACAGAACTGCTCGACGACCACGATGCGCACCATCGGCTCGTCAGACGCGGATCCCTACTCCGCGGCGGCCGGTGCCTCGGCAGCGCTGTACGGCCCCAAGCACGGCGGCGCCAACGAGGCGGTGCTGCGCATGCTCGAGGAGATCGGCTCGCCGGACAACGTCGCCGACGCCGTCAAGCGCGTCAAGGACGGCGAGTACCGGCTGATGGGTTTCGGCCACCGCGTCTACAAGAACTACGACCCCCGTGCGAAGGTGATCCGAGAGCTCGCCCACGAGGTGTTCGAGGTGACCGGCAAGAACCCGCTGATCGACATCGCGGTCGAGCTCGAGCGGATCGCACTCGAGGACGAGTACTTCGTCGAGCGCAAGCTCTACCCGAACGTGGACTTCTACTCGGGGATCATCTACCAGGCGATGGGCTTTCCCACCTCGATGTTCCCGGTGCTGTTCGCGATGGGCCGCATCCCGGGCTGGCTCGCCCACTGGCAGGAGAACCTGCTCGACGAGGAGCAGGCGATCGCGCGACCGCGACAGCTGTTCGTCGGCTACGGCGAGCGCGACTACGTCGACGTCGCCAACCGCTGAGCAACCGCTTGCGACCGGGGTCGACGCCCGTCGGCCGGCCCTGGTCGCAGACTGCGTGCCGAGTGGCACGGGCGCTCAGGCGCCGGTGCGCTCGGCCTCGCGACGTACGGCATCGGCGACGACCGTCACGACGCGTTCGTTGAACACGCTCGGGACGATGTAGGTCGGCTGCAGCTCCTCGTCGGTCACGACCTCGGCGAGTGCCCGGGCAGCTGCCACCTTCATCTCCTCGGTGATGTGGTGGGCCCGGGCATCCAGTGCGCCGCGGAAGATCCCCGGGAACGCCAGGACATTGTTGATCTGGTTCGGATAGTCGCTGCGGCCCGTCGCCACGACTGCCGCGTAGTCTCCGGCGGCCACCGGATCGACCTCGGGATCCGGATTGGCCAGTGCGAACACGATTCGGTCGTCAGCCATCGCGCCGAGGTCCTCCGGCGCGAGCACGTCCGGGCCGGAGACGCCGATGAAGACGTCCGCTCCCCGGATGGCGGCGCGCAAGTCCCCGGAGATCCTGCGGCGGTTGGTGTTGGCGGCGAGCCAGGCCTTCGACACGTCCAACTCGCCCGCATCCGCGTCGAGGATGCCGCGGCTGTCGGCCACCACGATGTCCGAGACCCCCTCGCGCAGCAGCAGCTTGGTGATGGCGACACCGGCGGCACCGGCGCCCGACATCGCAACGGTCACGTCCTCGAGCCGCTTGCCGACCAGGCGCATGGCGTTGTGCAGCGCGCCGAGCACCACGATGGCCGTGCCGTGCTGGTCGTCGTGGAACACGGGGATGTCGAGCTGCTCCTTGAGCCGGTCCTCGATCTCGAAGCAGCGTGGAGCGGAGATGTCCTCGAGGTTGATCCCGCCGTAGACGGGCGCAAGCGAGGCGACGATCCGGACCAGGTCGTCGGTGTCCGACGCGTCGATGCACACCGGCCAGGCGTCGATGCCCGCGAACCGCTTGAACAGCACCGCCTTGCCCTCCATCACCGGGAGCGCAGCGGTCGGACCGATGTCACCGAGGCCGAGCACCGCCGAGCCGTCGGTCACGATCGCGACGGTGTTGCCCTTGATCGTCAGCCGACGGGCGTCCTCGGGGTCGTCGGCGATGGCCCGACAGACACGTGCCACCCCCGGCGTGTAGGCCATGGACAAGTCGTCGCGCGTGGCCAGCGCCACGGTCGATCGGACCTCGAGCTTGCCGTGCAGGTGCAGCAGGAAGGTGCGATCGGACGCCCGGTGGACGTGGACGCCGTCGAGCGACTCGACGGCGGCGCGCAGCTGATCGGCGTGGTCGCCGTCACGTGCGTTGGCGGTCACGTCGACCACCAGCAGTTCGCCACTCGACTCCACGAAGTCAACGGCGACCACCGCACCGTCGAGTTCGCCGATGGTCGTGGTCACGCGCCCGATGGCGCGCTGGTCATCTGGGTCGAGGTGCAGGCGCAGCGTGATCGAGTACGAGGCATTCGGTAGACCAGCCACAGCTCCTCCCAGGTCGCGACACCCGTCCGGGTCCGCACCTCGCTGCGGACGGACCGGGCCCTCGCCCGGCAACGGGCCCGTGACCGAGACTAGTCGCCGTCCCCGATCCGGCTCAGTCCCGTGCGCCGTCGTGGGCGGTCACCAGCGGTCGGCCGAACAGCTCGTGGCTGACCCCGGTCTGGTCGAGGTAGCGGCAGATGCCGCCGTTGAAGAACGGGTAGCCGGCGCCGAGCAGCATCGCGGTGTCGATGTCGCGTGCGTCGGCGACCACGCCGTCGTCGAGCATCCGCCGGGCCTCGTCGGCGACGGCTTCCAGCGCAGCGCGCTGGATCTGCTCCCCGGTCCAGGGTGCGTGCTCCTCGACGACCAGGTTGTCGCGGATCTCGGGGTAGACCTCGCCTCCTGCCGACCAGTCATAGACACCCGGCAGCCCGCTGGTGCCCATCAGGTGGAAGTTGTCGTCGACCTCGAAGCGGTCCGGGAACGCCGTGGCCAGGGCGACACCGGTGTGGTAAGCCACCTCAAGGCCCACCAGGCCGAACAGGATGAACGGCCCCATCGGCAGCCCGAGTCCCTCGATCGCCCGGTCGATGTCCTTGAAGTCGGTGCCGTAGCGCAGCGCCTTGGTCGCCTCGCCGTTGAAGCGCAGCATCAGCCGGTTGACGATGAACGCCGGCGCGTCGGCGCACTGCACGGCCGTCTTGCGCAGTCGCTTGGCCACCTCGAAGGCGGTGGCCATCGCCTCGTCGGCGACGCCGTCGGGCCTGATCACCTCGACCAGCGGCATCATCGGGACCGGGGTGAAGAAGTGGAAGCCGACGACCCGCTCGGGCCGGGCGAGATCCGCGGTCATCTCCGCGATCGACAGCGAGGAGGTGTTGGTTGCCAGGATCGCGCCCTCGTCCACCACCTGCTCGAGGTCGGCGAAGAGCCGCTGCTTGAGCTCCATCCGTTCGACGACGGCCTCGGCCACCCAGTCGGCACCGGCCACCTCGTCGTAGCTGGTGGTGTAGGTCACCAGCCCCTTGAGGAACCGCGCCTTGCCGTCGCTCAGCCGCCCCTTGGCGACCCGCTTGTCGAGCTCACCCTCGATGTGCTCGCGCGCGTGGCCGAGCACCTGCTCGTCGATGTCCTTCATGACCAGTGGGACCTCGAGCCGCTGCAGGTGCAGCACGCCGATCTGTGACCCCATCAGCCCCGCGCCGATCACCGCGACCTTGCGGATGTCGCGCGGCGGCACGTCGGGCTTCCACGGCTGCTTCTTCGCCCGCTGCTGGGTCAGCTCGAAGGCGTAGATGCTGGCCTGCGCCTGTCGCGCGGGCAGCAGCTCCGCTAGCGCATCCTGCTCCCGGACGCGTCCCTCGGCCAGGTCCCCGCCGCGGGCGGCGAACTCGACCAGTTCCAGCGCGAGGTAGGGAGCCCGCGTCGCGCCCTTGGTCTTGCCGTCGGCCATGCCACGGGCATTGGCCAGGGCCTCGTCCAGACCCTCGGTCGGGTCGACCGCTCGTTCGACCGTCTCTTCTCCGGCGATCAGCCGCTCGAGGAACGCGACCGAGTCGTCCAGGAACGTCGCACTGTCGTAGTACCGATCGGCGAAGCCGCGCTGGAAGGCCTCGGCCGGCTTCATCATCTGGTTGTTGTTCAGCGGGTTGGTCACGATCGTCTCGACGGCATTGCGACCGCCGACGACCCGCGGGGCGAGCTGTGTGCCGCCCCAGGCCGGCAGGATCGAGAGGAACACCTCGGAGAAGGCCAGCACCTGCGCGCCCGTCGACAGGGTGCGGTAGTCGCAGTGCAGCGCGATCTCCATCCCACCGCCGATGCACGCGCCATTGATGGCCGCCACCGTGGGGAAGGGCAGCTCCTGCAGGCGGGCGAACGCCTCGTGCCCGCGCCGACCCCCCTCGCGCGCCTGATCGGCGTCCATGCCGGTGAAGGCCTTGAGATCCGCGCCGACGGCGAAGATGAACGGCTTGCCGGTCAGCAGCAGACCACGGACGTCGTCGGCGGGCTCGAGCTCGTCGAGCGCCGCCGACAGCGACGCCAGGGCCTGCTCACCGAAGGTGTTGGGCTTGGTGTGGTCCTCGCCGTTGTCCATCGTCAGCAGGGCGAGCCGTCCGACGGGACGGTTCGCGTAGGTCAGGTGGAAGCGGGTGACGGGATCGTCGGACACGGCAGGCTCCTCGCGGATCGATGGTCGTAGCGGGGTGGAGGGTCAGGCGCGCTCCCAGAGCACGGCGGCACCCATCCCGAGGCCGATGCACATCGTGGTGACCCCGCGGCGTGCGTCCGGGTGACGGTCGAAGTAGGTCGCGAGCTGCATCGCGAGCCGAGCGCCGGAGAACGCCAGCGGGTGACCCATCGAGATCGCGCCGCCGTACGGATTGACCTTGTCGGTGTCGATCGGCAACCCGAAGTGGTCGAGGAACGCCACGCACTGCACCGCGAAGGCCTCGTTCATCTCGATCACGTCGACGTCATCGATCGACAGCCCGGTGCGCTCGAGCAGCCGTTCGGTCGCCGGGATGGGTCCGTAGCCCATCGTCTCCGGCTCGACCCCGACGAACGCGTAGTCGATGAGCCGCATGGTCGGCTCGAGGCCGTACTCCTCGACCGCCGACCCCGACGCGAGCAGCACGCCACCGGCGCCGTCGTTCAGCCCTGCGGAGTTGCCGGCGGTCACGCGCCCCCCGGGACGGAACGGCGACTCGAGCTGTGCCAGTGACTCGGGGGTGGTTCCTGGTCGCGGGTGCTCGTCGACGTCGACCAGTCGCCAGCCCTCCGCAGAGCGCACGGTGACCGGGACCACGTGGCTGGCGAAGACCCCGTCGGCCTGCGCCTTGGCGGTGCGCTCCTGGGACAGCAGGGCGAACTCGTCACAGCGCTCCCGGGTGACGTCGGGGTGCTCGTCGTGGAGGTTCTCCGCGGTCGATCCCATGACCAACGCCGAGGTGTCGACCAGGTTGTCGGAGAGGAACCGTGGGTTGGGGTCGACCTCGGCGGCCATGGGGTGGCCACCCATGTGCTCGACCCCGCCGGCGAGGACCAGGTCCTGCGCACCGACGCGGATGGCGTTGCCGGCGTTGACGATGGCCGTGAGCGCACCGGCGCACATCCGGTCGAGCGCGTAGCCGGGGACCTGGTTGCCGAGTCCGGCCAGGATCGCCAACGACCGGCCGAGGGTCAGCCCCTGGTCGCCGACCTGCGCCGTCGCAGCCCACGCCACGTCGTCGATCCGGTCCGGCGGAACGCTCGACTGCCGCTCGAGCAGCGCCCGGATCGCACGGACCGACAGGTCGTCGGCACGGGTGTGGGCGTAGTAGCCGGTGTCCCTGGCGCGGCCGATCGGCAGCCGCACCCCGTCGATGTAGTACGCATCCGCGGTCATCGCCGCACCTTCCGGTCGGTGGCGTCACGCCGGTCCGGCCGACGACGCAGCGCATGGAACGCGGCGAGTCGCTCGGGTCGGGTTGCCCGGCGCGGTGGCGTGTCGTGACGTCCGGCCGCGAGGGTACGCGAACCTGTAGCGTTCGTTCCAAATCGTGCGGTCGGCAGTCACGGGAGCGACGCACGACGCCGCACCACCGGGTCAGCCCTGCTGGACCTGCGCGACGACGTCGGCCATGTCCTCGATGGCCTGCAGGCGCTGCTGCGGGGTGACGTCGCGCCGCGGCAGGTAACAGCGGACCTCCCGGATGCCGAGCTCGCCGTAGGCCAGCAACGCCTCGGCGACGGCGGCGTCGCTGACCGGCGGTGGATCGCCGTCGCGCTCAGGGTCCCATCCGGGCGGGGCGACGGGGAAGTACACGTCGAGCGAGCGGCCGAGCGTGTCAGGATCGCGGCCGACCTCCTCGCAGGCACGTGTCAGCTCGTCGACCAGCGGCCGCAGTCCTTCGGGTGCAGCGAACGGCGCTACCCACCAGTTCCATTCGTCGGCGAACCGCGCGGTCGCGCGCAGCATCTTCGGCCCGTGCGCGCCGACGACGATTGGCGGGCCCGCTGGTCGGGGTCCCCGCAGCACCAGTTGGGCGTCGCGGACGGTGTGGTAGGTGCCGTCGAACTGCGCGCGGCCGTGCCGCAGCAGGTCGTGGACGATTGACAGGTACTCGACGAACCGCGAGTAGCGGTGGTCGGCGGGGATGCCGAAGGCGTGGTAGTCCGCGTCCGGTGTGTTGCCCGATCCGAGCCCGAGCACGTAGCGGCCACCACTGACCTCGTCGAGGGTCTCGGCGATCTTGGCCAGATGGCCGGGCGAGCGGTAGGGAGCATTGACCACGCCGTGGCCGATCCGAATCGTGGAGGTCGCCTCGGCCAGGGCGCCGAGCACGACCACCGACTCCCACGCCCCGACCGTGAGCTCGTCGACGGGGAACGACAGCGCGTCCTCGACGATCACCAGGTCGAAGCCGGTCCGCTCGGCCAGAACCCCCTGGGAGCGGACGTGGTCGAAGCTCGGTGGCTCGATCCGCCAGCCGGGCTTGCCGGTCAACTCGATCGCCAGGCCGATGCGCATAGGTCACGACCCTCCCCAGATCGCCGCGTCGCCGGCATCCGCCGGTGATGCTTCCCCCGGGCCGGAGCCTAGTCGGCGTCGACCGACGCCTGCGCCTCCTCCAGCGCGAGCTGCACCCGCTCCCACCGGTCGAACAGGGCGGCGGCCCGGTCCTTCGCCTGCGCGTGGGTGGCGACCAGGTCGCGGACGCGCGCGCTGTCCTCGTAGGTGGCCGGATCGGCGAGCACCCGGTTGAGCTCGGCGACCTCGGACTCGGCCTGACCAAGATCGCGCTCGATGCGCTCGACCTCGCGCTTGAGCTCCTTGGTCGCACGGTGGCGGGCATTGCGCCGCTCGGCCTCCTCACGCTTGGAGTGACCGGTCGCGCCGGAGGCCGGGCGGCCATCCGGCGGCGGGCGACGCGAGGTCGGGATCGGCGAGCGCCCGTGG
>SKSM01000025.1 GCA_007122985.1 Nitriliruptoraceae bacterium | reverse complement strand
TGCGCAGGCGACGCGACAAAGGTCCGGCCCTGGCCACCTACCTCGACGAACTGCTCGCCGGCGCGGCCCAACGCGTCGCCGCCGCTGCCGAGCACGAGCCCCTGGACGCGCTCCGCGAACGGGCGGGCGAGGTGCGCCCGGGCCCGTCCCTGGCCGCAGCGCTCGGTGGCGCCGGGGTGGGTGTGCTGGCGGAGATCAAGCGCGCCTCGCCGTCCAAGGGCGACCTGGCGGTGCACCTGGACGCACCGGCACAGGCCCGTGCCTACGTCGACGGGGGTGCCGTGGCCGTGTCGGTGTTGACCGAGCCGGAGCGCTTCAAGGGATCCTTGACGGATCTGGCCGACGTCGCGGCGCTCGGGGTCCCGGCCCTGCGCAAGGACTTCATCGTCGATCGCTACCAGATCTGGGAGGCCCGAGCGGCCGGAGCCGCTGCGGTCCTGCTGATCGTCGCCGCGCTCGACGAGCCGACGCTCGCGGCGTTGCACGACGAGGCCGCCGCAGCCGGGCTCGACGCCCTCGTGGAGATCCACGACGAGGCGGAGGCCGCCGCCGCACGGCGCATCGGCGCGACGCTCGTCGGCGTCAACGCGCGTGATCTGCGCAGCTTCGAGGTCGACCCGGCTGCGTTCGCCCGGCTGCGCCCCCACGTCCCGCCCGGTGTCGTCGCCGTCGCCGAGTCGGGGATCGCGAACGCCGCCGATGTGGTGCGCGCCGCCGAGGCTGGTGCCGACGCCGTGCTCGTCGGTGAGTCGCTGGTGCGCGCCCCGAACCCGACCGCAGCCGTCGCCGAGCTCGTCGCCGCCGGGCGTGCCACTTCAACGTCGCTGTCCTGAGCCCCGCCCGGACGCCACCAACCGCACCGCTGGAGACACCCGTGAGCGTGACCGACGACCAGCCCGGCGCAACGACCGGTCCGACCCGCGAGGGCTACTTCGGAGACTTCGGGGGCAGCTTCGTCCCCGAGGCCCTCTCCGGCGCGCTCGCGCAGCTCGCCGAGGCGTGGCGCACCGCCCAGAAGGATGCCGCGTTCACCGAGCAGCTCGACCGGCTGCGGCGTGACTACGGCGGCCGGCCCACCCCGCTCTACCGCGCCGAGCGCCTGTCGGAGGCCGCCGGGGTCGAGGTGTGGATCAAGCGCGAGGACCTGGCGCATACCGGCTCGCACAAGCTCAACAACGTGGTCGGCCAGGCGCTGCTGACGGCGCGGATGGGAAAGCCTCGCGTGATCGCAGAGACCGGCGCCGGCCAGCACGGGGTGGCGACCGCCACCGCCGCGGCCCTGTTCGGGCTGCGCTGCCGCGTCTACATGGGGGCGGAGGACGTCCGGCGGCAGCGGCTCAACGTGGTGCGCATGCAGCTGCTCGGCACCGAGGTCGTCCCGGTCGACAGCGGCACCAGGACCCTCAAGGACGCGATCAACGAGGCCCTGCGCGACTGGGTGACCAACGTCGACGACACCCACTACCTGATCGGCTCGACGATGGGGCCCCACCCCTTCCCGACGATCGTGCGCGAGCTGCAGTCGGTGATCTCGGTCGAGTCGACCCAGCAGTTCGACTTCCAGGCGGGTGGGCTGCCCGACGCGGTGATCGCCTGCGTCGGCGGCGGCTCCAACGCGATCGGGTCGTTCGCGGAGTGGATCGACGTCGACGGCGTGCGGCTGATCGGCGTGGAGGCGGCCGGCGAGGGCGTGGGAACGGGCCGCTCGGCCGCCACGATCACCGAGGGCCGCGAGGCCGTGCTGCACGGCTCGCGCTCGATCGTGCTGGTCGACGACGACGGGCAGGTCCAGCCGGCGCATTCGGTCTCGGCCGGGCTTGACTACCCGGGGGTCGGCCCCGAGCACGCGGCCCTCGCGCGCAGCGGTCGTGCGACCTACGTGGCGGCGACCGACGCGGAGGCGCTGGAGGGCTTTCGCCGCACCTGCGAGCTCGAAGGCATCATCCCGGCACTGGAGCCGGCGCATGCCGTGGGCTGGCTGCTCGCCCATGGGCGCGCAGCGCTCGGTGACGGGGCCCGGGTCGTGCTGACCATGTCGGGTCGGGGTGACAAGGACGTCGACGAGGTCCTCGAGGTGGGCGGGTTCGACGTCGGTGTCGCCAAGGCGTTCGGTGAGGACGCGCGATGACGGCCGCGGACGTCCAGGGCCCCGCCGCGATCCAGGCGGCGTTCGACCGTGCGGCCGCGCAGGACCGGGCGGCGCTGGTGATCTATCTCACCGCGACCTACCCGGACCCCGCGACTTCGCACGCCTGCATGGAGGCGGCGGTCGACGCCGGCGCCGACATCCTCGAGGTCGGCATCCCGTTCTCCGATCCGATGATGGACGGGCCGACCATCCAGGCCGCCAACCAGCACGTGCTGGACGCCGGTCGCACGGTGTCCGACCAGCTCGGGTTCGTGGCCGATCTGCGCCACCTCGACGTTCCGACCCTGGCGATGACCTACGTGACGATCGCCGATACGCGTGGTTATGCCCGGTTCGCCGACGAGTGCGCGGACGCGGGGCTGTCCGGGGTGATCCTGCCGGACCTGCCCGCGCCCGAGGCCGGTCCGTGGGTCGCCGAGGCGCGGCGGCGGGGGCTGGCCACGGTGTTCCTGGCCTCGTCGGTGTCGACCGACGAGCGGCTGGCCGCGATCGCGCAGGTGTCGACCGGGTGGGTCTACGCCGCCGGCCTGCTCGGGGTGACGGGTGTGCAGTCGGTGGCGGGTGAGGTGACCGCGGAACTGGTCACGCGCATCCGGGCCCACACCGACCTGCCGATCGCGGTCGGCATCGGCGTCAAGGACCGTGATTCGGCCGCCGAGGTGGCACGGTTCGCCGACGGGGTGATCGTCGGCTCTGCGGTGATCCGCGCCGCGGGGGACGGGGACCCGGACGGTGCACCCGACCGTGTGCACGCACTGGTCGGCGAGCTGCGGGCCGGGGTGGCAGGTCGCTGACACCGCTCGACTTGTGACTGTACGACGGGCCTCGTACCGTGAGGTGGAGCGCTCATCCCCTGGTACCTGGCTCAGCGGCCCGTGAGGCCCGTAGGGGGTGAGATACCGAAGACCCGTGAGCGTGGTCACGACACCCGAAGGCGGTGTGATGGCGGACAGCATGGTCGAGGTCGAAGGGCTCAGCAAGATCTTCGGCCCACATCCGGAACAGGCGTTCGACGCCTTGCAGGCTGGCAAGACCAAGGATCAGATCCTCGAGGAGACCGGCCAGGTCGTGGCCGTGCAGGACGTGAGCTTCGAGGTCGCCAAGGGCGAGTTCTTCGTCGTCATGGGCCTGTCCGGGTCCGGCAAGTCGACGGTCGTCCGACTGCTGAACCGACTGATCGAGCCGACCCGCGGCAGGGTGCACATCGGTGGCGAGGACGTGCTGCAGCTGTCGAAGGAGGGGCTGCGCCAGCTGCGCATGCGGCGCATCTCGATGGTGTTCCAGCACTTCGCGTTGTTCCCGCACCGCACAGTGGGGGAGAACGCCGCCTACGGGCTCAAGGTCCAGGGCGTCGACGAGGACGAGCGTCGGCGGCGCGGCAACGAGGCGCTCGAACGGGTCGGGCTCGGCGGCTGGTTCGACAACTACCCCCACGAACTGTCGGGCGGTATGCAGCAGCGCGTCGGGCTGGCCCGCGGCCTGGCTCCCGATGCGGACGTGATGCTGATGGACGAGCCGTTCAGTGCGCTCGATCCGCTCATCCGACGCGACATGCAGGACCTGCTCTGGCAGCTTCAGACCGAGATCAAGAAGACCATCGTCTTCATCACCCACGACCTCAACGAGGCCATGCGGCTCGGTGACCGGATCGCGGTCATGCGTGACGGTGCCGTCGTGCAGATCGGCACCGGCGAGGAGATCATCCGCGACCCCGCCACCGAGTACGTCGCCGACTTCGTGGCTGACGTGGACCGCTCCCGCGTGCTCACCGCCGAATCGGCGATGCGCGAGCCGCGGCGAACGTTCAGCCCGGACGCGAGCCCGCGCGATGTGCTCACCTGGCTCGACCAGTCCGAGGCGAACGGCGTCTACGTCCTCGACGGCGACGGAACGATCCTCGGGGTCGCACGTGACGACCGCGTCGCCGCGGCCGCGCGCACCGGCGAGACCTCGATCAAGGGCGCGCTGATGGACGGCTACGCCACCGCGACGCTCGACACCGCGCTGCAGGACCTGTTCGGCGACTCCTCGCGGCACAGCGTGCCGATCGCGGTGGTGGACGGCGACCGGCACCTGCTCGGTGTGGTCCCGCGCGCGAGCCTGCTTGCGACACTCTCCGGCGACGAGGAGACGGTGTGATGCGCTCCATCGTGCTCGGCCTGATCCCCCAGGTGGACATCTCCGATCCGCTCGACACCTGGGTCAAGGACACCTTCCGCCCAGCGCTGTCGCTGCTGTGGGACGCCATCAAGTTCGTCGTCGAGACACTCGTCGACTGGATCGAGGGCCTGCTGACCTGGCCGCCGGAGATCGTGGTGATCCTGGTCTTCGCGCTGATCGCGTGGGTCGCCGCGCGGTGGTGGCTGTCGCTGTTCACGCTGCTCGCATTCGGCGCGATCGCCTCCGCCGGGCTGTTCGACGGCACCATGCGTGCGCTCGCACTGGTGCTGGTGGCCGCGTTCTTCGCCGTGCTGTTCGGTATCCCCATCGGGATCTGGACCTCGCGAAGTGAGGCGGCCAGTGCCGTGGTGCGGCCGATCCTCGACTTCATGCAGACGATGCCGGCGTTCGTCTACCTGCTGATCGCGCTGATCCTGTTCAGCATCGGCTTCACCGCCGGTGTGGTTGCAGCCTTCATCTTCTCGATGCCCCCGGCGGTCCGTCTGACTGAGCTCGGGATCCGCCAGGTCGACGAGGAGGTGGTCGAAGCGGCGCGGGCGTTCGGCGCCACGGACCGGGAGGTCCTCTTCCAGGTCCAGCTGCCACTCGCACGCCCGACGATCATGGCCGGCGTCAACCAGGTCATCATGCTGTCGCTGTCGATGGTCGTGATCGCCGGTCTCGCCGGCGCCGGCGGCGTCGCCGCCGAGATCGTCGCCGGTGTCACGCGGCTGGATGTGGGCCGAGGACTCCTCGCGGGGCTCGCGATCGTGATCCTCGCGATCTTCCTCGACCGCGTCACCGCCGCGTTCGGTTCCGCCACCGCGCAGCCGCTCAAGGCCGGAACGGCCTGACCCCGGGCAGATCAGGGGGACGAGCGGTTCGAGCTGTCCCTGTACCCGATGCGAACGACCACAACGTGAATCCCTGAGGGCCGACCCGTCTCGTGCGGGGGTGACAGGTCCTCGAGGCACGCACGAAACGACGCAAGGAAGGGAACCAGATGAGACTGCGAAGCAAGCGCATGACGCTCTCCGTGAGCCTGCTCGGCGCTGCCGCGCTCGTCCTCGCCGCGTGCGGTGAGGACGAGGAGCCGGTCGACGAGCCGGTCGATGAGGAAGAGGAGGTCGTCGAAGACGAGGAGGAGGAGCCTGCCGAGGAAGAAGAGGCGGCTCCTGAAGCCGGCGAGATCGAGTTCGGTTTCATCCCGTGGGATGAGGCGATCGCGGTGACCAACCTGTGGCACCACATCCTCGAGGAGGAGGGCTACGAGGTCACCCAGACCCAGCTCGAGGTCGGCGGTCTCTACGCCGGACTCGCCGCGGGCGATCTGGACGTCTTCGTCGACGCCTGGCTTCCCGCGACCCACGCGGACTACTGGGAGGAGTTCGGCGACGACATCGAGGAGCTCGGTGTCTGGTTCGAAGAGGCTCCGCTGACCTGGACGGTGCCGGAGTACGTCGACATCGACTCGATCGAGGATCTCCAGGGCAACGCCGACATGTTCGACGGTCAGATCGTCGGTATCGAGCCCGGCGCGGGTCTGACGCGGATCTCGCTCGAGGAGGTCATCCCGACCTACGGTCTCGGCGACGAGTACGAGCTGGTCGAGGGCTCGACCCCGGCCATGCTGACCGCGCTCGAGGACGCCATCCGCGACGAGGAGCCCGTCGTCGTCACCCTGTGGCACCCCCACTGGGCCTACGGTGAGTGGGACCTCAAGGACCTCGAGGACCCGGAGAACGCGCTCGGCGACCCGGACGAGATCCGGATGGTCGCACGCGACGGCTTCTCCGCGGACGCCCCGCAGGCCGCGGAGTGGCTCGGAAACTTCGAGATGACGCTCGAGGAGCTGTCCGAGCTCGAGGTCATGATCAACGAGATGGACGACGAGCTCGAGGCGGCAGCCGCCTGGGCCGAGGAGAACCCAGACCGCGTCGACGACTGGCTCGGCCGCTGATCGACGCCGTCTGACGTACCGTGGATGGGTGGGCGCTTGCGCCCACCCTTCCACGTGTCTGATGCGTCTCGCCGAGCGAGGAACCTCAGGTGCAGGTCCGCTGCCCCGACTGCGATGCGGTCGTGGCGTCGTCGCGGGCGCGCTGGTGCGACCAGTGCGGTGCTGCGCTGACGGTGGCAGCGGACGCGGAGAACGCGTCGGCCGCCCTGCGTGACCGGTCGGGCCGAGGCGGCGCGTGGCCGTGGGGTGTGCTCGCCGCAGGCGTGGCTGCCCTCGTTGCGCTGGTGGTCGTCGCTCCAGCGCCGGGCACGGGGGTCGATGACGGTGTCGACGGGGACGTCTCCCTGCCGGAGCGCCCCGACGACGACGGCAGCATGTACGCAGGCGACGACCGTCTGCAGGCCGCCGGCGACGGCGGTGGCCGTATCCGCAACCCCGTGCGGTTCGGGCTCGACTTTCCCCAACCTCCGGCGGGGGCGGTGCTGCACCGCGACCGGGTGATCGTGACGGTCGGCGCCGAGGTGCATGCGTTCTCGACGGACTCTGGCGCGACCGCCTGGACGACGGAGCTCGAAGGGGTCGAGGGGTTCGCCGAGCCTCTGGCGACCGGGGAGTACGTGGTGGTTGCCGGCGACCGGCAATCGCTGCACGTCCTCGACGCTGACAGCGGCGAGCAGCTGTGGAGCGACACGGCTGCTGTGCGACAGGTGCTGCTCGCCGTGCCGTCCGTGCAGATCAGCGAGGCAGCCCCTGTCTCGCCTGAAGCGGTCGCCGTGGTCACCGACGGGCAGACGGCTCGAGCGCTGGCGCTCTCCGACGGCGAGCAGCTGTGGGAACGCACCGGGGTGGGCGCCCTCGCATCGGGCCGTGCCGGTCACACCGTCGTCGGTGTCGCCGACGAGCAGCTGGTCGGTCTCGATGCGCGCACGGGCGTGGTGCGCTGGGGAGTGGAGCTCGACGGCCAGGAGGTGGCCGGCCGTCCGGATCAGACGCCAACGGCGGTGGTGGCTGCGATCGGCGACCGTCTGGAGGCCGTGGATGTCGGCCGGGGGCAGCGGTACGGGGGCATCGAAGTGCACCCCGACACCGTCCGGGGGAATCCGAAGATCGGGCTGGCCGGGCGGATCGTGGTCTCGTCCGGCGATGCGCTGCTGGCCTACGACGTCGACGGGCAGCTGATCTGGAGCCGCGAGCTCGAGGCTCCCGTCTCGCTGATCCACCATGATCAGCTGGTGCTCGCGGTCCGCGGCGGTGTGGGGATCCGCGGCATCGAGCCACACTCCGGAGAGGTGGTGCTCGAGCTCACCCCGTCGGGCTGGTTCGGGGCCGTCGATGTCGACGCTGACACGGTCGTGGTGGCGATGTACACGCCGACCGAAGGACGGCTGGTGGTCCACGACCGGTCGCCGCGCGGTGCCCGATGAGGACGTGAACGGGGCCGGGCGTGAGCCCGGCCCCGTTCACGCTCACTGTGTGCGTCAGCCGATGAAGCCCTCGGACTCGAGCCAGTCACGCGCCACGTCCTCCGGCAGCTCTTCTTCTGCGGAGACGCGGGCGTTGAGGCCGGACATGGTCTCGGCATCGAGCACCGAGGTGACGGGGTCGTAGATCTCGATGAGCTGCTCGCCGTACTGCTCGTAGATCTCCTCGGTGAAGATCGGGGAGACGTTGTAGAGCGGGAAGAACGACTGGTCGTCCTCGAGCACCTCGAGGTCGAGGGCTGCGATCCGGCCGTCGGTGGTGAAGACCTCGCCGAAGTTGCACGGGTCACGGTCGGCGGTCGCGCCGTAGATCACGCCGGTGTCGAGGATGGAGACGTTCTCGGTCGGGAACTCGAAGCCGTAATGGGCCTCCATGCCCGGCAGGCCGTCGCTGCGGCTCTCGAACTCCGACTCCACGCAGAGGGTCGCGGCGTCCGGGTCGGACTCGAGCAGTTCACCAAGGTCGGAGATCGTCTCGGTACCGAACTCCGCGATGGTCTCCTCGTGAGCGGCGATGCCGTAGGTGTTGTTGAACAGCGTCGGCTCGAGCCAGTACAGGCCCTGTCCGATCTCCAGGTCGCGGACGGCCTCGAACTGCTCCTCACGGTCCGGGATCGGCTCGTCCTCCTCGTAGAACTCGATCCAGGCGGTGCCGGTGTAGTCCCAGTAGTGATCGATCTCGCCACCGGTCAGTGCCTCGCGGGCCGCAAAGGTGCTGCCGAGGTCGATCTCGTCGACCACCTCGGCCCCCGCGTCCTCGAGCAGGTAGTAGGAGATATAGCCCAGGATCAGTTGCTCGTCGAAGTCCTTGGATCCGACGGTGATCGTCGCGCCCTCGAGCGACTCCGTGCCCGGCTCGACACCTTCAGCGTCGACCTCGTCGGGGTCGGCGGGATCGTCCTCGAAATCGTCGCCGCAGGCGGCCAGGAGCAGGCCGGCGGCGAGCATGGTGCTCACGAGCTTCAGATGGCGTTTCACGTTGTCCCTCTTGTTCGTCGGGTTCGTTCGGTCAGCGTGTGTCGACGCTGTCGGTGCGCCTCACAGCCCCTTGGGGGTGAGGACGTCCTCGATGACGCCGGCCAGGTGGTCGATCAGCAGCGCCAGCACCGCCACGAGCACCGAGCCCGTGACCAGCACCGAGGTGCGCTGCAACTGGAATCCGCTGAAGATGACCCGGCCGAGCCCGTCGCCTCCGGTCAGGAAGACGATGGTGGCGGTCCCGACGTTCAGGACCAGGGCCGTGCGGATCCCGGCGAGGATCACGGGGACGGCGAGCGGGAGCTCGAGCTTGCGCAGGACGCGGGAGTTGGACATTCCCATGCCACGGCCGGCTTCGAGGACGAACGCGTCGACTTGTTGCAGCCCCACCATGGTGTTGCGCAGGATGGGGAGGAATGAGTAGGCGACCAGCGCGATGACGGCCGGGACGACGCCGGTGCTCGGCAGCAGGGGGGTCGTGCGGGCGATGTAGAAGATCAGCCCGAGCAGCCCGAGCGAGGGGATCGCCTGGCCAGCGTTGCCGAGGCCGATGATCGCCGGCGCGATGTTCTTGGCTGCCGGCCGGGTCGCGACGATGCCGAGCGGGATCGCCAGCAGCAGCACGATGATCGAGGAGTAGATGGTCAGGCGTACGTGGGCCCCGGTGATCGCGAGCAGGCGGTCGAGACGCAGATTGCGCTCCTCGACGACGCCGAGGTCCTGACCCTGGAGCCAGAGGTAGAGCGCGAGCAGCACCAGCGCCAGGAAGATCGGCATGCCGAAGTAGTGCACGAACTTGGCGAAGGGCGTGCGCCCGTCCTCGCGCAGGCCACCGGCGGCGGAGGCCTCGTCCTCCGCTTCGTCGGTTGTGGTGGTCGCGACGTCGGTGTCGGACATCAGCTGACCACCTCGGCGGGGTCGATGAGCTTCTCCGCGCGGTAGAACTCGGCACTCTCGTCGCGCATCAGCTGGATCGAGTTGATGATCGTGTCGATGTCGAGGATGCCCTGGAAGGTGCCACGCGAATCGATGACGATCGCGACCCCTGCCGAGCCGATGAGCATCTCCTCGAGGGCGTCGGACAGGGTGGCGTGCGGTTCGACGAAGGCGACCGCGGGCAGGCCCATCTGGTCGACGGGCCGGTCGTGGCGGAAGTCGGGCGCGCGCAGCCATCGGATCGGCCGGTGCTGCTCGTCGAGGAGCAGCAGGGCGGTCCAGTCGGATTCGTCGAGCTTGCGTCGCAGCGTGTGCTTGTCCTCGGTGATCGAGCCGGTCAAGCAGTCGTCGATGATGTCGATCTCACGGATCCGCGTGAGCTTGAGGCGCTTGAGCGTGGCACCGGCGCCGACGAAGTCCTCGACGAACTCGTTGGCGGGAGCGGTGAGGATCTCCTCCGGGGTGGCGAACTGCGCCGGGATCGACTTCTGCTCGAGGATCGCGATGCGGTCACCCATCTTGATGGCTTCGTCGATGTCGTGGGTGACGAACACGATGGTCTTCTGCAGCTCGTCCTGCAGGCGCAGGAACTCGTTCTGCAGGCGTGTGCGCGTGATGGGGTCGATGGCGCCGAACGGCTCGTCCATCAGCAGCACGGGCGGATCGGCCGCGAGCGCCCGGGCCACTCCGACGCGTTGCCGCTGGCCGCCGGAGAGCTCCTTGGGGAAGCGGCTGCGGTAGATGTCCGGGTCGAGCCCGACGATGTCGAGCAGTTCATCGACACGTGCGCGTGTGCGCTCCTTGTCCCACCCAAGCAGGTTTGGCACGGTCGCGACGTTGTCACCGATGCGGATGTGCGGAAACAGCCCGATCTGCTGGATGACGTAGCCGATGCGGCGCCGAAGCTGGTCGGGATCGACGTTGGTGACGTCCTCGCCATCCAACACGATGTGGCCGGAGGACGGCTCGATGATCCGGTTGATCATCTTCAGGCTGGTGGTCTTGCCACAGCCGGATGGGCCCACGAACACCACGATCTCGCCGCGGGGGATGTCCATGGTCAGCGACTCGACCGCCGGGATGTCGGTGCCGGGGTAGATCTTGGTGAGCTCTCGTAGCTCGATCATCGTGTCAGTCACGGAGGCCTCGTGGAATCGTGAGTCGGCCGATGCCCAGGTAGATCGTGTCGACGATGACCGCCAGCAGCACGATGATGCCGGTGCCGCCGAGGATCGCCTCGAGCGATCCGGGGCTCGGAATGCGGTTGATGCCGCGGCTGTAGATCTCCTGGCCGAGGCCGCCGCCGCCGACGAGCGCGGCGATCGCGGTGATCCCGATGATCAGCAGCGTCGCGACCCGGATGCCGGCCAGGATCACCGGCCAGGCGTTCGGCAGCTCGATCTTGATCAGGCGCGCGCGTGCACCCATGCCCATGCCCTTGGCCGCCTCCACGATCGCCTGGTCGACCGAGGTCAGGCCGGCGACGGTGTTGCGCACGATCGGAAGCAGCGCGTAGAAGGTCATCGCGATGATCGGCGCGGTGTCGCCGATGCCGACGACCGGGATCAGCAGCGCGAAGAACGCCAGCGACGGGATGGTCAGGAACCACGACGTCAGGTTGAGGATCGAGGTGCGAAGCGGCCGGTAGCGGTGGGCGAGGATGCCGAGGGCCACGGCGAGGACGGCACCGACGAGCACCGGCACCAGGGTGATGATCAGGTGCTCGCGCGTCTGGGCGAGGAGGCTGCGCTGGATCGCGGGATTCTGGAGGTACTCCAGGAAGCTTGCGATCGTGGGTCCTCCGAATCGGGGGCAGGGTGCGAGCCGGACGACGGCGTGACGCTCTGGCGCACGAGCCGCGACAGCTGGTGCGGCCAGCTGGTGTCAGAGGCCCGGTGTCACAGGACTGGCGTCACAGAGACGATAGTCGGCACCGAAGGGGTCGGTGGGCCGTGACAACGGTCTCGCTCGCTCTCGTGCCGGCACAGACTACGCCGGTCGTAACCGTCTGGGCAACAACCACGACGCGTCGCGAACGCCGTGACGGGTGGGCCCGTCGCACCGGAACCGCAGGTGGGCGGTCGTCGAGGTACCGTTCGCAGGGTCGGTGGTGGGCCCGCCGACCCTGCGCCCCCGTGCTGGAACTGGCATACAGGGACGACTCAAAATCGTCTGCCCGATGGGCTTGTGGGTTCGAGTCCCACCGGGGGTACCCCGCTTGCGGCTGTTCGCGGGCGGTGGCCGCAAACCGCTAGCGTTGCCGTGCGGCGGGTGCCGCCGATCCGTCCCGGACAGCACCGGCGGACACCACGGGTGCCCGACGGCGCCCGGACCGGCGAGCTCCGGTCCTCATCCCGATTGCCCATCCGTTCCCCCAAACCGTGCGTGTGCGACCCGGAGGCAGCGACCTGGCTACGACACGGCCCCCGCAGCGCGTGCGCGCCCGACTGTCCCGGCTCCGCGAGGAGTTGGACCACGCACGCCGGGCCGAACAGGTGCTGCTCGAGCAGGTGCGGCACCTGGCTGACATCGCCGAGGACGCCGAACGTCGCAAGCTCACTGCGGACACCCCCCTCGCCGAGCGCGAGTGGCGGGACGCACGCACCGATCTGGACCGCCACACCGCGTCGCTCGAGGACACCCGTCGGCGGATCGCCGATCTGCTCGCCGAGCAGGATGCCGTGCTCGACCGACTGCTCGAGCGTCAGCCTGACCACCGGGCGGAGGGCCGCACGTGACCGCAGAGACGACCGACACGACCAGCGTGACCCCGACCCGGGTCCTGATCGCCGAGGACGAGGCGCTGATCCGTCTCGACCTCAAGGAGATGCTCCAGGAGGAGGGCTTCGAGGTCGTGGCGGAGGTCGCTGATGGGGCCTCTGCTGTGCGCCTGACCCGTGAGCTCGAACCGGACCTGGTGATCCTCGATGTCAAGATGCCGGTCATGGACGGAATCCAGGCCGCCGAGGAGATCGCCCGAGAGCGGCTCTCGGCGATCCTGATCCTCACCGCCTTCAGCCAACGTGATCTGGTCGAGAAGGCCCGCCGCGCCGGCGCAATGGCCTACCTGGTCAAGCCCTTCCAGAAGCACGACCTGCTGCCTGCGGTGGAGATCGCGGCGGGACGATTCCGTGAGCTCTCCGGCCTCGAACGGGAGGTCGACGACCTTCAGGGTCGGCTCGAGGCGCGAAAGCTCGTGGAGCGGGCGAAGGGCTTGCTGCAGGAGCAGGAGCAGATGTCGGAGGCGGACGCCTTCCGGTTCCTCCAGCGCCAGGCCATGGAGCGCCGCCAGACGATGCGTCAGGTCGCCGAGCAGGTGATCAGCCGGCTCGACGGCTGAGCCCAGCCGGCCCGGCGGTCAGTACAGCGCCCGGGCGAGCCGGGGCCGGACCGCACGCACGGACGGGTGGTCGTCGCCGAGCAGCCCGAAGATCGAAACGAGCTGCTCGCGGGCCGGCTCGCGGGTGTCGCCCCCGAGCTCCACGGCCGCGAGCAGGTGCTCCAACGCCGCCTCGTACTGGCTGTCGGCGGCCAGTGCGCGACCGAGCTCGAGCAGCGTGGAGCCGTCGGCGTCGCCGGCATCGACCGTGGCCTGCAGCCCCGCCAGGTCGGTCCCTGAGCGTGCCAGCTCAGCACGGGTCGCGACGGCCTCCGCGGCCGGGTCCGGGCGGTGCGGCCGGATCAGGTCGAGGGCCGTGTCCGGATCCTGCTCGAGCAGCTGCTCGGCCAGCCCGATCGCGGCCTCCCGGTGGGTTGGATCCAGCTCGAGCGACCGACGTAGCTCCGCGATCGCGGCATCACCGGACAGCGACCGGGCACGGGCCACGGCTTGGTCGGCCTCGCTCGGGAGGACGTCGTCGATGAAGCGCTCGAGCTCGGCGGCGGGTCGCACGCCGGTGAACTGCTGGACGAGCCGTCCGTCGCGGAAAGCGAGCACCATCGGGATGCCCTGGACCTTGTAACGGCTGGCGATCGCCGGGTTGGCGTCGACGTCGACCTTCGCGAGCACGACGTCGCCCCCGCGCGCCTCGACCGCCGACTCGAGCATGGGTCCGAGCGTGCGGCAGGGTCCGCACCACGCGGCCCAGAGGTCGACGATCACCGGCTGGTGGCGGGAGCGCTCGAGCACGTCCTGCTCGAAGCGGGCCTCGTCGGTGTCGAACACGTGGGGCGATTCGGGTGCGGAGGTGCTCACGGGTGGCCTCGTCGGGATCGGGGGCGGGCACGGACCGCCCACAGGGTGCCGTGTCCGAGCGGGCGCGGTGTGCACGCCTCAGTAGGCTCGGGCTCTCCGCACCGCCGATGTCAGGAGCCGGCCGTGACGCGCGACCGCCGCTCGATCCTGCTGCTCGACGGGCATTCGCTCGCCTACCGCGCGTTCTACGCGCTGCCTGACACGCTCCGGACCAACACCGGGCAGCTGACCAACGCCGTCTACGGCTTCACCTCGATGCTGATCAAGCTCCTCGCCGATCGGGACCCGGACGCGATCGTGGTGGCCTTCGACCGGGGGCGTGACACCGCACGGACCGCGGCGTTCCCGGAGTACAAGGCCAACCGGGAGAGCCCACCCGACGAGTTCCGCCCTCAGGTCGACCTGATCAAGCAGGTCCTCTCGGTGCTCGACGTCCCCGTCGTCGAGGTGGAGGGCGTCGAGGCCGACGACGTGCTCGCGACCCTTGCGAGCTCCGCTGTGGAGGCGGGGTTCCACGCCTATGTGGTCACCGGCGACCGGGACGCGATGCAGCTGGTCGACGACGACCTCACCGTGCTCTACACCCTTCGCGGCATCACCGAGATGGCCGAGATGACCCCCGACGCGGTCGAGGAGCGCTATGGCGTCCCGCCGGGCTCCTACCTGGACGTCGCGGCACTGCGCGGCGACAGCTCGGACAACCTGCCGGGCGTCCCGGGGGTCGGTGACAAGACCGCGGCCAAGCTCGTGCGGACCTACGGCGACGTCGACGGCGTCTACGAGCACCTCGACGAGCTCTCCGGCAAGAAGGTGCCGGCGATGCTCGGCGAGCACCGCCAGCAGGTCGAGCTCAACCGGCAGGTGATGCGGCTGCGTCGCGACCTGGACCTCGATCTCGATCTCAAGGATCTGCGACGTGGCGAGGTCGACGGTCCCGCGGTTCGCGAGCTGTTCGGCGCGCTCGAGTTCCGCCAGCTCTACGACCGGTTCGTCGAGGAGGTGCTCGGTGCGCAGGAGTCGGCCGGCGCCGCAGGGTTCGACATCCAGCCCACGCGCCTGGCTGCGGGTGAGCTGCCAGCCTGGCTGGAGGGGGTGGAGGGGCCCGTCGCCGTGCTGGCGATGACCACCGGTCGCCCACCGCACGTGGAGTGGGTTGCCGTCGCCCTGGCCGGTGCGGACCGTGACCCGGTCTCTGCGCCGCTGGAGGCGCTCGAGCAGGCGGACCTCGACGCCTTGACGGGGCTGCTGGCGGACCCGACCCGGCCGGTGGTCACCCACGATCTCAAGCTCCTCGACCACGCCGCCACCGGACGTGGCTGGCCGGTCAGCAACGTGCGGCTGGACACGGTGCTGGCCGCCTATCTGCTGACCCCCGAGCAGCGCAGCTTCGAGCTCGACCGCCTGGCGTTGCAGCACCTGCAGCGCTCGGTCACGCCCGAGACCGCGGCCGAGTCCGGTGACCAGCTCGCGCTGGACGTCGACGAGCCGGAGCCGGTCGCCGAACGCGCCCTGGCCGCGCAGGCCACCCTGGAGCTCGCCGACCACCTCGGTGGCATCCTGGCCGACCGCGACCAGACCGCGCTGCACGATCGGATCGAGCTGCCCCTCGCGCCCGTGCTGGCGCGGATGGAACGGGCCGGTGTCGCGCTCGACCTCGATGTGCTCGGGGAGATCCGCGAGCGCCTCGCCGGTCGCGTCGACGCCCTGGAGCGCGAGGTCCACGACCACGCCGGACGGGTCTTCAACGTCGGCTCGGGTCCGCAGCTCCAACAGGTGCTCTTCGAGGAGCTGGGCCTGCCGAAGACCCGGCGGATCAAGACCGGCTACTCGACCGACGCGCAGGCGCTGAGCAACCTGCTGGACGCCCACCCGATCGTGCCGGCGATCCTCGAGTGGCGGGAGGTCAGCAAGCTGCTGACCACCTACGTCGACGCGCTGCCGCCGCTCGTCGACCCGGTCACCGGACGGATCCACACCACGTTCTCGCAGACCATCGCCGCCACCGGCCGGCTGTCGTCGTCGAACCCGAACCTGCAGAACATCCCGGTCAGGCGCGACGAGGGTCGCGAGATCCGCCGGGCGTTCGTGGCCGGACCGGGGTTCGCCCAGCTGCTCGTCGCCGACTACTCGCAGATCGAGCTGCGCATCCTCGCCCACCTCTCGGGGGACGAGGGCCTGTTGGACGCGTTCTCGGCCGGCGAGGACATCCACGCCACGACCGCGGCCAAGGTGTTCGACCTGCCGCTCGACGCCGTCGACAGCACGCTGCGCGACCGCGCGAAGGCGGTCAACTACGGACTCGCCTACGGACTGACGCCCTACGGGCTCGGACAGCAGCTGCAGATCCCGCCCGACGAGGCGGCGGCGATCGTCGATGCGTACTTCGCACGGTTTCCCAAGGTGCGCTCGTTCCTCGACGAGGCGGTCCAGGCAGCCGCCCGCGACGGCTACACGACCACGCTGTTCGGTCGCCGGCGCTACCTCCCGGATCTGACCTCGGACAACCGCAACCGCCGTCAGATGGCCGAGCGCATGGCGCTCAACGCGCCGATCCAGGGCACCGCCGCGGACGTGATCAAGCTGGCCATGATCGAGCTGGACCGCGCGCTCGACCGTTCGTCGCTCGCGACCAGGGTGCTGCTGCAGGTCCATGACGAGGTGATCCTCGAGGTGCCAGACGACGAACTCGCCGAGGCCGAGCGGCTCGTGGTCGACACCCTGGGGCAGATCGTCGACCTCGCCGTCCCGCTGGACGTCGACACCGCCGTCGGCCCGACCTGGTTCGACGCTCAGAAGCACTGAGCGCCGCACGGGAACCGTGGAGCCGGATGCCGCAGGCGTGGCCGCTGCGCTCCACGGCTGCCGGCGGGCGCCGCAGCCGGGTCACGTGCCGGGCCGCATCCGCTGCAGCGCGCCTCAGCGCGAGGAGGTCACCTCGGCCTCGGCCGTGGTGGGGCCGGCCTGCGGATCCCAGGTCAGCCCCTTGGCGCCGACGTCGGTGAGCTCGATGCGGTACGCCCCCGGGGGGCCGGCCATGCGGAAGCGGATGCGACCGAGCAGGTCGGTGGTGCCCTGCACCGTCCGCGTGCGCTCCGGGCCGGACAGCCGCGCCTCGACGGCGATGTCGGGGCAGCGGCGGTCCTCGGTGTCGCGCACCTCGACCCGGAAGGTCGCGCGGTACCGGCCGTCGTCGAGCACCTCCGGATCGAGCACGTCCAGGGCCGTGACCCGCAGCGGCTCGGTGAACAGACCCGACTTCGGCAGCGCGTCCGGCTGCCGCTCGAGGGTCACCTGCGGACGACGGCGGCGACGGCGGTGACGCAGGGCCACGGAGACGACCTCGGGCTCGACGGGAGGGGGAGGGGAGCAGGTGTCCGACGGTACCCGGACGCGGTGGTCACCGGCCGCGGCGCCAGCAGCCCTCCAGGTGGTCGTCGACCAGGCCGAGCGCCTGCATCGTCGCGTAGCAGGTGGTCGGACCGACGAACCGAAAGCCCCGTGCCTTGAGCGCGTGTGAGAGTGCCACCGACTCCCGTGTCGTCGCCGGGACGTCGTCGCGCCGTCGGGGCCGGGACGTCGAGGTGGGCTGGAACGACCACACCAGGTCGCCGAGCCGCTCGCCCGCTTCGGACAGGCGCAGGAACGCCCGGGCGTTGGCGACGGTGGCCTCGATCTTGGCACGGTTGCGCACGATCCCCGGATCCGCGAGCAGACGTGCCACCTCGGCGTCACCGAAGTCGGCGACGATCGCCGGATCGAAGCCGGCGAACGCGGCCCGGAAGGCAGCGCGCTTGCGCAGGATCGTCAGCCATGACAGACCGGCCTGGAAGCCCTCGAGGCACAGCTTCTCGAACACGGCACGGTCGTCACGGACCGGCACCCCCCATTCGGTGTCGTGGTAGACGAGGTAGTCGGGGTCCCGGCCGCACCACCAGCAGCGCACACGACCGTCGGGGTGGCGCAGCAGCCCGCCGTCGTCGGTGACCGCGGTCGTGCCGGTCATCGTCGGCCCACCCGCTGCCGGTGCTCGTGCAACGCGGTCATGGGCTCTCCTCGGTGTGGCGGCGACGTTGACACCGTGACCGCCCCCTGCGACCCTGTCGCCGTCACCTGGCGCAGGTGTCCGGGCTGCGTGCGTCCGACGTGCCCATGCCGACACGGTGTCGGCACCTCGAGCGACGCACCGACCGGACCCGGGTGGCACGATCCGCCGCATCGCCGCGAGCGGTGTTGGATCGACCCGGTGGCGCGACCCAGCGTCGCGCCCGACCCTACCCCGACCGAACCCACCGACGAGAGACCGACGCCCCGATGTCCGATACCCCCGAGCCCATGCCCACCCCGTCCGAGTCCCAGGAGTCCCAGGAGCCGCAGGAGTCGCAGCAGGCACCGAGCGACCCCGTCGTCGTCAGCCAGGACCCGGGCACCAGCATGACCTCCACCGGCGACACGATCGTCGAGCGGGATCTCGACGACGACGAGTTCGAGGCCGCGCTCGAAGGCACCGTCACCGCCATGGAGGACGGCAAGATCATCGAAGGCGTCGTGGTCAAGGTCGACCCCGACGAGGTCCTCGTCGACATCGGCTGGAAGTCCGAGGGGGTCATCCCCGCCCGGGAACTGTCGATCAAGCTCGACGTGGATCCCAACGAGATCGTCGCCGTCGGTGACGTGGTCGAAGCCCTGGTGATGAAGAAGGAGGACGAGGAAGGTCGCCTCGTCCTGTCGAAGAAGCGGGCCCAGTACGAGCGTGCCTGGGGCACCATCGAGCGCATCTACCAGGAGGACCGCACGGTTCAGGGCTCGGTCATCGAGGTGGTCAAGGGTGGCCTGATCATCGACATCGGCCTGCGCGGGTTCCTGCCGGCGTCGCTGGTGGAGATGCGGCGCGTCCGCGACCTCCAGCCCTACGTGGGCGAGTCGCTCGAGTGCAAGATCATCGAGCTCGACAAGAACCGCAACAACGTGGTGCTCTCGCGCCGCAAGTTCCTCGAGGAGACCCAGAGCGAGTTCCGTGAGCGCTTCCTCACCTCCCTGCAGAAGGGTGAGGTCCGCGGCGGTGTCGTGTCCTCGATCGTCAACTTCGGTGCGTTCGTGGACCTCGGTGGTGTCGACGGGCTCGTGCACGTCTCCGAGCTGTCGTGGAAGCACATCGACCACCCCTCGGAGGTCGTTGAGGTCGGTGACGAGGTCGAGGTCGAGGTGCTCGACGTCGACCTCGAGCGCGAGCGTGTGTCCCTCTCGCTCAAGGCGACCCAGGAGGACCCGTGGCAGGCCTTCGCCCGCGAGCACGAGGTGGGCCAGGTCGTCGACGGCGAGGTGACCAAGCTGGTCCCGTTCGGTGCGTTCGTGAAGGTCGCCGACGGCATCGAGGGGCTCGTGCACATCTCCGAGCTCGCCGAGCGTCACGTCGAGGTGCCCGAGGCCGTCGTCAACGTCGGAGACAAGGTCGAGGTCAAGGTCATCGACATCGACACCGTCCGGCGACGGATCTCGCTGTCGCTCAAGCAGGCGCAGCAGGCCGCCGAGCCCACCGAGCAGGAGCCGTACGAGTCCGCACCGCCGGTCTCGCCCGCCTACTCCTCGGGTGAGGAGGGTGGCCCCAGCGGCACCATGGCGGCGGCCTTCGCGCAGGCCGGCTTCGGCCAGGAGGAGGAGTCGCTCAGCCCCGAGGAGATGGCGCTCGCGGAGACCGACGACATGGACCTGCCCTCCGCGGAGCCGACCGAGGAGGAGCCGTCGCAGCCGATGGCCGTGGAGCCTGAGGCCGAGGCGCCCGCGGCGCCGGATGCGGAGGACGTGGAGCCTGAGGCCGTGGAGCCTGCGGCGCCGGCTGCAGAGGACGTGGAGCCTGAGGCCGTGGAGCCTGCGGCGCCGGCCGTGGAGCCTGAGGCCGTGGAGCCTGAGGCCGAGGAGTCTGCGGCGCCGGCCGAGGACGTGTCCGACGAGGACGTGTCCGACGAGGACGCCTCGCAGGAGGGTGCCTCGGAAGAGGAGAAGCCGGCCTGACGCGGTCACCCCGGGGGCGTGGAGTGTCGCGGTGTACCTGATCGGACTCACCGGGGGCATCGGCAGCGGCAAGTCCACCGTGGCGGCGCGGCTCGCCGCCCACGGGTGTGACGTGATCGACGCCGACGCGGTCGCCCGCGAGGTCGTGGAGCCGGGCGAGCCCGCGCTGGCCGAGCTCGCCGAGCGGTTCGGGGCCGAGGTACTCAACGACGACGGCACCCTCAACCGCCCCGCACTCGCGGCGCGGGCGTTCACCGACGACGACGCCCGTGCCGACCTCGAGAGGATCACCCACCCCCGGGTCGCCGCGCGGATCGCGGAGTGGATCGCCACCGTGGCTGCCCGGGTTCCCCAGGGCCACCTGATCGTGGTCGATCACCCACTGCTGGTCGAGACCGGCCAGCAGCGGCGCTTCGATGCCGTGGTGGTCGTGACCGCCGACGCGGAGCAGCGGGTCAGGCGGCTCATCGACGAGCGGGGTCTGAGCGAGGAGGACGTGCGCGCGCGCATCCGTGCTCAGGCGACCGACGAGCAGCGCCGCGCGGTGGCGACCCACGTCATCGACAACGACGGCACCCACGCCGAGCTCGACGCCGCGGTCGACGCGCTGTACGCCGAGCTCGTCGAGGCGGCACGAGCCGGCTGAGCGCCGGGTGTGACGTCGCACCAGCGGGGTACGGTCGCAGGCATGACCGATCGCAGCCACCTACACCGCAACGTCCGCGACGACACACCGTTCCGCGTCGTCAGCGACTTCGACCCGTCCGGCGACCAGCCGCAGGCGATCGAGTCGGTCGCTGCTGCCTTCGAGGCCGGTGAGCGGGCGGTGACGCTGCTCGGCGCCACGGGCACCGGCAAGACCTTCACGGCGGCCAAGGTGCTGGAGCGCGTCCAGCGTCCCTGTCTGGTGATCGCGCCGAACAAGACGCTCGCCGCCCAGCTCGCCAACGAGTTCCGTGACTTCCTGCCGGACAACGCGGTCGAGTACTTCGTGTCGTACTACGACTACTACCAGCCCGAGGCCTACATCCCGCAGACCGACACCTACATCGAGAAGGACTCGTCGATCAACGACGAGATCGACCGCCTGCGCCACCGTGCGACCATGGCCCTGCTGTCGCGACGCGACGTGGTCGTGGTGGCGTCGGTGTCGTGCATCTACGGCCTCGGGTCCCCGTTCGAGTACGAGGATCACGTCCTGGCCCTGAGGACCGGTGACGAGGCCGGCCTGGATGCGTCGATGCGCAAGCTGGTCGACCTCCAGTACGCCCGCAACGACCTGAACCTGGTCCGCGGCACCTTCCGGGTACGGGGTGACACCCTCGAGGTGTTCCCGGCCGACGACGAGCGAGCGATCCGCGTCGAGTTCTTCGGCGACGAGGTGGACCGCATCACCCGGGTCGACCCACTCACCGGCGAGGTGAGCAGGCCGGTCGAGCAGGCGGCGATCTTCCCCGCCTCGCACTACGTCTCGTCCCAGGAGGCGCTCGAGCGGGCGCTCGGGTCGATCCAGGCGGAGCTCGAGCAGGTGCTGGCCGACGACGAGCGCGACGGCAAGCTGCTCGAGGCGCAGCGGCTGCGGATGCGCACCAACCACGACCTGGAGATGATCCGCGAGGTCGGGTCGTGCAACGGCATCGAGAACTACTCGCGTCACTTCGACGGACGTGACTCCGGCCAGGCCCCCTACACCCTGCTCGACTACTTCCCCGACGACTTCGTGCTCTTCACCGACGAGTCGCACGTCACCATCCCTCAGATCGGTGGGATGTACGAGGGCGACCGATCCCGCAAGGACAGCCTGATCGAGCACGGCTTCCGCCTGCCGTCGGCGCGCGACAACCGACCACTGACCTTCGACGAGTTCCTGGCCCGGATCGGCCAGCGACTGTTCATCTCGGCGACGCCCGGCCCCTATGAGCGGCGCGAGTCGGACACGATCACCGAGCAGATCATCCGGCCCACGGGGCTGGTGGATCCCGAGGTCGTCACCCAGCCCACCGAGGGGCAGATCGACGACCTCATGGAGCGCATCCGCCAGCGGGTCGAGGCCGACCAGCGGGTCCTGGTGACCACCCTGACCAAGAAAATGGCCGAGGACCTGACCGACTACCTCACCGAGAACGGTGTGCGGGTGCGCTACCTCCACTCCGACATCAACACCGTCGAGCGCGTGGAGATCCTCAAGGGCTTGCGCCTGGGTGACTTCGACGTGCTGGTCGGCATCAACCTCCTGCGCGAGGGACTTGACCTGCCGGAGGTGTCGATGGTCGCGATCCTGGATGCGGACAAGCAGGGGTTCCTGCGTTCGCCGACCTCGCTGATCCAGACGATCGGACGTGCCGCGCGCAACATCGACGGCCGGGTGGTGATGTACGCCGATCAGGTCACGGATGCGATGCGGCAGGCGTTGGACGAGACCCGCCGCCGCAGGGACAAGCAGCTCGCCTACAACGCCGAGCACGGCATCGACCCGCAGACGGTCCGCAAGCGTGTCGGTGACATCATCGCCGCGGTTCGTGCCGAGGAACTGGGCGAGGAGTACCGACCGGACGAGGCACCGGCAAGCCCCGCCGTTGCCGAGGCAGGTGACGTCGGTGAGCTGCCCCAGGAGGACCTGCGGGCGCTGATCCAGCGGCTCGAAGAGGAGATGCACGAGGCGGCCGGCGACCTGCGGTTCGAGTACGCCGCCCGGCTGCGCGACGAACTGGCCGACCTCAAGCGGGAGCTTGCGTCCATGGAGGCGGCTAACGTCTGAGGGGTCATGACGCCGGATGGTGCGGGGGTCGCGCTTGGATCAGGTGCTGGTCTGTTCGGGGCTCCGCAAGGCGTTCGGTGAGCTGCAGGCCGTTGACGAGGTGTCGTTCTCCATCGCCCGGGGCGAGACCTATGGGCTGCTGGGTCCCAATGGCGCGGGCAAGACAACCTCGATCTCCATGGTCGCCGGGCTGCTCCGCCCGGATGCCGGTGAGGTCACGGTGCTGGGACGGCGACTGACCCCCACCGCGGCGGCTGCCAAGTCGGCCGTCGGGCTGGTGCCGCAGGAGGTTGCGATCTATCCCGATCTGAGCGCACGCGAGAACCTGCGGTTCTTCGGCCGGCTCCAGGGCCTCGACCGCCGTGAGCTGGACACCAGGACCGACGAGGTCCTCGCGCTGATCGGGCTGACGGACCGGGCGGGCGACCGCGCCGACACCTTCTCCGGGGGGATGAAGCGGCGGCTCAACATCGGCATCGGCCTGCTGCACCGTCCGGAACTGCTGATCCTGGACGAGCCGACCGTCGGCGTCGATCCCCAGTCGCGCAACGCGATCCTCGAGTCGGTCGAGGACCTGGCGACCGACGGTCTGGCGGTGCTCTACACCACCCACTACATGGAGGAGGCCGAGCGGCTCTGCGACCGCATCGCGATCGTCGACAAGGGGCGCATCGTCGCGGAGGGGACCCGCCGCGAGCTCATCGCCACCATCGGCGAGCACGACCTGGTGCGACTCGAGATCGACGGGGACGTGCAGGCGGCGGTCGAGCAGTTGCGCGGCCTGTCCGAGCTCGGCTCCGTCGAGGTCGAGGACGACCACATCGTGTGCCTGCTCGCGGGCGCCGCCCGGCGCCTGCCGGCGCTGCTCGGCGCCGTCGCCGAGGTCGGCGCGGTCACCACCGGTGTCGAGGTGCGCGAGCCCGACCTCGAGGACGTCTTCCTGCACCTGACCGGTGCGGCGCTGCGCGACTGAGGTGGGGTCGACGTGTCCGCCGCACTGACCATCCTCGGCAAGGATCTGCGGCTGCGGCTGCGTGACCGCAGCCTGCTGATGTTCGCGGTCGTGGTGCCGCTCGGCCTGACGGTGCTGTTCTCGCTGATCTTCCCCGACGAGGAGGGCTTCGAGCTCACCGCGGCGGTGGTGGATGCCGACGGTGGCCAGGTCGCCGGCGGGTTCGTCGACGGCGTCGTCCCCGCCCTGGTCGACGACGGGGTGCTGACCCGTGTGCAGGTCACCGACGCCGACGAGGCCCGGGTGCGGGTGGCCGACGGCGAACTCGACGTCGCCTGGATCGTGCCGGAGGGGTTCTCCGCCGCCGTCGCAGCCGGCAGGCCCGCCGAGCTCGAAGTGCTGGTCGCAGCCGGTCGCACGCTCGGCGGCGAGGTCGCTGTGGGGATCGCCGAGGGGTTCGCGGCCCAGGTCGAACAGGTCGCGCTGGCGGTCGCTGTGGATGCGGCGGTCACCGGGCCTGCGTCGCCGGAGCGGATCGAGGCCATCGCGACGGGGGCGGAGACGGCCCCGGAAGCGATCGCGGTCGCGGAGCTGGTGGCCGGCGAGGAGCAGCGTCTCGATTTCACCAGCTACATGGCAGCCGGCATGGCCTCGTTCTTCGTGTTCTTCGTCGTCGGCACCGGTGTGCTCGGCCGGCTCGAGGAGTCCCAGCACAACACGCTGCCGCGCCTGCTGGCCTCACCGATACCGCCAGCCGCGGTCGACCTCGGCAAGGCACTCGGGTCGCTGGTGGTCGGGATCGGGTCGATGACGGTGCTCGTGGCGGCCACGATGCTGCTGCTGGGCGCCGACTGGGGGCCGCTGACCGGCGTCGCCGTGCTGGTCGTCGGCCTGGTCCTCGCCGCAATGGGGGTCATGGCCCTGGTCGGTGGCTTCGCGCGCACCGCCGAGCAGGCGGGGAACTTCCAGTCGATCGTGGCCGTCGTGCTCGGTGTGCTCGGCGGGGCGTTCTTCCCCATCCCCGGGGAGGGTGTCCTGGTCGAGCTCGCGACCTCGATCTCGCCCCACGGCTGGTTCCTGCGCGGCATCACCGACCTGGTGGCGACGGGCCAGGTGGGCGCCGTGCTCCCGGCGGCCGGCGCGCTGCTGGCCATCGCGGTGGTGGTGGCCGTGCCGGCCGTCTGGCTCCAGCGGAGGTCGTGGCGGTGGTGACGGCCTGGACGATCGCCCGGACCGAGGTCACGCGGCTGCTGCGTGACCGGACCAATCTGTTCTTCGTGTTCGTCTTCCCCCTGCTGCTGGTGCTGGTCATCGGTGCGCAGTTCGGAGGCGGCGGGCAGGTGCAGGTCGGCATCGTCGCACCGGACGGTGACACGATGGCGCAGGAGCTCATTGCGACGGTCGACGCCACCGACGGCGTCGAGACCGTCACGGTCCCCGACGCGGTGACCCTCCGCGAGGACGTGGCACGTGGCCGCGTCAGCGCCGGACTGGTCGTGCCCGCCGGCTACGAGCAGTCGGTCGTCGAGGTGGAACCGGTCGAGGTCTCGTTCATCGGCCGCCCGGATGCCACGGGCGGGAGCCTGCGGTCGGTCGTTGCGGCCGCGATCGCACAGCAGGCCACGCCCGGACGTGCGGCGCTACTGGTCGCCGAAGCCGAGGTGGACGCCGAGCTCCCGGCGCTGCGCGCGGCTGCGGTCGAACGCCGCGGTCAGGCCGTCGGCGTGGACGTCGTCGCTCGGACGCTCGGGACCGACGAGCTGTCAGAGGAGTTCGCCGGGCTGGGGCAGTTCGACCTCGGCGCCTCGACGCAGCTGTTCCTGTTCACCTTCCTCACCTCGCTGTCCGGCGGGGCGGCGTTGATCCAGTTGCGGCAGCTAGGGATCGCCCACCGGATGCTCGCCTCGCCGACGTCGATGCCGGCGATCGTCGGCGGGCTGGTCGGCGGACGGCTGCTGGTCGCGCTGGTGCAGGCCGCCTACATCATCGCGGCGACGCTGCTGCTGTTCCAGGTCGACTGGGGCGCGCCCTCGGCGACCATCCCCGTCGTCGTGCTGTTCAGCGTGGTCTCGGCCGCCGCCGGTGTCGTGATCGGCTCGGTGCTGCGCAACGACAGCCAGGCCGCCGGGGTCGGGATCGGTGTGGGGCTCGGGTTCGCGGCACTCGGTGGGTCGATGGTGCCGCTGGAGCTGTTCCCCGACGCGCTGCAGGTGGTGTCGCGGTTCACGCCCCACGCCTGGGCGAACCAGGCGATGGCAGAGATCGTGCGCCGTGACGGTGGCGTCGTCGAGGTACTGCCGCAGCTCGGTGCCCTTGCTGCGTTCGCCGTGGTGCTGACGGTGGTCGCGGTGGTGTCGCTGCAACGGTCGCTGTCACGCTGACGCCGTGGTGGGAGCCGGACACCACGCGCACTACCCTCGGGTGTGAGCGCGCCCTTGGGGGCACGCCCTGGGGGACACGCCCGAAGAGACACGCACTGCGACACGCCCTGTTTCACTGCCGCAACCGGTGAGGTCCGTCCGTGACCGAGATTCTCCTGGCCATCCACCCGTGGCTCGGCTATGCGGTGTTCCTGGTGGTGCTCGTGGTCACCTTCCTCGGCTTCGGCCGCGCGAAGGACGCCCGCGAGTTCACTGCCGGCCCGTATGCCTTCGGCATGGTCCTGCTGGACATCCAGGTCATGCTCGGGATCCTGCTCTACGTGGTCGGCAGTTACTGGAACGAGCACCCGGAGATCGCCTACATCCACCCGGCGCTCGCGCTGGCCGCCCTGGCCGTTGGCCACGCCCTGCTCGGACGTGCCCGCCGCGTGCAGATGGCCGCCGACGCCCATCGCACCGCTGCACGCGGTCTGCTGATCGCCACCGTGCTGGTGCTGCTCAGCATCGGCGTGGCCAGCGCCCCGCCGTTCCTCTGACCTGGGTCGGGTCCGCGACGCAGTCCGCCGAGCGGTCCGGCTACCAGCCGCGCTCCCGCCACTCGTCCAGCTCGGGACGCTCCACGCCGAGGGTGGTGTCGTCGCCGTGCCCCGGGTAGACCCAGGTCTCGTCCGGCAGCCGGTCGAAGATGCGGTTCTCGAGGCCGTCCATGATGCGCTGGTGGTTGTCCGGGTTGCCGAAGGTGTTGCCCGGCCCGCCCGGGAAGAGGGTGTCGCCGCTGAACAGATGCGGCCGCTCTGCGCCCTCGACCAGGTAGAGCAGTGACCCTTCCGTGTGGCCGGGAAGGTGGATGACCTCCACCTCGACGTCCCCGAGGTCGATGCGCTCGCCGTCAGCGAGTTCGCGGTCAACCGGACGGGGGAACAGCTCCGCGTCCCCGGGGTGGCCCCAGATCTCCAGGCCGAGGTCGTCGCGCACCTGTGCCCAGGCCCGGATGTGGTCCCAGTGGCCGTGGGTCTGCACGGCCGCGAGCGGCTGCACGTCGGCGACGGCCTGGGCCAGTCGTTCCGGCCGGGCCGCGACGTCGACGAGCAGCGCAGCGCCGCTGCTGACCGAGGCGATGACGTAGACGTTGTTGTCGAAGGACTCGACCGACAGCTTGCGGATGCGCACCGGCCCGTCGGTGCGGTCCTGCCAGTCACCGTCGGGCTCGACGTGACCGGTGTAGTCGTCTGCCATGGGCGGCTCCTCGTCTGGTCGTGAATCGCGTTGGCGGCGGGTGACGCTACTGGCTGGCCCGTACCTCTTCGGCGACGAGTTCGTTGCCGGAGGTGCGGCCCTCGGCGAAAGCGGCCGCGTTGGCCAGGGTCGTCTCCGCGATGTTGTCGAGCGCCTCCTGGGTGAAGAACGCCTGATGGGCGGTGATGAGCACGTTCGGGAAGGTCAGCAGCCGGGAGAACACGTCGTCCTGGATGACCTGATCAGACAGGTCCTCGAAGAACAGGTCGGCCTCCTCCTCGTAGACGTCCAGGGCGAGGTTGCCGACGCGGCCGTCCTTGAGCCCTTCGATCACGGCCCGGGTGTCGATGAGGGCGCCGCGCGAGGTGTTGACGAGCATCACGCCCGGCCGCATCTTCTCGAGCGCGGCAGCGTCGATCAGGTGGTGGGAGGCGGGCGTCAGCGGACAGTGCAGGGTGATGACGTCGCACTCGGCGAACAGCGTGTCGAGATCGACGTAGCGCACGCCGTAGTCGCGGACCTCGTCGCTCGGGTAGGGGTCGTAGGCGCGCAGCGAGCAGCCGAAGCCCCGCAGGATCCGCGCGACGATCTGGCCGACCCTGCCGGTGCCGACGATGCCGACGCGGCGGTTGCGCAGATCGAAGCCCAGCAGGCCGTCGAGCGCGAAGTTGCCGTCACGGACCCGGTTGTAGGCGCGGTGGAGCCGCCGCTCGACGCCGAGCATCAATGCGACGGTGTGCTCGGCGACGGCGTACGGCGAGTAGGCGGGCACCCGCACGACCGTGATGTCGTGGGCGCGGGCCGCATCGAGGTCGACGTTGTTGAACCCGGCCGAGCGCAGGGTGACCAGCCGTACCCCGACGGCCGCGAGCTGGGCAAGCACCGGTGCAGACAGGTCGTCGTTGACGAAGGGACAGACCGCGTCGTGCCCATCGGCGAGCGAGGCCGTGGTCGCGTCGAGCTTCGGCTCGAGGAACGTCAGCTGGTGGCCGTGCCGCTGGTTGGCGGCGGCAAGGAACCGCTGGTCGTACGGCCGCGTGCTGAACACCGCGATGCGCACGCACGGCTCCTGACGTCGGGAGGGGGATCCTACGGGGGCTGGCGACCATGGTGCGCCCGCGGCGCTCGGTCGCAACGATCGACCGGGCCGGACGGCCGAACGTGCGTTCGTCACGTCGGATCCGGCGCTATGCTCTCGGAGGTAGGCTCGTCGGCCCGGCGGGCCGGGCACCGTGCACCCGGAGGCGGACCGCTGCGTGGCTGCGCTGCGAAGCTGCTCCCTGCAGCTGCTCCCCGCAGTCCGTGCAGACGACGGACGCACACCGGACGTGCGCCGGCGCCGGCCCGAAGCAGCAGTGACACGGGCCGCACCGCCGAGCAGACCGTACGCCGGCCCATCCCTCGAGTCGTCCGGAGGAGCCCCTGTGGCCACGCGGCACCGCGAGCACATCACCATCCGGGGTGCGCGCGAGCACAACCTCAAGGATGTCGATCTCGAGCTGCCGCGCGACGCGATGATCGTGTTCACCGGCATCTCGGGCTCGGGCAAGTCGAGCCTGGCCTTCGACACGATCTACGCGGAGGGCCAGCGCCGCTACGTGGAGTCGCTGTCGGCCTACGCGCGGCAGTTCCTCGGGCAGATGGACAAGCCCGACGTCGACTTCATCGACGGCCTGTCACCGGCGATCTCGATCGACCAGAAGTCCACCTCGCGCAACCCGCGGTCGACCGTCGGCACCATCACCGAGATCTACGACTACCTGCGGCTGCTCTACGCCCGCATCGGCCAGCCGCACTGCCCCAACTGCAGCCGCCCGATCGCACGACAGACCGCAGAACAGATCGTCGACCAGGTCCACGAGCTGCCGGCCGACACCCGCTTCCAGGTGCTCGCACCGGTCGTCCGCGGCCGCAAGGGCGAGCACGCGGCGCTGTTCCAGCAGCTGTCGACGGAGGGGTTCTCCCGGGTGCGGGTGGACGGCGAGGTGCTCCCGCTGGAGGAGGTCGGCAAGCTCGAGAAGAACCGCAAGCACACCGTCGAGGTGGTGGTCGACCGCCTGGTCCACAAGGACGACATGCGGCGGCGGCTGTCCGACTCGATCGAGACCGCCCTGTCGCTGGCCGACGGCATCGCGATGATCCAGGTCCTGCCGACCCGGGAGGCCGTCGACGCCGCCCGTGAGGCCGGGACGCCCGAGCCCAAGCCGGAGGAGTTGACCTTCTCCGAGCACCTGGCGTGCACCGCCTGTGGGCTGAGCTTCGAGCAGCTGGCCCCGCGCAACTTCTCGTTCAACTCGCCGTACGGCGCCTGTGAGACGTGCTCGGGTCTCGGCACCCGGCTGATGGTGGACGAGGACCTGGTCGTCGGCGATCCGGAGGCATCGGTCGAGGAGGGGGTCGTCCTGCCGTGGGCGACCGGGATCCAGGCCAACTACTACCGGCAGCTGCTGCGCGCGACGGTGCGCCACCTCGGTGCCGATCCCTCGACCCCGTGGCGGCTGCTGCCCGAGGAGGTCCGCCATGCGATCCTCCACGGGCTCGACGACCGTGTGCACGTGTCCTACACCAACCGCTATGGCCGCAAGCGGTCCTACCGTGCCCGGATCGAAGGGGTGATCCCCTCCCTGCGGCGGCGGCACGCGGAGACCGAGTCCGACAACGTGCGCGCCTACGTCGAGCAGTACATGCGCGAGGTTCCCTGCCCCGCGTGCGAGGGGGAGCGGCTCAAGCCCATCGTGCTGGCGGTGACCGTCGGCGGCGTGTCCATCGCCGGGCTCACCGCCATGTCGGTGGCCGACGCCGCCCGATTCGTCGAGGGGCTCGAGCTGACCGAGCGCGAGGCGCTGATCGGCGCACGGGTCCTCAAGGAGGTCCAGGCACGCCTGACGTTCCTGCTGGACGTCGGCCTGGAGTACCTCGCGCTGGACCGTCCGGCGGCGTCGCTGTCCGGCGGCGAGGCACAGCGGATCCGCCTGGCGACCCAGATCGGGGCCGGCCTGGTGGGCGTGCTCTACGTGCTCGACGAGCCGTCGATCGGGCTGCACCAGCGCGACAACGAACGACTCATCGACACCCTGCTGCGACTGCGCGACCTGGGCAACACCCTCATCGTCGTCGAGCACGACCAGGCGACCATCGACGCCGCCGACCACGTCGTGGACATCGGCCCGGGCGCCGGTGAGCACGGCGGCGAGATCGTCCACTCCGGGTCGGTCGACCGGCTGCGCCGGCTCACCCGGCGGTCGCTGACCGGGGCGTACCTGGCCGGCGAACGCACGATCCCGATCCCGTTGGTGCGACGGCCTGGGAGCGGCCGGGCCATGGGGGTCGTGGCGGCGGCCGCCAACAACCTGCGCGAGGTCGACGTCGACTTCCCGCTCGGGACGTTCATGTGCGTCACCGGCGTGTCGGGCTCGGGCAAGTCCTCGCTGGTCAACGGGGTGCTGGCCAAGGTCCTGATGCGCGAGGTCTACGGCTCGCGCGAGCTGCCGGGTGCCCATCGTCGGGTGACGGGACTCGACCAGGTCGACAAGGCCGTGGTCGTCGACCAGTCGCCGATCGGACGTACGCCCCGGTCCAACCCGGCGACCTACACCGGCGTCTTCGACCACATCCGCAAGCTGTTCGCCGCCACGCCGGAGGCGAAGGTGCGCGGCTATCAGCCCGGACGCTTCTCGTTCAACGTCAAGGGCGGCCGCTGCGAAGCCTGTCGCGGCGACGGGACCCTGCGCATCGAGATGCACTTCCTGCCCGACGTGTTCGTCCCCTGCGAGGTGTGCAAGGGGCGGCGCTACGACCGCGAGACGCTCGAGGTCCGTTACAAGGGGCGCTCGATCTCCGAGGTGTTGGAGATGCCGGTCGAGGAGGCCCTCGACTTCTTCGCCAACATCCCGGCGATCGCCGGCCACCTGCAGACCCTCGACGACGTCGGGCTCGGCTACGTCCGTCTCGGCCAGCCGGCCACCACGTTGTCTGGCGGTGAGGCGCAGCGGGTGAAGCTCGCGAGTGAGCTCAAGAAACGCGCCACCGGTCAGACCGTCTACATCCTCGACGAGCCGACCACGGGCCTGCACTTCGAGGACATCCGCCGGCTGCTGGACGTGCTGCACCGGTTGGTGGACAAGGGCAACACGGTGATCGTCATCGAGCACAACCTCGATGTCATCAAGACCGCCGACCACCTGATCGACCTCGGGCCGGAGGGGGGCGTGGGTGGCGGTCGGCTGGTCGCCGCCGGGACCCCGGAGGAGGTCGCAGCGGCGCCGGAGAGCTACACGGGCAAGTTCCTCCGGGAGGTGCTGCCGAGGTAGGGGTCACGCCGCCTGCTGCCGCAGCCGCCACGTCCTAGTCAGGCCGCGCCTCGGGCCCGCGCTGCAGACGCAGCTCAGCGGTCTGGTCTCGTACCGGTTCGCGCTCGTCGGTGTCGTCGCTGGCGGGCGGGCGAGCATGGCCGGTGGCGACACCGTCGCGGCGGTGTCGGCCCTGCTCCCCTTCGTCGGTGGCCAGATCACGGGTGAGCAGGGGGTAGCCGTCGTGCATGCCGCCGAGGTCGACCAGGTCGCTCGGCATCCGGATGCCGGCGTCGTCGAACGCCGCCTTGAGCCGTTCACGCAGCTGCCGGACGAGCTCCCAGTTGCGCAGCGGCTTGGTGGGGATGACCACGCGGATCGTGATGCCGGTCGGCCCCCAGTGCTGGACGCCCCAGATCTCCGGGGGGCCGATCGCGTCGGAGGCCCAGACGGGGTCCTCGGTCAGCCCGTGTGCGGTGTCCCAGATCACCTGGCGGGCATGAGGGATGTCGGTGTCCAGCGCCATGGGCACGTCGAAGGTCGCGCGGGCCCACCCCTGCGAGAGGTTGCCGACGCGCTGGAGATGTCCATTGAGGACATGGTGGACGATGCCGTCCATATCGCGAAACGCCGTCGAGCGCAGACCGACGCGCTCGACCTGGCCGACGTGGTCGTCGACCTCGATCCAGTCGCCGACCCCGTACTGGTCCTCGATCAGCATGGCGATGCCGGCCAGGACGTCACGGACGAGCTGCTGGGCGCCGAAGCCGACCAGCACACCGAACAGCCCGGCACCGGCGAGGATCGGCTGGAGGGGCAGCCCGAGCTGTGCGAGGATCAGGAAGGACGCGCTGAGCCACAGGGCTGCGGAGATCGCCCCCCGCATCACCCCGGTGATCGCGTAGAGCCGTTGGAACCTGCGGGTGCGGTAGCGCTGGGTGTCGGAGATGGCTCCCCGTTCGAGCGCGCGGTCCAACCGCTGCTCGATCCGCCGCTCCATCCGTCCGCTGAACCGCAGCACGAACCTGCCGACCAGCCGGGTCAGCAGGTAGGTGCCGACCAGGATCGCGACGACGACGCCGAAGGTGTTGGCGACGCCCGCGGCGCGTGCCAGCAGTTCGTCGCCCGTTCGGTCGAGGACGAGCTCGCACAGCCAGTCGGTGTCGGGTGGCTCGCCGCACACGCGGGCGAGCGCGCCCTCCTGGGCGAGCGGACGCGCCCCGGCGTCCCCGACCGCGAGCAGGGCCCACCACTGGGTTGCCACGCGCCGCCTCCTGCCGTGCGTCGGGCCTGTGTCGGTGTCCAGCTTAGGGGTCGTGAGCAGCCGTTACGCTCGTCGGTGATGGACAACCCCGCGCTCGCCTTCCGTCCCGACCCGGGCTCGGTCCCGGACGTCCCGGGGTGCTACCTGTTCCGTGACGGCGACGGCCGGGTCATCTACGTCGGCAAGGCCAAGTCCCTGCGGTCGCGGTTGGCCAGCTACTTCCAGGCATGGTCGGGCATCGCGACCCGGACCCGCGCGATGCTCGAGGCGGCCCGCTCGGTCGAGTGGATCGTCGTCGACTCCGAGGTGGAGGCGCTGCACCTCGAGTACACCCTGATCCAGCGGCACCGGCCGCGCTACAACGTCCGCTACCGCGACGACAAGTCCTACCCCTACCTGGTGCTGACCACCTCCCAGGAGGTGCCGCGTGCCCGGGTGGCACGTGGTGCGGTCGCCAAGGGTGATCGGCGGTACGGCCCCTACGCACACGCCTACGCGATCCGTGAGACCCTCGACCTGCTCCTGCGCGTCTTTCCCGTGCGCACGTGCTCGGCCGGCGTGTACGAGCGCGCCGCGCGGTCCGGTCGGCCCTGCCTGCTGCACCACATCGACCGCTGTGCGGCGCCGTGCACGGGTGAGATCAGCGTCGAGGACCACCGTGCGCTCGTCGATCGGCTCGGGGCGTTCCTCGAGGGGGAGACCAAGCCCGTGCTGTCGCGCCTGGAGGCGGACATGCACGCGGCGTCCGAGGAGCTGAACTTCGAGGCCGCCGCCCGACTGCGTGACCAGCTGGTCGCCGCGCAGCGCGCCCTCGAGAAGCAGCAGGTGGTCACCGAACGGGCGGAGGATCTGGACGCGATCGCTGTGCACGAGGACGACCTCGAGGCCGCCGTCCAGGCGTTCTTCGTGCGCCGGGGGCGGTTGGTCGGGCGCAAAGGGTGGTCGGTCGACAAGGTCGAGCCGCTGTCGACCGACCAGTTGCTGTCCTCGTTCGTCCTGCAGCTCTACGCCGAGCGCGAGGACGACGTTCCCCCGCAGATCCTGGTTCCGCAGCTGCCGGACGACGCCGAGGCGCTGTCCCGGCTGCTGGCCGAGCAACGTCGACGGACACAGGCCGGGCAGCGGGGACGTCCGATCGACAAGGTGCGCTTCGTGGTCCCGCAGCGGGGGGACAAGCGGCGGTTCCTCGACACTGTCGAGGAGAACGCGCGTGAGGCGTTCCAACGCACCCGACTGAAGCGGGCCAGTGACTTCGACAGCCGGACCCGGGCCCTCAAGGAGCTCCAGGAGGCACTGGGACTCGACGAGGCGCCGCTGCGCATCGAGTGCTACGACATCTCGCATCTGGGCGGCAGCGAGGTCGTCGGTTCGATGGTCGTCTTCGAGGACGGGTTGCCGAAGAAGCGCGACTATCGCCGCTTCAAGCTGTCGGTGGACGGCAACGACGACTTCGCCGCGATGCGCGAGGTGCTGCGCCGACGGTTCACCCGGCTCGTCGAGGAACGGGCGCAGCCGGTCGTTGATGCAGATGGGGAGGCACGCCGGTTCTCCTATCCACCCAACCTGGTCGTGATCGACGGGGGGATGGGGCAGCTCAATGCCGCACTCGAGGGGGTCGCGGACCTGCCGACCGACGGCGTGGAGTTCGTCGGGCTCGCCAAGCGGTTCGAGGAGCTGTGGCGGCCGGGAGAGCGGCGACCGGTGGTACTGCCACGCGGCAGTGAGTCGCTGTTCCTCCTTCAACGGGTGCGCGACGAGGCGCACCGCTTCGCCGTGAGCTACCAACGGCAGCGCCGTGGCCGCAGTGTCAGCGGGTCGGCACTGGACGCGATTCCGGGTATCGGTCCGAGCCGCCGACAGGCACTGCTCACGCGCTTCGGGTCGGTTGCCGCCCTCCGCCGCGCATCGGTGGACGAGCTCGCCGAGGTGTCCGGGGTGTCACCTACCCTTGCCCGGACGATCCGGGACCACCTCGCCGGGACGGCTGCTGCCGACGGAGGTGAGGGACCGGCCGCTGGAGAGGCGACATGAGCGGTGTGACCCACGACGACGGACCCGCGGGCGTGGGGTCGGGGCAGCCGCCCGGGTCGTCGGGCGATCCCGACGCCCACCGGCCCCGTGTGCTGATCATCACCGGGCTGTCGGGAGCGGGTCGATCGACGGCGTCCAACGTGTTCGAGGACCTCGGCTGGTTCGTCATCGACAACCTCCCGCCGACATTGATCGACCGGGTGACCGAGCTCGCGTTCGGGCCGGGCTCCTCGGTTGCCAAGCTGGCCGTCGTCGCCGATGTCCGCGGACGGGAGTTCTTCGCGGCGTTGGTCGACACGATCCGGGAGCTTCGCCGCAGCGAGGCGGACGTGAAGGTGCTGTTCCTCGACGCGACGGACGAAGCCCTGGTGCGCCGCTTCGAGGAGACCCGCCGACGACATCCGGCTGCGCAGGAGAGCGGCGTCCTGGCCGGCATCCGGGCGGAGCGTCAGCAGCTGGCCGAGTTGCGCGGCTCGGCGGACCTGATCGTCGATACCTCGGACCTCAACGTCCACGAGCTGCGTGACCGGGTGCTGGCGCTGATGGACGACGCCGATTCGGTGCCGTTGCGCGTCGAGGTGGTGTCGTTCGGCTTCAAACACGGCTCACCGCGTGATGCCGATCTGCTGTTCGACGTGCGGTTCCTCCCCAACCCCCACTGGGTGGAGGAGTTGCGGCCGTACTCGGGCCGCGACGCGCAGGTCCGTGACTACGTGTTCGACCAGTCCGCGACCGCTCCGTTCATCGATGCTGTCCAACGGCTGCTCGAGGTGGTCGTGCCCGGCTACGTCGCCGAGGGCAAGCGGTACCTGACCATCGCGATCGGCTGCACGGGAGGGCGGCACCGGTCGGTCGCCATCAGCGACGACGTCGGTGCCTTCCTGGCCGACCGCTTCGAGTTGCCGGTCAACGTCGACCACCGCGACCTGGACTCAGGGTGACCGCGCGGACAGATCCGGGCGGACGGGACGCCGGACCGGCTCGGCGGGCCGTGGCCATCGGCGGTGGCCACGGTCTTGCCCGCGCGCTGCGCGCGCTACCCGGGGTCGTCGACGACGTCACCGCCGTGGTGACCGTCGCGGACGACGGTGGGTCGTCTGGGCGCCTCCGGCGGGACTTCGACGTTCTTCCGCCCGGAGACCTTCGGATGGCCCTGACCGCCATGGCCCGCAACGAGCAGCTCGCTCGACTCGTGGGCTTCCGGTTCAGGCGGGGAGAGCTGGCCGGGCACAGCCTGGGCAATCTCATGCTGGTCGCCATGGAGGAGCTGGCGGGCGGCGACCTGGTGACGGCGCTCGACCAGCTGGCGACGATGCTGGACGTCCCGGGGCGGGTGCTGCCGTGCACGCTCGAGCCGGTCACGCTGCACGCCATGACCGCCCAGGGGGAAGTCGCCGGTCAGGCCACGGTGACGACCACGCCTCGGCTCGAGCGCGTATGGCTCGAGCCGGCCCGGCCGACCGCGCACCCCGACGCGGTCGAGGCGATCGGCTGTGCGGACATGGTCGTGCTCGGCCCCGGATCGCTCTACACCTCGTTGTTGCCGAACCTGCTGGTGCCCGACATCGCCCGTGCGGTCTCGGCCCTCCAGGGGCCGGTGGTGCTCGTCGCCAATCTACGGGAGCAGCCGGGGGAGACCGAGAGCATGGGCCTGAGCTCCCACCTCGATGCCCTGAACAGCCACGTGCCAGACCTTGCGGTGGACGTGTTGCTCGTGCACGACGGCCCGGCACCGACCGGGGCAGGCGCCCCGCTGACCGTCGACGACCGGATCGACGATTCGGTCGGCACGGTCGTTCGAGCCGACCTGTTGGACGGCAGCGACGGTCACGATCCGACGGCGCTGATGCGTGTGCTCGAACAGGTGCTGCACAGCGGATGAGCGACGAGCGCTTCAGCGAACGGGTCCGGCAGGAGCTTGCTCGGCAGCCGACCGATGCGGGGTCGGTGGGTCGCGCCGAGCTGGCGGCACTGGTGCGCTTCGCCGGCACGCTCACCCTGCGTGGTGGTGAGCCACCGCGCGTCGGGCTCACCGTCGAGACCAGGTCCGGGGCGGTGGCCCGACGGGTCTACAGCCTGATGCAGCACCGCTTCGGCCTGCGGCCCGAGCTGTCGGTGCGGATGCCCGGGGGGCTGCGAACCGCCCGGAGCTACCAGCTGCGACTGGGCGCAGGTGCCCAACAGGTGGCGAGCGACCTGGGCATCGTCGATGCGGCCGGTCGCCCCGTCGAGGAGCTGCCAGCCAACCTCGCAGGACCGGCGGCGATCGCCTATCTGCGAGGCGCGATCCTGGCGGCCGGCTCGGTGTCGTCGCCCGGCCGATCGCCGCACATGGAGATCGTCGCGAGCAGTCCTACCACGGCGCGTGGGCTCGCCGACCTCGCCGGTCGGGTGCTCGGTCACGACCTGCACGCGACGGCCGAGACACGACCGAGGGTGGTCCTCAAGTCGGGAGAGCGCATCGGTGAGCTCCTGGCCGCGGTCGGTGCGTCCCAGGCGTTCCTCACCTGGGACGATCAGCGGCTGCGGCGGCAGCTGCGCGGCGACGCGACCCGGTTGGCCAACGCCGACGGCGCCAACCTGCGGCGTTCGATCGAGGCCAGTGCCGTGCAGGTGGAGGTGGTCGAACGTGCGATCAGCGCCGTTGGCTGGAGCGGCCTCGACCAGGGGCTGCGCGCGGTCGCACTTGCCCGGCTGGCCAACCCGGAGGCATCGCTGGCCGAGCTCGGTGAGCTCGTGGATCCGCCGGTCGGCAAGTCGGCGGTTCATCGTCGGCTGCGCCGTCTCGAGCAGCTCGCGGCAGGGTCGGAGGACCCCGTCGAAGGTGGGGCCAGCGGCCCGTGACCGGCGACTGAACCCGGTGGTAGGGTCGCTCTCGAGCGCGGGCCGCACGGCTCCAGGGACACCGCTCGTCCCGAGCCCGAACCCCGGCAGGCCCAGTTTCCGCCCCTCCCGCTGCGGCCCTCTGTCCGCAGCTCTCACCAAGCTCAGCCGTTCCCATGAGGAGTCATTCCATGACAGTCCGCGCCGCCATCAACGGCTTCGGTCGCATCGGCCGCAACCTGCTCCGTTCCGCGATCGCCAACGACATCGACATCGAGTTCCTCGCCGTCAACGACTTGACCGACACCGAATCGCTTGCGTTGCTCTTGAAGTACGACAGCGTGCACGGGCGGTTTCCCGGGACCATCGAGGTCTCGGGTGAGGACCTGGTGGTGGACGGTCGCACGATCAAGGTGCTCTCCGAACGCGACCCCGCCGCGCTGCCGTGGTCGGACCTGGGTGTCGACGTCGTCGTCGAATCGACCGGACTGTTCACCCAGCGCGATGCCGCTGCCAAGCACCTCGACGCCGGCGCGAAGAAGGTGATCATCTCGGCGCCCGCCAAGGGCGAGGACGTCACGATCGTGATGGGCGCCAACGAGGACTCCTACGATCCGGCTGCCCACCACGTGATCTCCATGGCATCGTGCACGACCAACTCCGTGGTGCCGATGGCAAAGGTGATCCACGAGCGCTTCGGTATCAGCCAGGGGCTGATGACCACCATCCACGCCTACACGGGCGACCAGAACATCCACGACGCGCCGCACAAGGATCCGCGCCGTGCGCGAGCGGCCGCTCTGTCGATCGTGCCCACCTCGACGGGTGCGGCCAAGGCAGCTGCGCTCGCCCTGCCGGAGCTCGAGGGCAGGCTCGATGGCATGGCGATGCGCGTGCCGGTGGCATCCGGTTCCGTGACCGACCTGTCGCTGGTGCTCGAGCGCGAGGTCGACCGGGACGAGGTCAACGCGGCACTGAAGGAAGCGGCCGAGGGGCCCTTGCGGGGGATCCTCGAGTACACCGAGGACCCGATCGTCTCGGTCGACATCATCGGCAACCCGCACTCGTGCATCTTCGACTCGAAGGCGACGATGGCCACCGGGACGTTGGTCAAGGTCCTCGGGTGGTACGACAACGAGTGGGGCTACTCGACCCGGCTCGCCGACTTCACCCACTTCGTGGGGGCCAAGCTGTGAACGAACTCCTCGAGGGTGTCGCGACGCTCGCCGACCTCGATGCGTCGGGGCGGCGGGTGTTCGTTCGCGCCGACCTCAACGTGCCCCTGCGCGACGGGGTGATCGTCGACGACCTACGGGTGCGTTCTTCGGTGCCCACCATCCGGGCGCTGCTGGACCAGGGGGCAGCAGTGGTCGTCGCCTCGCACCTCGGTCGACCCAAGGGGACCCCCGACCCCGCGTCGTCGATGACGCCGGTGGGTGAGCGGCTGACGCAGCTGCTCGGCACCGATGTGCTGATCGCCACCGACGTCGTGGGCGACGATGCCCGGACCAAGGCAGAGGCGCTCGAGCCGGGCCAGGTGCTGCTGCTCGAGAATCTGCGCTGGGATCCGGGCGAGACCGCGAACGACGACGCCTTCGCCGACGCCCTGGCGAGCCTCGCCGACGTCTACGTCGATGACGCGTTCGGTGCGTCCCACCGTGCGCACGCTTCGGTGACCGGACTGCCGGCCCGACTCCCCGGATACGCAGGGTTGCTTCTCGAGCGTGAGCTCGACGTGCTCGGCGGCCTGCTGACCGACCCTGCACGGCCGTACGTCGCCGTGCTCGGCGGAGCCAAGGTGTCGGACAAGCTGCCGGTGCTGGAGAATCTGCTCGAGCGCGTCGATGTGCTGGCCGTCGGAGGTGCCATGGCCTACACCTTCCTGGTCGGCCAGGGTGTCTCGGTCGGCAGCTCGCGGTACGAGTCGGAGCAGGTGGACGGCGTGCGCGAACTGGTCGCAGCGGCGCGCGAACGGGGCATCCAGGTGCTGTTGCCGACTGACGTCGTCGTCGCTGCGGAGTTCTCGCAGTCCGCGGCTGCGACGACGGTGCCGATCGGCGAGGTGCCGGACGACCAGATGGGGCTCGACATCGGTCCGCAGACCGCTGCCGCGTACGCCGACGTGATCGCCACAGCCGGTAGTGTGCTGTGGAATGGACCGATGGGCGTGTTCGAGTGGGAGGCCTTCGCCGCCGGAACCCGCCGCGTCGCGGAGGCGATCGCCACCTCGCCGGGCTTCACAGTCGTGGGTGGTGGCGACTCGGCGGCGGCCGTGCGTGAGTTCGGGCTGGACGATTCGGTCGATCACGTGTCGACCGGCGGCGGGGCGTCGCTCGAGCTGCTCGAAGGCAAGCAACTGCCCGGCGTCGTCAGCCTGCGTCGCTGAGGGCGCCGACCGCACCTGTCGCAGACCCTGAGGGGGAGACCCGTGGCCGACCGACTCCCGATCATCGCCGGGAACTGGAAGATGCACCGCGACCATCTGGAGGCGATCCAGCTGGTGCAGAAGCTGGCCTACCACCTCGAGGGTGACGACTACGCGGGTCAGGAGGTGGTGCTGTGTCCCCCGTTCATCGCCCTGCGGTCGATCCAGACCCTGATCCAGTCGGACGGTCTGCCGATGAAGCTGGGGGCGCAGACCTGCCACCACGAGGACGAGGGCGCCTTCACCGGGGAGATCTCGGTGCCGATGCTCGAGCGACTGGACGTCGAGTACGTCCTGGCCGGCCATTCGGAACGGCGGGCGATGTTCGGCGAGACCGACGAGGTGGTCAACGCCAAGGTGCAGGCGATCCGTTCGCACGGCCTGCGGCCGATCCTGTGTGTGGGCGAATCCCTCGAGCAGCGCGAGGCCGGCCGTGCCGAGGACGTGGTCACCGAGCAGCTGCGCGGCAGCCTCGCAGGGGTGACGGTCTCGGATCCACATGACCTGGTCGTCGCCTACGAGCCGGTCTGGGCGATCGGGACCGGCAAGACCGCGACCCCGGACGATGCGCAGCAGATGTGCGCGGCTGTTCGGTCCGAGCTCGGCTCCCTGCTCGGACAGCCGACGGCCGACCAGCTGCGGATCCAGTACGGCGGCAGCGTCAAGCCCGGCAACATCCGGGCGCTGATGGCCGAACCGGACGTCGACGGCGTCCTGGTCGGCGGTGCCAGCCTGTCGTCCGAGGACTTCGCGCTGATCGTCGCACATCGCCGCGAGCGCGGTTGACGCGCTGGGGGGGGCACACCCGGCCTGCGCCGGGTCAGAGGACCTTGCGCGGCGCTGCGAAGTGGCAGGCGCTGGGGTGGCCGTGGCCGTGAACGTCAGCGAGCGGCGGCTTCTCCTCGGCGCAGATGTCCTCGGCTTTCCAGCAGCGGGTGCGGAAGCGGCAGCCGGACGGTGGATTGGACGGGCTCGGGATGTCGCCTTCGAGCACGATGCGGTCGCGCTGGCCGCGATGGCGCGGATCGGAGATCGGGGCCGCCGAGAGCAGGGCCTGGGTGTAGGGATGGGTGGGGTTGTTGAAGATCTCGTTGGTGGTCCCGAACTCGACCATGTGGCCGAGGTACATCACGGCCACGCGATCCGACAGGTGGCGGACGACCGACAGGTCGTGGGCGATGAACAGGTAGGCGAGGCCCAGCTGGTCCTGCAGGTCCTCGAGCAGGTTGATGACCTGGGCCTGGATCGACACGTCCAGCGCACTGACCGGTTCGTCGAGGACCAGCAGCTGTGGGTCGAGCGCCAGTGCCCGCGCGATGCCGATGCGCTGGCGCTGGCCGCCGCTGAACTCGTGAGGGAAGCGGTTGTGGTGCTCAGGGTTCAGCCCGACGAGCTCCATGAGCTCACGTACTCGCTTGCTGCCGTCGTGCTCGCCCCGGTATCGGCCGTAGATACGCAGCGGCTCGGCGATGATCTCGTGGACGTTGATCCGGGGATTCAGGCTCGCGTACGGGTCCTGGAAGACGATCTGGATCTCTCGGCGCACCTGACGCATCTGGCGCTTGGTCCGCTGCGCGAGGTCACGGCCCTTGAAGTAGACGTGGCCGTGGGTCGGATCGAGGAGTCGCACGATGCAGCGACCGGTGGTCGACTTGCCGCAGCCCGACTCCCCGACCAGCCCGACGGTCTCTCCGGCCTTGACGTCGAAACTGATGTCGTCGACGGCCTGGACGTGGGCGAAGGTGCGGTTGAGCAGGCCGCCGCGCAGGGGGAAGTGCTTGGTCAGGCCGTCGACGCGCAGGATCTCCGTGCCGAGCGGCGATCGCTCGTGCAGCGGTGGGAGCTCGGAGGTGTCGGTCGTGGCGTCGGCGCTCATGTGTCGTCAGCCTCCGTCTCGATCTCGATCTGGGCGCCGGTGGCCTGCTCGATGAGTCGGACCTGCTCGTCCATCTCGTCGTGGAAGTGGCAGGCGGTGCGTCGCCCTGCACCGAGTTCGATCAACTCCGGCGTCTCGAACTGGCAGCGCTCCCGGTTGTTGCCCAGCCGACATCGCGGGTGGAAGGCGCAGCCGCTCGGCAGCGTGATCAGGCTCGGCGGCTGCCCTGGGATCGGCTCGAGTCGTTCGAGGTCGGTATCCGGTCGCGGCAGGCTCGAGAGCAGGCCGAGGGTGTAGGGGTGCCTGGGGGAGTGGAAGATCTCCTCCACGGTGCCGGTCTCCACAACCCGTCCGCCGTACATCACCACCACCCGGTCGGCCATCTCGGCGATGACGCCGAGGTCGTGGGTGATGAGGATGGTCCCGGCGTTGGTCTCGTCCTGCGCACGCTTGAGGACCTCGAGTACCTGTGCCTGGATCGTCACGTCCAGGGCGGTCGTCGGCTCGTCGGCGATCAGGATCTTGGGCTCGTTGGCGATGGCCATCGCGATCATCGCGCGTTGACGCATGCCGCCGGAGTACTCGTGCGGGTACTGGTCGAAGCGGTCGTCGGGGTTGGGCACGTCCACGAGCGCGAGCAGGTCGACCACGCGCTTGCGGATGGCGTCGTCTTCGAGGTCGGGGGCATGGGTCTCGATCGCCTCCGCGATCTGCGAACCGACGGTCAGCACGGGATTGAGTGAGGTCATCGGATCCTGGAAGATCATGGCGATGTCCTTGCCCCGGACCTTCCGCAGCTGAGCATTCGAGAACGTGAGCAGGTCGTTGCCCTCGAGCAGGACCCGGCCCTCCGCGATGCGGCCCGGCGGCTGGGGGATGAGCCCGAGGACCGACATCACCGTGACCGACTTGCCCGACCCCGACTCACCGACTACGCCGACCGTCTCGCCGGGATAGACGTCGTAGGAGACGCCGTCGACTGCGCGCACGGTGCCGTCAGGCGTGTCGAACTGGGTCACGAGCCCTTCGATGGACAGCAGCGGCTCGGTCATCGCTTCGTACCTCGGTGGGTGTGGCGTCGGACGGGCAGGTGCATCACCGCTCCCGTTGGGTCGGGTCCAGTGCGTCGCGCAACCCGTCACCGATGAAGTTGATCGCCAGCGCGATGGCCACCAGGGCCATGCCCGGCATCACGATCAGCCACCACGAGGTGCGCATGGCGCTGCGACCCTCGTCGATCAGCCGACCGAGCGCCGGGGTGGGCGGGTTCACACCAAGGCCGAGGAACGCGAGCGTGGCCTCGATGATGATGGCCGACGCCAACACCAGGGTCATGTTGACCACGATCGGCCCGATGGTATTGGGGATCATGTGGCGGAACATGATCCGCAGGTCGCCCGCACCCGAGGCACGCGCCGCCTGGACGAACTCCTTCTCCCGCAGGCTGAGGAACACACCGCGGACGATCCGGGCAAGGGTGGGCCACAACACCAGGCCGAGGATGATGCCGATTCGGGTGGGCTGCCCCTGACCGAGCAGCGCGGCGGCGACGAGCAGGATCACCAGCGCCGGCAGGATGATCATCAGGTCGGTCAGCCGCATGAGGATCGCGTCCAGCCAGCCCCGGTAGAAGCCCGCGATCGCGCCGACCGTCGTGCCGATGACGGTGGCCAGTACGGCCACGATCGACGCGACCGACAGCGACGTGCGCGTGCCGAACAGCACTCGGCTGAAGTAATCACGCCCGAGCTGGTCGGTGCCGAAGAAGTGCATGTCCTCGAACGTCGGTGGGCTGGACGCCATCTGGACGTTGATGTCGTCATAGGCGTGGGGGGCGACGGTCTCTGCGTTGATCGCCGCCACGACCACGACGGCGAGGAAGATCAGGCTGCCCATGGCCAGCTTGTGGCGGAAGAACTTGCGGCGGAACATCTGCCACTGTGACCGGGCAGTGATCTCCGTGCCGTCCGAGTAGGCCGTGGCCGGCTGACCGGAGCTGTCGTGCATGGACTCGCCGGGTGGAAGCCCCTGGGCGCCACTGGCGCCGGGGCCGTCGTGGGGGCTCGTGTCAGCCATGCCGGATCCTCGGGTCGAGGTAGCCGTAGACGAGGTCAGCGATCAGGTTGAACATGATGATCACGACAGCGGTGATGACGAGCACGGCCATGATCGGATACGGGTCGCGGCTCTGGATCATCACGAACAGGTAGCGACCCATCCCGTCGAGCCCGAAGACGGTCTCGACGACGATCGATCCGGAGAGCAGCGTGCCGAAGGACAGCGCTGCGACCGTCACGGTCGGGATCAGCGCGTTGCGCATCGCGTGACGCCGTGTGATCGTGCCTTCCCGGAGACCCTTTGCCCGTGCGGTGCGGACGTAGTCGGAGCCGACGACCTCGAGCATCGAGGCGCGCATGTAGCGGCTGTAGCTCGCGATGGAGAAGATCGCCAGCGACATCACCGGCAGGACCAGGTGCAGGATGCGGTCCCACACGAATGCCAGGCCCGTCCCCGGGTTGGCCGATGAGAGGTTGGCCAGCGGAAGTATTCGTACCCCGGTCAACTCGAAGATCTGGATCACGATGACCTGGAGGATCAGCGCGAACCAGAACGCCGGCATCGCGTAGCCGATGAAGCTCAGCGTCGTCGTGGTGTAGTCGAAGATGCTGTACTGGCGGGTGGCCGACAGCGTGCCGAGCACCACGGCGATGATGAAGGCGATGACCTCGGCGGCGATCACCAGCTGCAGGGTGTGGATCAGCACACGCTGAAGGTCCGGGCCGATCGGGCGCGGAGAGATCAGGTACTCACCGAACCCAGCCGTCGGGATCTGCTGCAGCCAGACCACGTACTGGACGTAGAAGGGGTCGTCCAGTCCGCGCATGTCGCGCACACGTTGGATCTGCTCGGTGGTGATGTTGGGCAGCTGCCGCATGTCCTGGAGCGGATCGCCCGTGAGCGAGATCATCCAGAAGATGATGAAGGTGGCGATCAGGATGATCGGGATGGAGATCAGAAATCGCCGCAGCGCGTAGTTCAGCACGGGGCCGGCTCCTCCCAGGGCAGCAGCGGTCGGCCGGGCAGTGACGACCGGCGCCCGCCCCGGAGGACGGGCGCCGGTGCGGGACGGTACTAGCTCCCGCCCCGCATTGCGTCACCTACTCACTCGACGTAGGCCCAGTCCTGAGAGTTCCAGAACTGCGTCTGGTTGGTGGCGTTGAGTTGCGGACCGGAGATGTCGTTGCTCCAGGCGAGCAGCTGGGGCTGCTGGAACAGCGGCACCACGGGGACGTTGTCGGCCATGATCTGCGACGCCTCGTTCCACAGACGTGCGTTCTCGTCCGGGTCGACCGTCGCGTTGGCCTCGTCCATGATCTCGGTCAGCTCCTCGTCACAGAACACGGTCCAGTTCTGCGCACGCACCGTCGGCCCGTCCGGGTCGTCGAAGTCGTCGCAGCCGTAGATGTTGGCGTTGCCGACCGGGTTCGGCGAGCCGACCCAGGCGAACATCGCGATGTCGTAGTCGCACACGCCGTCGCAGTTCTCCGGGGTGTTGAGCCGCTCGAAGAAGGTCGCGCCCTCGTCGTTGTCGATCTCGATCTCGATACCGACCTGAGCGAGGTCCGACTGGATCAGCTGCTGAGCGAGCTCACGCCGCTCGTTGCCACCGGTAGTGCCGATACGGAACGACAGGCGCACGTCGTCGCAGACGTAGATGCCGTCGTCACCCGGCGCGCAGCCGTTGTCCTCGAGCAGGTCCTGGGCGGCCTGCGGGTCGTGCGACCACTGGTCGTAGTGGGGCTCGTACTGCTCGGTGTTGGCCATCCAGAACGGGTTCTCCAGCACGACCGCGTCCGGGTCGACCGGGTGGATCAGCGTCTCGACGATCTGCTCACGGTTGATACCGAGCGCGATCGCCTGGCGGACGTAGTCGCGGTCGAGGCCGTCGACCAGGGTGTTGAAGTCGATGTGCTCCCAGACCGGTCCGAGACCGACTTCGTACTCGATGCGGTCGGAGGCTCCATCGAGCTGGTCGACCAGCTCGATCTGCGGCTGCGGGTCGTACATGTCGAGCTCGGCACCGACCATCTGCTGTGTCAGCGTGGTGGTGTCAGGCACGTAGCGCATGACGATCTCGTCCAGTGCAACATCGCCGCCCCAGTAGTCCTCGTTGCGAACGAGCCGCAGCTGGGTTCCCTGGTCCCACGAGTCGAAGATGAACGGACCACCGGAGATGTCCGGAAGCTCATCGTTCATGACCGTGAGGAAGTCCTCGCCCTCGAGCACGTGTGCCGGGAGGATCTCGTTGAAGATCAGCTGCCACGGCGCGTACGGCTCTTCGTAGGTGAAGGTGATCGTCTTGTCACCATCGGTCTCGTAGTCGGTGATCAGCTCATAACCGGCCGTTGAGGTGATCTGCGCTGCAGTCTCCTCGTCGTCGGTCATCATCGTCTCGAGGGTGAAGATGTAGTCGTCGACGGTGATCGGGGTGCCGTCGGACCACTCGGCCTCGTCACGGATCGTGTAGGTGACCGTGAAGGGGTCCTCGGTGATCTCGGCCTCACCGTCGATGAGATAGGGCTCCATCGAGAGGTCCGGCTGGATCACGTACGAGCCCGGCCAGACGTTGGTCGCCACCTTGGAGGTGACCAGTGAGTTGCCGTCCAGGATGAAGCTGTTGAGCACCGTCGGCTCCTGCTCGTCACCGAACAGGACCGTGCCGCCCTCGGCAGGGGCAGCCTCCTCTTCCTCTTCTTCCTCTTCGTCGACGTCCTCGACTTCCTCGACGTCGTCTTCGGGCTCGTCTTCGACGTCCTCGTCGGGCGCACAGGCCGCGATGACGAGGGCGAGAGACGCTGTGAGCATCAGGGGCCAGCGCAAACGCCGGCCGAGTGGTGACCGCATACCTTGCACTCCTTCGGTCTTCTAGCACAGGGGAACCGCTCCGCCGGTCCGCGGCTCCGGGGTCCGCCGCAGCCCTCGCAGCTCTCCCCGTGTTCGCGCCGGCCTCACGGTGGCTCGGTCGATGACTGTGGCCGTCAGTCCTCCGTCCGACCCGCCACACTGCTTCCTACGACCGCCCTAGGAAGGTAGCACTCCTGGCGGCGTGTCATCGTGGACCCGCACCCGCCGTCCGCGCAGCGGACGGGGTACGAACGACCGGTCCGGCCGCAGGTGTGGCCCGGGCCGGTCAGGATCGTCGACGGCGATAGAGGTCGGTGGGCGTCGCGATCTCAGGAGGCCGCTCGGCGCGCAGCCTGGTCGCGGGGACGGCGTCGAGCACGGCAGCGACGGCGTCGTACTCGGCCTGGCTCTCGGGTTGGTCGGTGAGCATCCACGAACGGCCGCCGTGGCCGCGCGCGAGCAGTCCGCTGCTCGGAACGTCGGGGTCGACGTCCGGTGCGTCTGCGTTGCGTTGCCGGAGTTGACGTTTGACGGTGAACCGGCTGCGGGGTGCTCGGGACACCGTTGCAATCTCGGTCCACGCAAGGTGGTGACGGCGGCCCCAGCACACCCGGGTGATGCCGTCCCGCGAGACGAGGATGCGGCGCGGGAAGGTCAGTGCCGATATCGCGCCGGTGACCAGTCCCACCGTGAGCAGGGTCAGCGGCACCGCCTGCAGGCCGGCCACCCCGGCCGCCAGGAGCCCGAGACCGATCAGCAGCGCGGGCGAGAGCAGTGCGGTCGCGCTGCCGAGCAGTGTGCTGTGCAAGACGACCGGTTCGCTTCGGTCGCGGCTCGGCCGGTGGTGGCTCGCGCCCGAGGAGAGCGAGGTCATCTGGCACCGTCCCACGATCGCCGACCATCTACGACAGAGGTTACCGTGCGCCTGGATGACAGCGCTGTCTGACAGCCGCGCGCAGGGCGCGATGCCGGCGGCCGTCCACCCCGAACGACCTGGTCGCGGCTAGGCTCGTACATGGCGCGGGAGAGTGCCCGCAGGAACGAGGTTTTCCGTGGTGCGACGCAACGATCCGATCGAGGCACTGCTCGGGCCGCTCGAGCAGGATGTCATGGACGTGGTCTGGCGGCTCGGTGACACCACCGTGCGTGAGGTCCATGACGATCTGGCGGCATCGCGCTCGATCGCCTACACGACGGTGATGACCACCATGACCCGGTTGGCGACCAAGGGACTGCTCGCGCGGGACACCGCAGGCCTGGCCCACCGGTACCGGCCAGCGGTCAGCCGCGAGCACTATGCGCGCGACACGGTCGAGGACGTGCTGTCCTGGCTGCTCGACCGCTACCCGGAGCCAGCGGCCGCCTACCTCGCCGACGTCGTGGGGAACGTCGACGACGTGACCTTCGACGAGCTCAAGGCGGCCGTCTCCCGGCGGCGAAGCCAGGAGCGCTGACCCGTCGTGGACCTCAGCGTCCTCGTCTCGCTACCACTCGAGTCGGTCGCCGTCCGAGCGGTACTTGCCACCGTCGTCACCGTGGTGCTGGTCCGTGCGCTGCTGCGCTCGGGGCTGCGTTCACCCCGGGCACGCGTCGCGGCGGCGCTCGCGCCTGCCGGTGCACTCGCCGTCGTGCTGCTGCTGTCCGGCTCGGGGCTGCGTCTGCCGGTGCTGATGCTGCCGGCCAGCGGCACCGACGCGCTGGCGGTGCCGATCGGGGACGGGTTCCTGAGGTTCGCGCCGATCGCGGCACCGCTGCTGGCGGGACTGTGGGGGGCGATCGCCGCTTGGCGACTGGTCCACCGGATCCGAGCTGCACTGGCCTTCCGGTTGGGTGTGCGGCGAGCCGTCGTGGCCGGCGAGACCGACCCACAGCTCGATGCGCTCGCCGCGCGCGCGGCTGCTGCGCTGGAGGTGCCGGCGCCCGGCGTGGTCAAGCTCGCCGGTTGTCCGGGCGGCGCCTATGTCGTCGGACGGCGGCGGCCGGTGGTCGTGCTCGATGCGGCGCTCGTCGACGACCTCGACCATGAGGAGCTCGAGGGCGTACTGGCCCACGAGCTCGCCCACGTGCGACGTCGCGACACCTTGGTGGCGCAGTCGCTGGGCGTGCTGCGCGATCTGACGTTCTTCGTGCCGGGTGGTGGCTGGGCGGTGCGACAGCTCCACCGTGAACGCGAGCTGGCTGCTGATCAGCTGGCGGTCGGAGCGACGCGTCGCCCGGGTGCGCTGGCCTCCGGGTTGCTCAAGGTGATCGAACGTGGGAGCGCGGCGCCCGAGGCGTGCGCCTCACTGGCGCCCTCGAACAACGTGGTCGACCGCGTGCGGATCCTCGTCGACGACACGCCCCCGCCGGGTTCCTGGCGCAGAGGCTCGGAGACCGTCGCGGTGGTGGTCGTCGCCGCACTGGCCGTGACGGGAGCGATCGCTGTTCCGGCCTCCCTGGCCGGTCCCGAGCGCGAGCGTGATGCGGTAGCGCTGGTGTGGTCCTCGGTGCCAGCTGCCCAGCTGACCTCTGCGCCGACCGGTGAGCCCCGCGCCTTCGACGTCTACCGGCGCTCCAACCTCGATATCGCCGAACCGTCGATGGTGACCGCCAGGGCACAGGACGAGCACAGCCAGGAGAACCGACGGGCCGCGCTGCACGCGTGCGCATCGGACGAGGTCGGATGTCCGGTGCCGGACCGATCGCCGAGCCTCGGCATGGAGCCGCCGTCGATCACGGTGGACGATGCGGCGGCGGCCCGCTGGCAGCAGGCCACGCCGGTCGGGAACGCCGAACCCGACAGCAGCTTCCGTATGTACTGGCTGGCGCGCTGAACCGACGGTGCAGCCGAGACCCGAGTGGTCGGTGCTACCCTGCACGCTCGATCAGTCGGAACGCCGATCTCCCCAGCTACCGGAGCGTCCTGTGCTCGTCGCCTTTCTCGTGGTCTTCCATGTGCTGCTCTCGCTCGGTCTGATCGGCCTGGTGTTGATGCATCGTGGCCAGGGCGGCGGCCTCTCGGACATGTTCGGTGGCGGTGGTGGCGGCGGCCTCGGCGGTTCAGCGGTCGTGGAGCGCAACCTCGATCGGCTCACCATCGTGGCTGCGATCCTGTTCGGACTGACGAACTCGGCGTTGGTCGTCCTGCTCTGATGCCGACCAGCCGTCGGCTGCGCACCGCGAGCGTGTGCGTGGCGGTGGTCGGCCTGCTCCTGACCGCGTGCACGTTCGAAGAGCCGGCCGAGGACGAGCCGGAAGCCGTGCCGGAGCAGGCCGCGGACGAGCCTGGTCCCGGACCGGGGCCGCATGCCGGTGGCACGCTGCGTGTCGGACTGGTGATCGACCCGGTCAGCATCGACCCGAGGTTCGTCGTCGACGACGAGGGAGAGCTGATCGTCGACGCGCTCTTCGACCCGCTGGTACGGATCGACGACGACGGGCATCCGCTGCCAGCGGCCGCGGCGTCGTTCGAGGTCGACGACGGCGGCACCCGGTTCACCTTCCACCTGCGGGAGGCCGAGTTCCACGACGGGACGCCGGTCATCGCCGATGACTTCGTACGCACGTTCGATCGCATCACCGACGGCACGGCGGATCCGCCGTCGTTCCTGGCATATCTGCTCGACGACGTCGTCGGAGCGGACGCGGCGCAGGCAGACGGCGAGCCGCTCGCGGGTGTCACCGCGGTGGACGAACGTACGCTGGAGATCGAGCTCGACGATCCTCAGCCGGGGTTCCTCGCCACGTTGGCCGATCCGAGCCTGGTGCCGACGCCGCCGGAGGCCGACGCGGATCCGGAGGCGTACGGACGCGAACCCATCGGCAACGGGGCCTTCGCGATGGCCGGGCCGCGTGAGCCGGGTTCGTTCGTTCGTCTGACCGCGGCTGACGACCACCATCAGCAGCCGTACCTCGATGAGGTCCTGTTCACGATCTACCCGGACGACGGCACCGGCGAGCAGCAGTGGGAGGATCTCCGGGAGGGTCAGCTCCATGTCGGACGATTCCCCATCGAGCGTCGTGAAGACGTTCTCGAGGCCTTCGGGAGGTCATCCGACGGCTACCAGGGGCCAGGGCTCGTCGATGGCGTCACCTCGTCGGCGTACCTCTACGGGTTCAACGTCACCGAGCCTCCGTTCGACGACCCGCGGCTGCGTCGGGCGCTGTCGTTCGCGATCGACCGCGTGGCGCTCGCAGACGACCTGCTCGACGGGACGCGCGTGCCGGCGACCTCGATCGTTCCCCCGCCGTTCCCCGGGTCACAGCCCGATGCCTGCGACCACTGTCGTCACGATCCCGGCCGTGCGCGCGAGCTGCTCGACGAGGTGGTCGACGATCTGGTCGCGGCTGACGAAGACGATCCTGCCCAAGACGATCCTGCCCAAGACGATCCTGACCAGGACGATCCTGCCGAGGCGCCTGACGACGACGCCCCGGATGCAGTCGATCCCGCGGAGGTGATCGGGCCGATCCAGCTGACCCACAACCGGGGAGCGACGCACACGGCCGTCGCCGAGCAGCTCGCCGGTGACATCGAGAATGCGCTCGGGCTGGACGTCGACTTCCAGGCGCGCGACCTGCAGGTGTTCGTGCGGGCCGTCCGCGACGGCCGGGTGCCGGTGTTCCGGCTCGGCTGGGACGTGGCCGTTCCGGACGCGGGCGGCTACCTGTGGCCACTGTTCCACTCGTCGCAGGTCGGGCTGGACAACCTGACCCGCTACGACGCTCCGGACGTCGACGCCCTGCTCGAGCAGGGACGCTCGGCGCAGAGCCGCATCGTCCGGGTCGGGGCCTACCGGCAGGCAGAGCGGCTGATCCTCGAGGATGCGCCCGCGCTGCCGGTGCTCTGGGACCGGCACCGTTTGGCGATCGCCCCGGGGGTACAGGAGCTGACCATCTCGCCCTTCGGCCGGATGTCGCTGCGGGAGGCGTGGCTTGACCCGCAGGGCAGGTGAGCGCGCGAGGCCGTGGTCACGTTGGCGAGCCCCCCGGGGCCCGGATAGGCTCCCGGCCCTCCGCGGCAGTGTCCCGCGAAGTCACGCGCGAGTGGCGGAAATGGCAGACGCGCACGGTTGAGGGCCGTGTGACCTTATGGTCATGAGGGTTCAAGTCCCTCCTCGCGCACTTCATTCGAATGGCCTCAAATCGGCAAGATTCGCCCGAATTCGCTTGTCCGCCTACCGCTGTTCGGAGGCCGATTCCGGCGGCTGTGGACCCGCCGTGGACCCGAACCGTCGCGCTCAGGTTCTCACGATCCGTAGACCGCAGCAGCCAGCCCGCCCCCACCACCACCGCCTGACCGACCCAGGGCCCATATGCGAGCCGCCACTGGGCCAGCAGCCGGGCTACCCGGCCGGCTCGCTGGTACCGACGCGGGCTCCTAGGTGAGATGACGACCGTGGCAGGGCGTCAGCAAAGTGGATCACTGGTGGCAGGTGACAGAGCGCCCGATACTCGGCGGGGCTTCAGCTTGCTCCCGGGTGCCACGGGGGCTCGGGGCCGACTTGGGTGGTAGGTCAACTGCCTCGTGACTGATCCAGCTGCTCGCGCCAGGCGTCGAACTGGGATGTGAGGTCTTCGTACGTCCTCCCGGTGACGAGAAAGTCCTCCTCGCGGAGGCGATGTAGTGCGGCCAGCGACTCGCTGAAGCGCTCTTGCGAAAAGCCGAGATCCTTGGCGCCGGGGAGCTCGAGCTGCACGGTCTCGCCGCCGAACTCGGCGACCTGCAGGCGCGCGAACCCGGGGAGGTCACGGATCCTCGTGACGCTCAGACCCTCACCCTCGAGTCGTGCCTCGAGAACCGGCAGGAGTCCACCGACTGCCGCTGCCGAGGTTGCGAAGAAGTCGAGGTCTTGCGTGCCTCGGTCGATGATGCCGCGAGCGATGAGTGCCGCTCCGCCCGCCAGCGCGAAGTCGCGAGCCTCAGGCAACGATGTGAGCAGCTGCGCGAGGCGACGTTGCATCGGTGTGAGCATCCGCTAGGCGACACGCTCGGCGATCAGCTGCCGCCACCCCTCACGGATGACCTCTGGCAGGAACAGCTCGTCAAAGACCGCCACGAGCTCGTCGCGCGAGGCCGGGAGCGCGAAGGGGCGTCGACACGTGATCGACCGTCGATGTGCGTGGGCGCAGCGCCGCTGCCGATCACGGCCGACGGGAACGACCGGAGAGGCCCATGTTCGCTCGGGCGAGGTAGCTGCCGACTCGCCCTGGTCCGGGTCCGGGACGCGGCCGGCTTCTGCCGGGTCGGACGTCGGGAAGACCAGGTTGAGCAGGATCGCGACCAGGGCCGCCGGTACGACGCCGGACTCGAGCAGGAGGCGGAGCTGCTCGTGGAAGCTCACCAGCGCCTCGGGGACCAGCTGCAGGCCGAGACCCAGCCCGACCGACAGGGCGATGATCAGCTGGTTGCGGCGGGTCATCGCCACCTGCTTGAGGATGTTGATGCCCGCCGAGGCGACCATGGCGAACATGATGATCGCAGAGCCGCCGAGCACCGCGTTCGGCATCGTGGCGACCGCTGCTCCGATCTTTGGCGCGAGGCCCGCGATGACCAGGAAAACCGCGCCGATGGCGACCACGTAGCGGTTGATCACACCGGTCAAGGCGACCAGGCCGACGTTCTGGCTGAACGAGGTGTTGGGCATCGCCCCGAAGATGGACGCGAGCGACGTGCCCACACCGTCGCCGAGCACGCCGCCGGACAGCTCGCGGTGGGTGATCTCGCGGTTCGCCCCGCCCCGGGTGATGGCCGACAGGTCCCCGATCGTCTCCACGGAGCTTGCGATCGCCACGATCGACATGCCGACGACGGCCGCCCCCGGGAAGGTCATGCCGAGCTCGAACGGCATCGGCACCGACGCCCAGGACGCGTCGGCGACGGGCTGGAAGTCGACGCTCCCCAGGGGCATGGCGACCAGATACCCGAGGATCACACCGATCAGCACGGCCGCGGCGCTCAGGAAGCCGCGCGTGTACTGGTTGACGATGATGGTGACCACCATCACGAAGCCGGCGACGCCGATGTGAATCGGCGCTCCGAAGTCCTCGGCTCCGACCCCACCGGCGGCGTAGTTGATGCCGACGGGGATCAGCCCGATCCCGATGGCGAGGACGACGATGCCGCTGACCAGGGGCGGGAACAGCCCGCGCAACCACCGCAGCGAGATTCCGATCAGGATCTGCACGAATCCGGCCACGAGCGCGCCGCCGAACACGGCCGACAGCCCGTGGGACTGCGCCAGGGGGATCGCCACCGCGACGAACGCGAAGCTGGTTCCCTGGAGCACCGGGAGGCGGGCACCGACGGGGCCGATGCCGAGCGCCTGGATGAGCGTGGACACCCCGGCCATCAGCAGCGCGACCTGGACGAGGAAGGCCGTCTCGCCGGTCGCGGCGCCGATGACCCCGGCGATGATCAGCGGCGGGGCGATGTTGCCGACGAACATCGCCAGCACGTGCTGGATGCCCAGGGGGTATGGTCTGCTTCAGCGGCGGCAGCTCGTTGACGTCGTAGACCACGCCGGTGCGTTCGTTCGTCGCCTGGGCCATGCCCATCCTCCCCTCAGGATGCCGGCCTGTGCGCCCGGCCATGCGCAGGCTCCCCGCTTCACCGCATGATGGCTCGTCCGGTATGGGTGCCAAGCGTTGCCGACGAGGCTCGCAGTGATTTTCATTTCTATCTGTGCATTTGCATTGCGTTCGGTGCACACGTCTCTGCCCGGTCGCGAGTGGCGGGCTGCCCGCGCCGATCAGGGTCGGTGTGTCCGGGGAAACGGTCGAAGTGCTCTGGGGGGACACACGGGCCCGTGGCAGGATGGCCACTGTCCCCAACGCTGCGGGTGATCTGGCGTGCGGGCGGCCGCGCTGGCTTGTGTGACGCCGCGACGTTGGACAGAAAGGGTGCCTCGACAACCGTGTAGGTGACGGCTGCCCATCAACGTCGGAAGGACGACGTGATGCCCAAGACGAAGGAAGGGTCCACGGTCCACTACCCCTGGTTCAAGCGCGAGGACGTCGACGGCTTCTTCGCGCTGTTCCAGAACAACCTCGCGAACTTCGCGCTCATTGCGATCCTCATGGCGGGGATCGGCTTTCCGGCCAACATCATCTTCACCCGCATGATTCCCGGCGCCGCCATCGCGGTGCTCGCCGGCAACCTGTGGTATGCCCACATGGCCCGTCGCATGGCCGAGGCCGAGGGCCGCAGCGACGTCACCGCACTCGCGTACGGCATCTCGACCCCCATCCAGTTCGTCTACACCTTCGCGATCCTCGCACCTGCGCTGTCGATCACCGGCGACCCTGAGCTCGCCTGGAAGATCGGGGTTGCCGCGGTGTTCGTCGGCGGCGTGCTCGAGATCCTCGGTGGCCTGATCGGCCCATGGGTCCGCCGGAACCTGCCACGCGCCGCGATGCTCGGTGCCCTCGCCGGCGTCGCGCTGACGTTCATCGCCGGTGAGCTGTTCTTCGAGACCTACGGCATGCCGATCGTTGGCAGCATCGCGCTCGGCATCGTGCTGATCGGGCTGGTGGCCAAGGTCACCTTCCCGGGCAAGGTCCCGGCGACCCTGATCGCGATCGTGATTGGCACGGGACTCGCCTACGCCTTTGGCCGCGCCGACACCGCTGCGATCACGGGTGCGGCTGACACCGCCGGGTGGTACCCGCCGCTGCCGACGATCGCGGGATTCGAGGGCCTGGGTGAGCTGTTCGGGCCGCACAACGCGCTGCTCGCGGTGATCATCCCCATCGCGATCTACAACTTCTTCGAGACGATGAACAACGTCGAGGCAGTCGCTGCCCGCGGTGACAACTACAACGTGCGATACGCACAGATCACCGACGGCGTCGGCACCTGCATCGGCGGCCTGTTCGGCGGCGTGCTGCCGACCACCGTCTACATCGCCTCGGTGGGCACCAAGGAGATGGGCGCGGGCCGCGGCTACTCGGTCGCCAACGGTGTCGTCTACCTGCTCGCGGCCACGTTCGGGGTGATCGGCGTGATCGCCGAGGTGATCCCCTTGGCAGTGATCGCCCCCATCCTGGTGTTCGTCGGCATCGTGATGGTCGGCAACGCCTTCACCACCGTTCCCGTGAGGCACGCTCCCGCGGTGGCGTTGGCGATGATCCCCTATCTGGCCAACTTCGTGAACACGCGGTTCGACGACGCGGCCGAGGCACTGTCGCCGGCCGTCGTCCCGATCGCCCAGGGCGCGCTGATGACCGCCATGCTCTGGGGTGCGTTGGCTGTGTTCATGATCGACCGGCAGTGGTTCCGGGGAGCGATCGCGGCCGCCGTCCTGGCGGTGTTCGCGGCGGCCGGCGTCATCCACGCTCCGGAGCTCGGGTTCATGCAGGAGGCTGCGTCCGAGTTCGTGTGGGGCTACCTGATCCTCGCGGTGATGATGGTGGTCATGCAGTACACCACCAAGCCGCTGACCGAGGAGGAGCTGGCCGAACGCGGCATGCCCACGCGCGTTGACGCCTGAGCCCTCAGCGGGGCCACCGCCCGCCCGATGCGGGCCGGGACGGTGGCCCCGTCGACCGTTCGGCATTGACGCGGCTGCGTCGACAGTCGAGCATCGCACCGGGAGACCGGTCCCAGACGAGGGCGGCGGATGCCATGACGCACTTCCAGCTCAACGGCAACCCGGTGGAGGTGGGCGATCACCCCCACCTGCTGGCGGCGTTGCGTGACGAGCTCGACGTCACCTCTCCGAAGGACGGCTGCGCACCGTCGGGGCAGTGCGGCTGCTGCGCCGTGCTGGTCGACGGTCGCGCGGTGCTCTCGTGCCGCACGTCGCTCGAGAAGGTCGCAGGCGCCAGTGTGGTCACCCTCGAGGGAGTGGCGGAGGAGGAGCGACAGCGGCTCGCCGCGGCGTTCGCCAGCACGGGTGCGCTGCAGTGCGGCTTCTGCACACCTGGGATCGTCGTACGGACCAAGGAGCTGCTGGACCGGCACGGCCGCGACCTCACGCGCCAGCAAGCTGCCAACCGGCTCGGGGCGCACCTGTGCCGCTGCACCGGTTACACCTCGATCCTCGACGCGATCGAGCTGCTGGCCGCCGGCGCGACGCCGGAGATCGCACCGATCGACGGACTCGGTTCGAACGGGTCGCGCTACCAGGCGACTGATCTGGCGCTCGGCGACCGGGCCTTCGTCGCGGATCTGCGCGTGGAGGGCCTGCTGCACGCAGCGCTGAGGCTCGCCGACCATGCACGGTGCGAGATCCGCTCGATCGACGTGAGCGCCGCCGAGTCGATGCCGGGGGTCGTGCGGGTGCTGACCGCCGCGGACGTGCCCGGCGAACTGCGGGTCGGGCTCATCGAGCAGGACTGGCCGGTGTTCGTCCCCGAGGGGGGACGGACCTCCTACCTCGGTGACGTGGTGGCCATGGTGGTCGCCGACACGCGTGCCCTGGCCCAGGCGGGGGCCGAAGCCGTCGAGGTGGTCGCAGCACCGCTGCCGGTGGTGTCCGACGCCATGAGCGCGCTCGAGGACCCCGAGCCGGCGGTGTGGGGCACCGACGGCAACCTGCTGTCACGCTCGTCCTACCGTCGAGGTGACGTGGAGTCGGCGCTGCAGGACTCGGCGCACGTGGTGCACGAGGTCTTCGAGACCCAGCGGGTCGAGCAGGCCTACCTCGAGCCCGAAGCCACCCTGGCGGTGCCGCGCGAGGACGGGCACCTGCACGTCTACTCCGGCGGGCAGGGCGTCTGGGACGACCGCGATCAGATCGCAGGCGTGCTCGGTGTCGACTCCGACCGGGTCACCGTGGAGCTGGTCAGCAACGGCGGGGCCTTCGGGGGCAAGGAGGATCTGAGCAACCAGGCCCAGACCGCACTGGCCGCCTGGCTGCTCGGCCAGCCGGTGGCGTGTGCGCTGACCCGCGAGCAGAGCCTGCTGCTCCACCCCAAGCGCCACCCGATCCGCCTGGAGTACTGGGCGGGTTGCGACGCGGACGGCCGGTTGACCGGCTTGCGGGCCCGGCTCGTCGGTGACACCGGTGCCTACGCCTCGGTCGGGGCCAAGGTACTCGAGCGCGCCGCTGGGCACGCGTCGGGGCCGTACGCCCTGCCGAGCGTGGACGTCGAGGCGGTGGCGGTGCGGACCAACAATCCTGTCTGTGGTGCGTTCCGTGGATTCGGCGCCAACCAGGCGCAGTTCGCGATGGACGGCGTGCTCGACCGCCTCGCCGAGCAGGCGGGGATCGACCCCTGGGAGATGCGCCGTCGCAACGTGATCACCTCTGGCGGGGAGTGGGGCCCGGGCCAGATCATGGACGACGGCGCCCGGGGGGCACTGGAGGTGCTCGAGGCCGTCAAGCCTCATTACCAGCGCGCCCGAGACGCCGGTCGGGCCTGTGGCCTCGGCCTCGCGCTGAAGAACTCCGGGCTCGGCAACGGCGCTCGCGAGCTGTCGCGCGCGACGGTCCGGCTCGACGACGACGGTTGTGTCGAGGTTCGCCACGGCTGGACGGAGATGGGCCAGGGGGTGCACTCGGTGGCCGTCGCGGTGGTGACCGAGGAGCTCGGTGTCCCCGGTGATCGTGTGCGGGTCACGGTCGATACCACCCGCGAGCTCGGTGCCGGGCAGACGACCGGCTCACGGGGGACCCTGCTCGGGGCCGGAGCCATCCGAGACGCCTGTCGGACCGCCCGAGAGGCAGGCCTCGAGCCCGGGGTGGAGTACGCGGGCAGCTACCTGGTCGACTGGACCAACTCGCTCGACGAGGGAGTCGACCACCCGGTGATCCACTCCACCTTCGGCTACGCCTGTCACCTCGTCGTGCTCGACGACGACGGCGGGGTCGAGCAGGTCGTCGCCGCACACGACGTGGGGCGTGCGGTCAATCCGCAGCTGTGCCGGGGGCAGATCGAGGGCTCGGTGCACATGGGCCTCGGCTACGCGCTCACCGAGGACTTCCCGACCGACGAGCAGGCCCGTCCGATGAACCTGACGCTGTCGTCGCTCGGGATCCTGCGCGCCAAGGACATGCCGCCGGTCGAGACCCTCCTGATCGAGTGCCCCCAGCCCGACTCGCCGTACGGGATAAAGGGGATCGGTGAGATCGGATCGATCCCGACCGCGCCGGCCGTCGCCGCCGCCCTCCACGCGCATGACGGGAGCTGGCGCCGGCGCCTGCCGATGCGGCCGAAGAAGGGGCTGCAGCGCAAGCGGTCGGAAGTGCCCTGACCAGCCACCGTCTGTGAGGAGGTCGGCCATGCCAGCCAGCAAGGTGCACGCGCTGCTCGACGATCACGGTGTCAGCTACGAGGCGCACGAGCATCCGCGCGTGATCAGCGCACAACGGCTCGCCGCCGCCGAGGACGTCTCCGGCTGGGAGGTGGCGAAGCCGGTCCTGCTCGCGGTCGGCAACCAGCTCGCCATGGTGGTCGTGCCGGCCGCGGTGCCCGTCGACCTGGAGAAGGTCAGCCGGGTCTTCGGGGGCAACGAGGTCCGCATGGCCCGTGAAGACGAGTTTGCCGACGCCTTCCCCGACTGTGAGCTTGGTGCGGAGCCCCCGTTCGGCAACCTCTACGGGGTCCCGGTCTTCCTCGACGAACGGCTGCGTGCCCGCTCGCAGTTGGTGTGTCGTGACGGCTCGCACACCGAGTCGATCACCCTGGCCGTGGCTGACTACGTCCGGGTCGTCAAGCCGGAGATCGCCGACCTGGCCGCCGACACACCGGACAGCTAGCCGGGGCCTCGCAGCAGGCGGCGTCGCTCGGGCCGTGGCCGGCCGTGGCCATCACGGCGTGACGTCGCCGGGGACGGTCGAAGTAGGGGCGTTCGCCTCCCGACAGGACACGTGGGGCGCGGCATACTGCCCGCAACAGCACGCGTCGAGCGTGGTCGACCCGGGAGGACACCATGCCGTCGCGTTTCTTGGCGTTTGCTTTTGACTACGACGGCACGCTGACCGAGCAGGACCGTCCCTCGCCGGAGATGCTCGCCGCGCTGCGTCGAGTCCGTCGCAGTGGACGGCGGCTCGTGCTGGTCACCGGCCGGATCCTCGTGGAGCTCCGCGAGGTGTTCCCCGAGGTCGACACCGAGTTCGACGCCATCGTGGCCGAGAACGGTGCGGTGCTCTCCGACGCCGACGGAGTGCGCGACCTCGCGCCGCCGCTCGAGCCGCACCTGGCCCAGGCGCTCGCACACCGGGACATCCCCTGCCGGATCGGACGCGTTGTGCTCGCTTGTGACCACGCGTACGCGCCTGCGGTCCTCGACGAGCTCGACCGGCTCGGGATCGACGGGCAGCTAGTCCGCAACCGCGCGGCGCTGATGGTCGTGCCGAGTGGTGTGACCAAGGGGACTGGGCTGCTGGAGGCGCTCGCCGAGCTGCGGATCTCGCACCACAGCACGCTGGCGGTCGGTGATGCGGAGAACGACCTGTCACTGCTCGAGACCGCCGAAGTGGGCGTCGCCGTCGCCAAC
>SKSM01000172.1 GCA_007122985.1 Nitriliruptoraceae bacterium | reverse complement strand
GTGATCGTCGACGACCATCCGCTGCTGGCACAGAGCCTGACGTTCGCGCTGCGGGCCGACGGGCTGGACGTCACCCGCTGCCAGGACCTCAGTGACGCCGCGATCATCGACTGTGTGGCCCGCCACACACCGGCGGTGGTGCTGCTGGACCTGGACCTGGGCAGCGAGCACGGCTCCGCGCTGCCGCTGATCCCCGAGCTGGACGAGCACGCCGGTGCCGTGGTGATCCTGACCGGGGTGACCGACCGGATCCGGCTGGCCGAGTGCATCGAGGCCGGCGTGGCCGGGCTGGTCACCAAGTCCGAACCGCTCGAGCGGCTGGTCGCGGCGGTCCGCACGGTGATCGCCGGAGGTCGCCTGCTCCACCCGGTCGAGCGCGACGTCTTCCTGCGCGAGCTGCGCCACCACCGGAGCGCGCTCGAGGAGCGCCGCGCCGGATTCGACCGGCTCACCCCCCGCGAGGCGCAGGTCCTGGCGGCGCTGATGGACGGCTGGTCCGCCGACCGGATCGCCCGCGAGTGGGTGGTGTCGATCACCACCGTGCGCGGCCAGATCCGCGCGGTGCTGGCCAAGCTGGAGGTCAACTCCCAGCTGGCGGCGGTCGCCCGGGCCCGTCGGGCCGGATGGAGCCTGGAGGGTCGCTGAGCAGCCGGTGGCCTGGTCGGTGACCTGGCCGGTGGCCGGTCGGTGGCCGGTCGGTGGCCGGTCGGTGGCCTGGTCGGTGACTCGGTCAAACTTGACGGTGAGGGACGGTCGTTCCCGTCGCACTCTCGGTGGTGAGCGTCGACGTGATGCCGGCGGCTCGCAGACACCCACCGATCCGGGAGGATCCAGCCATGAGCGAGTTCACACCGGACCTCGAGTACTTCCGCCAGGAGGAGGGCGCCACGGCCGTCGAGTACGGACTGATGGTCGCGCTGATCGCTGTCGCCATCATCGTGGTCGTCGGACTGTTGGGCGACGCCCTCGTCGACACGTTCCAGACCGTCGTCGACGCGATGCCGTAGACGGACACCACGACCCTCGGCGCGCCGGCGAACACCGTGAGCAGCCGTAGCCCGGTGCGCCCCCGACACGACCCCGGAGGCCTGCGATGCGGCGCGCGACAGACGTCGAGGGCGCGGCAGCGGTCGAGTACGCCGTGCTGGTCGCGGGCATCGCGGTGGTGATCGTGGCTGTCGTCGGGCTGCTGGGCGGCGAGGTGGTCCGCCTGTTCTCGCTGCTCGACGGCGCGTTCGGGTAGGCGGTCTGGAGGGGCAGCGATGCGGACGGGCAGGCACGGCAGGGACCGCGACCACGGCGCCGCCGCGGTCGAGTTCGCGCTGGTCCTGCCCATCCTCATCCTGCTGCTCGGCGGGATCATCGACTTCGGCTTCGCCTTCAACGCCCAGATCAGCCTGACCCACGCCGCCCGGGAGGGGGTCCGGGTCGAGGCGATCGGCATCGACGGCGTCGACCCGGTGGCCACGGCCGTGAACGCCTTCAGCGCTCCGGGGGTGTCCGGCGCCACCGCGCAGGTGACCCAGTCGTGCAACGGCGGTGGCGGCCAGGCACAGGTCACGATCACCACCACCTACAGCTTCTTCCTGCTCCCGTTCGCAGACCGGTCCCTCGAGGGCCAGGCGGTGATGCGATGCGGCGGTTGAACGCCGAGGACGGCGCCACCACGGTCGTCGTCGCCATCACGTTGATCGTGCTGTTCGGCATGGGCGCGCTGGTGCTGGACGTCGGCAACCTGTTCTGGGAACGGCGCCAGCTGCAGAACGCCGCCGACGCGGGGGCGCTGGCCGCGGCGCAGGACTACGCCTGGGGTGACGGCGCAGCCGCCGCCGAGGCGTCGGCCCGGCACTACACCAGTGAGAACAACACCCGCGACGCCTTCGTCGAGGGCATCAGCCAGCCGACCTCCACCAGCGTCAAGGTCGACACCATCACCGGCGATGCCGGTGGCGTCGGCGTGCTGCGCTCGTTCCTGGCCGGGGTCATCGGCACCGACGAGTACCTGGCGCGTGCCAGTGCCACCGCGACCTGGGGTGCGATGTCGTCGGGACGGTCCCTGCCGGTGACCATCTCCTACTGCGAATGGCTCGACGCGGTCTACCTCGAGCCGGGCGCGACCGCCCCCGACTACTCGTTCTCCGACGAGATCGTCACCCTCTACCTGCTCGACCCGCAGCAGTCCGGTCCGAACTGCACCGGACCGGCCGGCCAGCAGACCCCCGGCGGCTGGGGCTGGCTGGATCCGCAGGGCGGCGAGTGCGAGGCGGTGATCGACGAGTTCGGCTGGGTCGGCGGCAACACCGGATCCAGCCCGCCGTCGCCCGCCAACCACACCGGCTGCACGGACGCGTTCTTCGCTGGGCTGATCGGCGAGACGGTGCTGGTGCCGATCTTCGTCGCCGACAACGAGCTGACCGGCAACAACGCCGAGTTCCAGATCGTCGGGTTCGGCGCCTTCAAGATCGACGGGTTCCGCATCGGCGGCAACTGGACCGGCGGCAACGTGCCCTGCGACAACCCCGAACGCTGCTTCAGCGGGACCTTCGAACGGTACGTCGAGCTGGGCGCACAGGGCGAGTTCGGGGGCATCGACCTCGGCGCCACCAGCGTGATCCTGACCGAGTGATCCTGACCGAGTGATCCTGACCGAGTGACCCTGACCGAGTGACCCCACCGACCACTGCGACTCCCACCTGCTCCAGGAGGCCATCATGAACCGCACCGTCATCGGGGTGATCGCCGCGGTGGTGCTGGCCAGTGTCGGCACGCTCATGCTCGTGCTCTACGTCCAGGGTGCCGAGGCGCGGGCCCTGGCCGGCCAGGAGACCGTCGAGGTGCTGGTCGTCACCGAGCCGGTCGCCCGCGGCACCGCCGCGGAGGACCTGGCCAGGGCGGTGTCGACGGAGATGGTTCCCGCCAAGGTGCGGGCGGACGGCGGGATCACCGACCTCGACGAGCTCGACGGCCAGTGGACCAGCGTCGACCTGCTGCCGGGCGAGCAGTTGGTCGCCGCCCGGTTCCTCAGCGCCCAGGACCTCGCCGACGACCGCGGCATCGACGTGCCCGAGGGCCTGCAGGAGGTCACCGTCTCGCTCGACCCCCAGCGGGTGCTCGGCGGGCAGCTGCGCCCAGGACACACCGTGGGCGTGTTCGCCTCGTTCACCATGGTCGACGAGGCCGACGACGAGGACGACGCCGCGCTCACCGGGACGACCGCGACCACCAAGAAGATCCTCGACCAGGTGCTGGTCACCAACGTGCAGCTCGAGCAGCTGCGGCCCCCGACCGAGGAGGTCGACGAGGACGGCACCGGCCCGGAGCTCGCACCCACCGGCAACCTGCTGGTGACCTTCGCGGTCGACGTCGACCGGGCCGAGCGGATCGTGTTCACCGCCGAGCACGGGACCATCTGGCTGAGCAACCAGGGCGAGGGCACCGACGAGTCCGGCAGCCGGCTGCGCGTCCCGAGGAACATCTACGATGACTGAGCCGCGGATCCTGCTGGCCACGCCGCACGCCGGCTACGAGCAGCGCCTGCGGCGGGCCTTCGCCCAGCACCTCGACGGTCAGCTGCGCCGCTGGGACATGGCCGGCATCGCCGCCGACCCGGCTGCCCTGCTGCACCAGCTGGGCGACATCAGCCCGGCCGTGGTGGCGATCGGCCCGGACGTCGCGGTCCCGGCGGCGCTCGAGCTCGCCCGGCAACTCGACCTGGAACGGCCGGAGATCAGCGTGGTGCTGATCACCGCGCCGTCGCCCGAACTGTGGGAACAGGCGGTCGGCTCCGGGGTCCGCGACGTGCTCGCCCCCGACGCGGTCGACGCCGAAGTGCAGTCGGTCTTCGACCGGGCGCTCGAGGTCGCAGCCCGGCGGCGCCAGCATCTGCTCGGCGACACCGAGGAGCACGCGCCGCGCGGCCGGATCATCACCGTGCTCTCGCCCAAGGGCGGGTCGGGCAAGACCACCGTGGCCGCCAACCTCGCGCTCGCCCTGGCGCTGGCCGAGCCCAACCGGGCCGCGATCGTCGACCTCGACCTGCAGTTCGGCGACGTCGCGGCGGCGCTGCGGCTCGCCCCCGCCCACAACCTCATCAACGCGGCGCACGGCTCCAACGGCGGCGACCGGATGCTGCTCAAGAGCTACCTCACCGCGCACGTGTCCAACCTGTGGGCGCTCTGCGGCTCGGACTCGCCCGCCGACGGCGAGGCGATCACCTGCGACGAGGCGCGGGCGGTGGTCGAGTCCCTGGCCGAGGAGTTCGCCTACGTGGTGGTCGACACCAGCGGTGGGCTCAGCGAGCACACCCTGTCGGTGATCGAGGCCTCCACCGACCTGGTGCTGGTCGCCGCGATGGATGTGCCGAGCGTGCGCAGCCTGCGCAAGGAGCTCGACGCGCTCGACCAGCTCGGCCTGATCCACGCGCGCCGCCACCTGCTGATCAACCGGGCCGACTCCAAGGTGGGGCTGGACCTACGCGACGTGGAGGCGACCGTCGGCCAGGTCGTGGACGTCGCACTGCCCAGCACCCGGCTGATCCCCCTGTCGCTGAACCAGGGCTCGCCGGTGGTCGAGTCGGAGCCGCGCTCCCCCGTCGCCCGGCAGTTGACCGCGCTGGCGCAGCGCTTCCTGGAGCAGCCCGCGGAACTGCAGCCAGCCCGCCGACGCAGCAGGAGGGCGCGATGAAGCTCAGCCAGCGGCTCAAGGACCTCGACACGGCCGAGCTCCCATCCGTCCCCGAGATCCCGCCGCCACCGGGCCCGCAGCCCACCGCGGCGGCGCCGTCGTCGCTGCCGCGCTCCGAGCCGGGTGAGCCGACCGACCCGCTCGCCCAGCTCAAGCTGCGCGCCCAGCAAGCGCTGTTCGTGCGGTTCGGCGGCCGGCTCTACGACGCGTCGTTGAGCGAGGCGCAGCTGCAGGCGTTCGTTCGTCAGGAGCTGGCCGAGGTCATCGAGTCCGAGCGCACCCCACTGACCCCCGCCGAGCGCCAGCGGCTCACCGAGGAGGTCACCAACGACGTCCTCGGCTACGGGCCGATCCAGCCGTTCCTGGACGACCCGACCGTCACCGAGGTGATGGTCAACAGCGACGACGCGATCTACGTCGAGCGGGCCGGCCGCGTCGAGATCACCGCCGCCCGGTTCCTCTCCGAGGAGCACCTGCGGCGGGTGATCGAGCGGATCGTCTCCGAGGTCGGACGCCGCATCGACGAGTCGTCACCGATGGTCGACGCCCGGCTGCCCGACGGCAGCCGCGTCAACGCGATCGTGCCGCCGCTGGCGGTCGACGGCCCGACGCTGACCATCCGCAAGTTCGCCGTCGACCCCTACGACACCGGCGACCTGGTCAGCTTCGGCACCCTGACCCCCGGCATCGCCACGCTGCTCGACGCCTGTGTGCAGGGCCGGCTCAACATCCTCGTCTCGGGTGGCACCGGCACCGGCAAGACCACCCTGCTCAACGTGCTGTCGGCCTCGATCCCCGAGAGCGAGCGCATCGTCACCATCGAGGACGCCATCGAGCTGCAGCTCAACCAGCGCCACGTCATCCGCCTGGAGGCCCGGCCACCCAACATCGAGGGCAAGGGCGCGGTGCCGATCCGCGAGCTGGTGCGCAACTCGCTGCGCATGCGCCCCGACCGCATCATCGTCGGCGAGACCCGCGGCGGCGAAGCCCTGGACATGCTCCAGGCGATGAACACCGGCCACGAGGGGTCGCTGTCGACCGTCCACGCCAACTCCCCCCGCGACGCGATCTCGCGGCTGGAGACGATGGTGCTGATGGCCGGCATGGACCTGCCGCAGCGGGCGGTGCGCGAGCAGATCGCCGCCGCGATCGACCTGATCATCCAGATCGCCCGGCTGCGCGACGGCAGCCGCCGCATCACCCACGTCACCGAGGTCCACGGCATGGAGGGCCAGGTCATCACCCTCCAGGACGTGTTCGTGTTCGACTACGGGCCCGGGCTCGACGCCGACGGCCGCTTCCGTGGCGAGCAGCGCCCCACCGGGATCCGGCCGCGCTTCACCGAGAAGCTCGAGCAGGTGGGCATCCCCATCCCGCCCATCGTGTTCGGCGCACCGATCGAGGACGCATCCGACGTACTGGTCAACGGACGGCTGCCGCGATGAACCGGGTCCTGGTGGTCCTGCTCGGCCTGCTGGTGGCGGTCGCGGGCTGGCCGCCGACGCTCGGCGCCGCAGACGGTGAGCTGCAGATCGCCGAGCCCGACCTGGCCGGCTACCCGCAGGTGCGCCTGCCCGTCACCCTGCCGGCGACCCCGGACGGTGCGCTGACCGACGACGCGTTCGAGCTCACCGAGGACGGCGAGGACCGGGACGTCACCGTGGAGCACCGCGGCAGCGACGACCTGCAACTGGTCCTGCTGCTCGACACCACCGGCAGCATGGGCGGCCCGCCGCTCGCCGGCGCGAAGCAGGCCGCCTCCAACCTGGTCGCCGACCTGCCGGCCGCCACCGACATCGCGGTCATGGAGTTCGCCACCGACGCGAGCCTGCTGACCGGCTTCGCCGACGACACCGACGCCCACCTGGCCGCGATCGACGCACTGGAGGCCGACGGGCGCACCGCGATGTACGACGCGGTGCTCGCGGCGGTGGAGCTCTTCCCCGACGATCCCGACGCGAGCCGGGTGATCATCCTGCTGGCCGACGGCGAGGACAACGCCAGCGCCGCCGACCTCGACGCCGCGATCGACGCGCTGAGCGCCGCGGAGGTGACCCTGACCGGTGTGGAGTACCTCACCGACTTCACCGACGAGGCGGGGGTGCGCGCGATGGCGGCCGCCACCGGCGGGCAGGTGCTCGAGGCCGACGACGCCGCGGAGCTCGTCGCGGTCTACGGGCAGCTCGCCGGCGACCTCGTCAGCCGCTACCTCGTCGACTACGACAGCGCCGCCGACGGCAGCGTGGAGCTCGAGCTGCGCGTCGACCATCCCGCCGGGCCGCTGATGGCCACCCGCGAGGTTCAGCTGCCGACACCCACCGTCGACGACCCGCCGGCCGACGACGCCGAGGCGCAGGCCGCTTCCCCACCCTCGGTGCCAGCCCCGCCGCGCTGGTCGCCGGCGCTGCTGCTGGCCGGGGCCACGCTGTGGTTCCTCGCGCTCGGGCTGACGACGTTCGTGGCGCTGGCGCCACGCCGCCGCTCGCAGCTGGCCGGCACCGCCACCCGCCACGCCGGCACCACGCCGGGGCTGTCGGAGCTGACCAGCCGCGCCGCGCTGCTGGCCGAGCGGGGACTGACCGGCAGCGGCTACCAGCGCGGGCTCAACGCAGCACTCGAGCGTGCCGGGATCAACCTGCGACCCGGCGAGTTCGTGGTGCTGCAGGCATCCACGCTGGTCACGGCCGCCGTGCTCGGATTCGCGCTCGGGGGATGGATCTGGGCGGTCGTGGCCGCCGTCGTGGTCCCCCTCGCCTTCCTGCTGGTGGTGAGGACGCGCACCGGTCGCCGACAGGCCCGGTTCAACGACCAGCTCAGCGAGACGCTGCAGCTGCTGGCCGGCAGCATGCGCGCCGGCTACAGCCTGATGCAGGCGGTCGACTCGGTCGCCCGCGAGGCCGAGGCGCCGACCGCGGTGGAGTTCAGCCGGCTGGTGGTCGAGACCCGCCTCGGCCGCGATATGAACGAGGCGCTGGCGGCCATGTCCGACCGGATGCGAAGCGAGGACTTCGAGTGGATCGTGCAGGCGATCGAGATCCACCGTGAGATCGGCGGGGACCTGGCCGAGGTGCTCGACACCGTCGCGGGCACCATCCGTGAGCGCAACCAGATCCGCCGGCAGGTCAAGGCGCTCAGCGCCGAGGGCCGGCTCTCCGGCTACATCCTGCTCGCCCTGCCGTTCGCCGTCGGCGCGCTGATCATGGCCACCAACCCCGGCTACCTCGGCGAGCTGGTCAGCGGCGGGCTGCTCGGCTGGTCGCTGATCGCCATCGGCGGGCTGCTGATGCTCATCGGCGTGGTGTGGATGCGTCGGCTGGTCCGGCTGGAGTTCTAGGAGGCTTGCGATGTCGATCCTGGTCGTGGTCGCCGCCGCCGCGGTCGCGGTGTCGGTCCCGCTGCTGTGGTGGAGCGTGGCCGCCGGGGTCCGCGCCAGCGTGCGCAGCGTCGACCGCAGCGCACTGATGGGCACCGCGACCCCGCTGGACCTGCGCGCCGCGACCCTGCAGCGCTCCGCCCACGAACGGGCCGTACGCCCGCTGGTGGGCTGGCTGGCCCGCGGCGCGCGGCGGCTGACACCGATCGCCTGGGTCGAGGCGCTGGAGCGGCGCATCACCCTGGCCGGCCGGCCGGCGGGATGGCCGATCGAACGGGTGCTGGTCGCCAAGCTCGCACTGGCCGCCGCGACGATCGCGGTCGGGCTGCTGGCGTTCGCCGAGCAGCGCACGGGGTTCGGGCTGGCGCTGTGGGCCGGGACGATCCTGCTGGCCTACTTCGCGCCCGACCTACTGCTCTACAGCCGCGGGCAGGAGCGCCAGGAGGCGATCGGCAGAGAGCTGCCCGACCGGCTCGACCAGATGACCATCGCGGTGGAGGCCGGGCTCGGCTTCGAGGCCGCAATGGCCCGGGCGGGGCGCACCGGCACGGGGCCGCTGTCCGACGAGCTGGTGCGCACCATGCAGGAGCTGCAGGTCGGGGTGCCCCGCAACCGGGCGCTGCGCAACCTCGCCGACCGGGTCGAGAACGAAGACCTGCGCCACTTCGTGCTGGCGGTGCTCCAGGCCGAGGACTACGGCATCCCCATCGCCGACATCCTGCGCACCCAGGCCGCCGAGCAGCGGGTCAAGCGCCGCCAGCGTGCCGAGGAGCATGCGCTCAAGATCCCGGTCAAGATCGTCTTCCCGCTGGTGCTGTGCATCCTTCCCACCCTGCTGATCGTGATCCTCGGCCCCGCGTTCATCCAGATCAGCCGGAGCCTGTTCGGACCGGGTGGGCTGTAGCCCGGCCGGCCTGCCGCGCCGTGACGTGGCCGGTCGCGTAGAGCCAGGCCACCGTCTCCTCGATGATGCGCGCCGGAGGCCGCCACTGCACGCCCAGCGACTCCTGGTCCGCACGGTCGTCCACCGGGGCGCCGTGCTGGAGCAGCTCGACGTTCATCGACGAGAACCCCGGGTCCACCCCGCGGCGCTGGGCGACGTCGGCGGCCCGGCCGACCGCACGGGCGATCGGGGCCGGGGTCGGCAGCAGCCGCTGGCGGCGGCCAGTCACCTGCCACACCAGGTCGCGCAGACCGGGGATCGTC
>SKSM01000220.1 GCA_007122985.1 Nitriliruptoraceae bacterium | reverse complement strand
CGTTCCGCTTCCGCCAGCTGCTGCGCGTGCGCGCCGGGGCTGCGCCCAAGGACGCCGGCGTCTCGCCAGGCCAGCACCGGCGGCTGAGCGCGCTGGCCTCCGGGTTCGGCCCCGGCGAGCTCGCGTGGTGCCACGACCGGCTCGCGCAGCTCGACGTCGACCTGAAGGGCTCGGAGCTCCCCGATCACCTGCTCATCGAGCTCGCGGTCGTCGAGGTCGCCACGCCGCGCGAGGTCGGTGCGCCGTTCAACCCCCTGGCCAGCCGCTGACGACATGCGAGCGCCGCCCGGGGCAGCGCTCGCACCTCCCGCGTCCACCACGAGCTGGCCAGCAGGGCTTGGCCGAGGCGGTGGCGTCGTCGGTGAGCGCAGCGACGATCGCGGTGCCGCTCAGTCGTCCCGGTGATGGCATGGCCGGACGGCGCCCGTTGGCCCTGACGGCAGAGGCCGGTTGGCCCTACGCGGGCATCACGTGTGGCGCGAGGCTGTCGGCGTCGTGGAACCGCAGCCGACGGTCGGCAAGGAGCAGCGCGTGCATGTGGTGGTCGTCGGTGCCGGGGTGAGCGGGTTGTGCGCAGCGAGGAGTCTTGCCGGTCACGGTGCCCGGGTGACGGTCCTCGAGGCCTGTGACCGGGTTGGTGGGCAGGTCCGGTCGCTCGAGGTGGATGGCCACACGGTCGACGTGGGAGCCGAGGCGGTGCACACCGCCGCGCCGGAACCGCTCGCCCTGGTCTCGGAGCATGGACTCGATGGTGAGATCGTGGCGGCCGAGCAGGGCACCACCTGGATCTGGGCCGAGGATCGGCTGCGGTCGTTGCCGGCCGGATTCGGTCCGGCCGGCCCCACGCGCCTGTGGCCCATGCTCACCTCGGGGCTGTTGTCGCCGGCTGGCATGCTCCGCGCCGGTCTGGAACCGCTGGTCCCCGCCTCCGTGCCGCCGACGGACATCTCGGTAGGTGAGTACCTGCAACGGCGCTTCGGCCGTCAACTGACCGACCGTCTCGTGGACCCGCTGCTGGGTGGACTGCACTCAGGAGACGTACGCAAGCTCAGCCTCCAGGCCGCCACCCCGCAACTGGCCGCGCTGGCCGGACGCCATCGGTCGCTCCTGCTGCGCCGCCGCCCGAAGGCACACGCCGGTCCCGCCTTCGTGACGTTGCACGGCGGTCTGGCGTCGCTTCCGGCCCGGATGGCGAAGGCGCTCACGGGGGTCGAGATCCGACTCGAGACCGCCGTCACCGCAGTGGAGCAGACCAGGTCGGGTCTCCTCGTCCGCACCGAGAGTGGTGATGAGCTACCCGCAGACGGCGTCGTGGTGGCGGTGCCCGCTCATGCAGCGAAGCGCATGGTGGGCGGACCCAGCCCCCAGGCAGCCAAGGGGCTGTCGCACCTGCGCGCCGCCTCGGTCGCCGTGGCAGTGATGACCTACCCCCGCGAAGCGGCTTCCACGCCGGCTCTGACCGGTACCGGAATGCTCGTTCCCAGCGGCAGCGGCCGGTTGCTGAAGGCCGCCACCTTCCTGTCCAGCAAGTGGCCCCACCACCACGTGGACGGCCAGGTACTGGTACGTGCCTCGGCTGGTCGGGCCGACGACGAGCGGGTCGACACCTTCGACGACGACGCTCTCGTCCAGCACCTGCACGCCGAGCTGCGTGAGGCGACCGGGCTCGCCGTCGGGCCCACCACGGCCCGCGTCCAGCGTTGGCCGTCGACGATGCCGCAGCTCGAAGTCGGACACCGCCAGCGGATCGCCGACATCACCGGTGCGCTGAGGCGCGACCTGCCCGGCGTCGTCCTGGCCGGTGCCCCCTACCACGGACCAGGCCTGGCGGCCTGTGTGCGCTCCGGCACCACAGCCGCCGAGCAGATCATCGACGAACTCGAGGAGCGAGCCGTATGACCGAACGTGACCTGCCGAAGCCACCTGATGGCAGGCGTGCTCGAACCGCTGTCCGCAGGCTGCGCCACGATCCCAGCCAACGTCCGTTCCTGGTGATCTGGGAGGTCACCCGTGCCTGTGGGCTCGTGTGCCAACACTGTCGCGCCGACGCGCAGCATGAGCCGCACCGCCTGGAACTGGACACCGCCGAGGGCCGCCGGCTGCTCGATGACATCGCCGCCTTCGGGCCGCCCAGCCCGATGATCGTGCTCACGGGCGGGGACCCCTTCGAGCGCGAGGACCTCGCCGAGCTCGTCTCCTACGGTCGCAGCCTGGGGCTGAGCATGGCGCTGGCGCCGTCGGTCACCGCCCGGGCGACGCCGGAGCGGTTCGCCACCATGGCGGCCGCGGGCGCGAAGGCGGTGTCGATCTCGCTCGATGGTGCCTCTCCCGACACTCATGACGGGTTCCGCGGCATCCAGGGAGTCTTCGCCGCGACCCTGGACACCTGCCGGACCGTGACCGACCTGGGCCTGCGGCTGCAGATCAACACGACGGTCACCGCTGACAATCTCGGCGAGCTTCCGGATCTGCTCCGCCGTGTCCTGGACCTCGACGCGTTCCTGTGGAGCGTGTTCTTCCTGGTGCCCACCGGCCGTGGGGAGGAGCTCGCCCAGCTGCGGCCCGAGGTCGTCGAGGACGTGCTGCACTGGCTGGTCGACGTCGGGGGGCACCTCGCCGTCAAGACCACCGAGGCGCCGCACTTCCGGCGGGTCGTGCTACAGCGCCGCCAAGCCGGTGATCAGGATCCGGCCGCGACGTTCGGGCTGGGTGAGACCTACCGCTGGCTTCGGGCCGAGCTCGACCAGCTGCGGGCGGAGCGGGACCTGCCCGTCCGAACGCCGCGACCGCCGCTGGACATCAACGCCGGCCGCGGGTTCGTGTTCATCGACCACCTTGGCGTGGTGTATCCCAGCGGATTCCTGCCGGTCCCCGTGGGCTCGGTCAGGTCCACCCCGCTCCCCGAGATCTACCGCGACGCACCGCTGTTGCGATCGCTCCGTGACCCCTCCGAGCTGCTCGGCCGCTGCGGACACTGCGAGTTCCGGGCGGTCTGTGGCGGGTCGCGCTCCCGTGCCTACGCCACCAGGGGTGATGCGTTCGCGGAAGAGCCCGACTGCGTCTATCAGCCCAGAGGCGGAGCGCTCGTCGGTCTCGGAACCGGCTGACCCCCGGAGGTGGCAGCAGCGTGGCCGGATCAAGGCCGAGAGTCTCGCGCCTGCGAATCGTGACCGGCCCCCGCACCGCGACACGCGCTGACGGCCCGCCCAAGAGGCGGGCCGTCAGCGCGTCCGGTGCCCGGTTCTCATGGACCGCATGCGCTCGTCAGCCTCTGGCTGGCTCCTCGGCCCGGTCAGCGCGGGACTCTGCCGATTCCCGGTCGGTGAGTGCGATGGCCAGCATCGCGATGGACAGCACGGCGATGACGATCAGCGTCCAGGTCGGCAGGTAGTAGGTGAAGCGGGTCTCCACCCCCGACAGTTGCACGATCGTCTCGTAGCCGGACGGGATGCCGGCGATGTCGCCGCCGATGGAGCTGGTGACCATCGACCAGTGGAAACCGGCGAGTGCGACGACCCCGTAGAAGGCACTGACGACCTTGCTTCGCCACAGGCTCTCGCCGAGCATCCAGCGAATGCCGAGGAAGATCAGGTAGGTCACCAGCATCAACGCCGCCGTCAGCAGCTTGTTGCGCATGACCGGGCTGTTGATGGCCGCGGACGGCGCCCAGATCGTGAAGCCGGTGATGATCGCCGCCAGGCTCATGAGCACACCGACGACGACGGCCCACAGTGCGGTCTGGTCGGCCGCCACCGCGAGTGGGGACCGGGGGGCGCCGCCCCGCCATTGCAGGACGATGCGCACGATCACCGCCAGGAGCGCGAAGAAGAGGAGCCCGTTGAGCAGGCCGGTCGTGATGGCGTGGAATGCGGGAGGCATCAGACGCCCTCCTCAGTCTTGTCGGTCCCAGTGGATGCGAGCGTCTTGTCGGGAGGGGCGAGGTTGCGTCCGAGTCGGATCACCGCAACCGACGCGGCGATGATGAACAGGATCCACACCAGCCCGGTCCAGACCCACTGGGTCTTGATCTCCGAGCGGAACTCCGACTCCAGCGCGTAGTAGGCCATGTCCTCGACCTCGTGGGCGACGGAGAACGGGGTGCCGCCCTGCATCGCGCCCGCACCGGCATGCTCGTCGCTGTCAGTGAGGTAGTCATAGGCGATGACCCCGGGATAGAACAGGGTGGTGGTCATTGGCTCGATCGCGTCCCAGTCGGGCCGGTCGCCGTCAAACCGCTGCGCCTCGATGTCGGCATCGCGGCCGAGGCCGAGGCTCAAGGGCATCCCGATGAAGTGCCACCGGTTGCCGGTGAAGCCCGAGTGGACCGCCGGGGCCAGGTGGTAGCGGCCGAACTCCTCAAGCACCTTGTGCTCGCCCTCTGCGCCCGTGTCGAGTGCGCGCTGCAACTCAACGTCCCAGCGGCCGTCCTGAGCGACGCCCTGGGCGAAGATCTCGCCACGGGGGCCCTCGGGCTGGTCGAGGAACCGGCGCGGGATGGCGTCGCCCTCCTGCCAGTCGTGGTCCGGGTCGAACTCGACCGCGGTGTCGGGCGAGAGGAAATAGTGGTCGTCCTGCGTGTACTCGAGTGCGAGAACCCGGTCCCAGTCCATGGCGTGCTGCCCGGTGGCGTCCGGGTCGAACATGTACTCGGGCATCTCGGTGTCGTCGTCGAAGTTCGTGGAGTACGGTCCCTCGCCGTCGGCGCTGATGCGGTGGTCGAGGACGTACTGGCTGTCGCTGTACCCGATCGGGTTCGACCGGTGTCCGCGCCAGTGCCACAGGTCGAGGAAGTAGCCGGCCTCCTGGAGCTCGGCGAGCTCGTCGTCGCTGCGGCGGGTACGCCAGTCGGTGTCGTCCTCCATCGTCTCCGGCAGCATCTTGCGCAGATCGTCGGTGTCCTCGCCGAAGACGGCCTCGACCTCGTCCTCGTCCTGGTCCTCGGGGCTCATGGCGCGCGTGAAGCTGAACACGGTCATGAACCCGCCGTACTGCTCGAACCGGTCGACCGACCCGTCATCGAGCAGGAAGGTGATGCGGTCCTCGTCCATCGGCAGGCCCGAACCGTCCGGCTCACCGCCGTAGCGGACCCACTCGCCGCCCTCGTAGACGAGGAAGTCGTGGTTGATGCTCGGCGAGTCGGTCTCCCAGCCGAACCGGAAGAACACGTCCTCGTCGTTGTAGGCCGCCTGGATGTCTAGGTCCAGAGTGAGCTCGTCAGCCTCGGGCTGGACCGTGCCGAACGCTCCCTGGGCGCCGTCGCGGACACCTGAGGATGCGAACACCAGTGAGAGCACCGCGACGATCACCACTCCTGCGATGACCGCCCCGAGTTTGCCGTTTCGCCCCATGCACCTACCTCCAGACCAGAAGCCGACTGACCGTGCGCCCGTGAGCGTGCGTCCGATTCTGACGTGAGGACGCCCCAGCACTACGGGCCTACGGACCCTAGTGTCGGCCCGAAGGACCCTAGGGGCATCGGGACCACGGTGTCGCCGGAATTCGTCACGTGTCGCGCCAATACCGGCTCCGCCTCGCCTGGTCACGCCATTGTGCGGAGCCGGCCATCGGCGATGTGGACGATCCGGTCGGCCTCAGCCGCGACACGGGAGTCGTGCGTGACGATGAGACCTGCCCGGTCTCCTGTGTGGACCGCATCCGCCAGCAGCTCGACGACCTGCTGCCCGCGATCGGCATCGAGGTGGGCGGTTGGCTCGTCGGCGAGCAGCACCGGCGGGTCGACGAGTAGAGCGCGGGCGATGGCGACGCGCTGGCGTTCGCCGCCCGAGAGCGCCTCCGGCAGGTGGCCGGCACGGCCGGCCAGACCGAGTTCGTCGAGCAGTTGCCGAGCCCGGCCGCGAGCGACGTGCCGGGCGAGTCCGGCAAAGGTCCCCACGGTTGCGACGTTCTCCTCAGCGGTGAGGAACGGCACGAGCCCGGCTGCCTGGAAGACGAACCCGATGCGCTGAGCACGTAGCTCGGTGCGCGCGCGCTCATCGAGCGAGCCGACGTCGACGTCATCTACCCGCACGCTGCCCTGGGTGGGGGTCAGCAGCGCCCCCAGCATGGACAGCAGCGTGCTCTTGCCCGATCCGGAGGGACCGACGAGCGCGATCAGCTCGCCTGCCCGGATCGTCAGGTCGGCGTCCGCGACTGCAGTGACCGAGGCGGGCCCGTCACCGTAGACCTTGGTGCAGCCCTCGGCGCGGACGAGTCCTGCGTCGCGACGGTGCTCCGCCTGATCGCTCATTCGGCATCCTCCTGCATGACGGTCGCGGGCTCGAGCCGCAGCACGCTGCGCAGCGCGACGCCTGCGCCGGCCACGCTCGTGGCCAGGAGCGCTGCCGCGACGGCGGCCACGACCGCGGGACGGAGCGCCAGCGGCATCGCGTCCGGCACGATGCGGGCGAGCGCGAGCGTGGTGAGCGTGCCGCCTGCGGTGGCGACGGCCCACATCACCACGACCTGGGTCAACAGCATCTCCACGAGCACCCGGCGGGAGGCGCCGATCGCGCGCAGCGTTGCGAGTGAAGGGCGGTGCTCGGTGACCAGCAGGGTGAACAGCAGGCCCATCACCATGCCCACCACCGCCACTGCCAGCACGACGATCACCCTGAAGGTGGACCGCTGCACGTCCACGCCGGGGATCGCGTCCAGGGCCGTCGTCATCGGGACCGCGTCGACGGCCATGCCGTCCACGGCGTCCTCGCCCTCCAACCGGTCCTCGAGGAGGTCGATGACGTCCTGGTCCAGATCGGCGAGCTCGGACTCGATCGTGGCCGCGACCTCCTCGCGGTCCGCGCCCGGACTCAACCGGACTACGGTGGCGCCGACGAGTGTCTCGGACCATCCAGCCTCGGGGAAGGCGCTGGCGCGCACGCGCGCCCAGAGGTCGTGTGGAACCCAGACGGTGGGCTGCTGGAGGAACATCGTGTCCTCCACGAATCCGACGATCTCCACCTCGCGGTCCCCGGCGAGGATGACCCGGTCGCCCACCGCGAGCCCTCGGTCTCGCAGTCGCACGTCGGCGGCGGCGATCCCGGGCTCACCGTCCAGCGGCATCCTTCCCTCGACGACGGTGCCCGGCTCCGCCGGCGTCCGTGCGGTGTAGCCGACAACGGTGATCCGGAAGCGGTCGCCCCCGCTGCTGAGGCTGGACGGCAGGAGGCCGATGGTCCCGGTTCGCTGGACCCCGTCGACGAACCGGAGCGCGCCGCCCAGCGGTGCCGGGACGCGGCTGCGGAGCAGTTGCACGCGGGCCTCCTCGTTGAACACCACCAGATCCGCGTCCAGGGACCGCAACGCGCCGGTGCTGTCGCGCTCCAGCGCGTCCGCGAGCCCGGCCAAGGTCAGGGTCAGCAGGACCAGTACCAACAGCGCTGCCGCCGACGACCACAGCCGCCGCCAGGTGCGTCGCAGCTCGGCGAGCGCGAGCTCGGTCCCGTCGCGGGTCACGGCCGCCGCCCCAGCGCCTCGGCCGGGTCCAGGAAGCGCAGTCGCCGCACGGCGGCCGACACCGACAGGACCGCGACCACCGTCGTCACTGCGCTGATCAGCAGCCAGAGGCGGGGGGCCAGGCTCAGCGGCACCCGGGCCGGCAGGAGCGCCGCCGCCAGGGCGACCACACCGCCTGCCGCGGCGTTGCTCGCCGTGGTGACCAGGAGGACCTGGGTCAGCATCGCCGCCGCCAAGGTCCGGGGCGGGGAGCCCACCGCGCGCAGGACCTCCAGCGAGCGCCGACGTCCCGCGACGCTGACCAGGAAGAACAGACCCACCACGGCGCTGACCGCCAGCAACGACACGACGGTGGCGGTCGCGAAGCTCGCCCGCACGCCGGCGATCCCGGGCAGCCCGGCCGCGAGGTCCGCCGGCCGCTCGGCGGCCAGGGGCGCGGCCGTCTCCTCGATGCGTTCGATCACGTCGTCGGCGTCGGCACCGGCGGTCTCCACCCCGATGAGTGTCGGCTCCACGTCGTCCGCGTCGGGGTAGGTCGCATCCAGCGTGGCCTCCCACTGCTCGTAGGTCACCACCACGGTCGGGATGCTCGCGAACCGCCGGTCCGCGGTGAGCCCGACCACCTCGAGGTCGTCCCCGGTGTCGGCGATCCGCAGGGTGCTGCCGATCCCGAGCCCGAGGTGGGCGTCGGCGAGGTCCACCACCGCCTCGCCCGGGCTCTGTGGCGCCCGGCCGTCGACGACCTCCGGTGCCCCTGGCCCACCGGGGCCCGCGCCCCACAGCGACACGTCGTGGAGCTCGCCGTCGATCCGGCCGCCCACCCGGGCCTCCCCCAACGGCTGCGCATCAGCGACGCCATCGAGGCCCGCCACGGTCGCCACGTGCTCCCGGTCGATGCGGCTGGCCTGGATCGCGCCCTCGGCCCCCTCAGCGAGCACCAGCAGATCCGCCGAGCTGTTGGCGACCGCGCCGTTGAGGTCGCCGACGTGACTCGTCCCGATCCCGCTGAACGCGAGCACAAGCGCCGACAGCAGCGTCACCGCCAGCACGAGCGGGGCGAACCGCCCCGGCCGTCGACGCAGCTCTCGAAGACCAAGATGCACTGAGGCTCCAGGTGGACACACGCGGGCTCGGCAGGTCCGGCGCCACGTCGCCGAGCCCGCTGATCCGAATCGTCGCATGTCACCCGGCCCGATGACGCATCCACACGTCCCCCATCACGCAGGACCGCTGGCTACATGCATACGGGCCCAACGACACGTCCCCGCCGGGTGTGGGCAGCCGCTTGGGCCGGTGAGCTTCAGACGCGGGGGGGGGGGTCGGCAGTCGGGTGTGATGGATAGGCCCTACTGCCATGTCGCACGGGTGCGGCACAGTGGCTGGCGATGAGCGATGCGATGTACGGCTGCAACGGCTCGACCGAGCCATCGCCCGCTGCGAAAAGGGCTCCAAGAACCGGGCCAAGCTGCTGCGTCGCCGCGCGAAGCTGCACGGCAAGATCGTCGCGACCCGCAAGCTCTACCTGCACGAGCTGTCCCGCCGGCTCGCCGGCGGGTTCGACCTCGTGTGCGTCGAGGATCTCAACGTCGCAGGGATGGCCCGACGCAAGGGCCTCAAGCACGGCCGGTCCGTCGCGGAAGCCTCGATGGGTGAGCTGGTCCGCCAGCTCGACTACAAGACCTCCGACCGGTCCGCGCACCTGGTGCGGATCGGCCGATACTACCCCAGTTCGCAGACCTGCTCACAGTGCGGGACGAGAACCAAGCTCGCGCTCTGGCAACGGGTCTACGACTGCGACCACTGCGGCCTCACGCTCGACCG
>SKSM01000105.1 GCA_007122985.1 Nitriliruptoraceae bacterium | reverse complement strand
CCACCCGGTGGGCGCCGGTCGCCGCCGCCTCGTCGTGTGCCGCGGCCAGCGCCTCGGCCACCTCGGCCCGGTCACCGGTCGCCAGCAGCGCCTCGGCCAGCCGCCAGCGGCAGTAGATGCGCCAGTAGGCGTAGGCCGCCTGATCGACCAGTGCGGCCCAGCGCTCCGGCTCGGGGCCGGTCAGGCGGGTCAGCTCCGCCTCGGCAAGCGCGAGGTAGGTCTCGGGCGCCTCGAACTGCGGCGAGCCCTCGAACGGCAGCGGGTAGCGCTCGAGCCACCCACGCATGGTTGCGAGCAGCTCCTGCGCCCGGCCGCAGTGGTCGGCGACATCGGCGTCGGACGCGTCGCCCGACTCGCCGGCCTCCCGGGCGGCCAGCGCGGCGTCGACCTCCGCACGCACGAGCGCCCGCATCGTGCCCAGGCGGTAGGCGATCTCGGTGTCTGCCACCTCGGTGTCGAGGTGGCGTCGGACCACCGCACGCACGTCGGCCAGCCGCCCCTGGTCGGCGGCGATCTCGGCCTCCAACGGCAGCACGTCGTGGTACCAGCGGGTCGGCACCCCCTCGGCGTGGAGCCGCTCGATCTCCGCCCGGGCGGCGTCGAGCTGCCCGCGCATCCACGCAAGGGACGCGCGGATCGTGCCGACGCCGGTGGCCGCATACCCCTCGGCATGGATCCGGTCGAGCCGTTCGACCACCTCGTCCATCCGCTCCCAGTCGCCGCTGCGGATCAGGGCGAAGCTCACCCCGATCAGCACGGCTGCCAGGGCCGGGCCGGGCAGTCGGCGCTGATCGAGCCAGGCGAGCGTCTCGATGGCGAATCGGTGGCTCTGCTCGTCGCCGGTGGCGGAGTCCAGCAGGTGCAGCGTGTCGAACAACGCTGCGCGGATGCGGGCTTCCAGCAGCGTGTCGTCGAGCGACCGGGCGTAGGCCAACGCCTCGTCGAGCCGGTCGCTGGCCTCGGTGACGGCCCCGCCCCAGGTGAGTGCCGCGCCGAGCATCCCCAGGGCCAGGCAGTGCAGCCGGTCGTCGCCGACCGCCGACGCGTCCGCGACCGCCGCGCGAGCAGCAGGCAGCGCCTCGCGCGGGTCGCGGGAGGTCGTGAGCCTGAGCAGCTGTGCGTAGGTCATGCGCACCTGCGAAGTCGTCTGCGACGCAGGCGTATCACCGATCAGTTGACTGGCACGCTCGGCCTCGGCCAGGGCCGCGTCGCCCTGGCCCGCCTGCCAGCGGGCCCGGGCCAGTTGGTGCCGTAGATCGGCCTCGCGCAGCGGTGCCATCGCCGTGTCCGTCCCGGCCAGCTCGGACAGCGGCGGGAGCAGTGACTCGAGATGCACGACCGCGCGGTGCCAGACGCCCGCGTCGGCGGCAGCGTGGGCGGCGGCCAGCCGTACGTCCTCCAGCTCGCGGTCGACAGCCGCGGGGTCGAGCTGCGGCCACAGCGCGATCACCCGCTCGAGGTGGGCGAGCGCCTCGGCGAAAGCGGTGACCTCGCCCGCGCGTTCCGCGGCGGCCAGGGAGGCGACGGCGGCTTCGGTGGGCTGGCCGGCCGCCTGCCGGTGACCGGCGAGCTCGGCGTGGACGTCACGCTCGCCCCCGGCGGCCAGGTCGGGACGAGCCGCGAGCGCGTCGGCGACGGTCCGGTGCAGCCGCGCCCGCTCGTCGGGCAGCAGCTGATCGGCGGCGGCTTCACGCACGAGCGCGTGCCGGAACCGGAAGACCCCGTCGGGGTCCACGACCACGACGTGGTGGTCCACCGCCGGTCGCAGCCGGTCGGTGAGGGCGTCACCGTCGACCGCCGCGGCGATGGCCAGCAGCTCGTGGGTGAACCGCTCACCGATGATGGCGGCGTGGGCGAGCAGGTGGCGGGTGTCGGTGGGCACGGCCGCCAGGCGGGCGGCGACGACGTCGCGCACGGCCGGTGGCAGCTCGCCGGGGTCGTCGGTTGTCAACAGCTCCTCGACGAAGAACGGGTTGCCGCCGGAGCGTGTGGCGATCCGCTCGGTCAGCTCACGGTCGGGTCGCTGCCCGGTGATCGCGGTGATCTGGGCCTCGACCCCGACCCGGTCGAGCGGGCGCAGCGGCATCCGGGTGACGTGGGGCAGGCGGGCGAGCTCGCCCAGGAGCGAGGTCAGCTCGGCCTGGCCCGTGGGCTCCTCGTCACGCAGGGTGGCGATCAGCTGCAGCGGTCCGTGCCGGACCGTGCGTGCCAGGTAGCGCACCAGATCGAGGGTCGCCTGGTCGGCCCAGTGCAGGTCCTCGAAGGCCAGCACCACCGGCTGCTGTACGCACAGGCGGTCGACCAGGTCGACGATCGCGCTGAACAGCAGGTCGCGACGGGTGGCGGCATCCGCCTCGACCCCGCCCGGAGCCGCCGCGTCCACCGCGAGGCTCGGGACCAGCAACGACAGCTCCTGGCGTCCGGGATCGACCACCTCGGCGAGCCCGTCCTCGTCCACCTCGCGCAGCAGCTGGCGTATCATCTCGGCGACCGGCGCGAACGGCGGGGCGGTGTCGCCGACCGTGACGCCGTGGCCGGTCAGCACCCGGTCACCGGCCGTTCGTGCCTGGTCGGCGAGTGCGGTGAGCAGCCGGGACTTGCCGATGCCGGCCTCGCCGGTGAGCAGGATCAGCTGCGGGGTGCCGGCCCGCGCGGTGTCGAGACAGGCGGTCAGCTCGCGCAGCTCGCGGCCGCGGCTGACCAGGTCGGGGCTGCTGATGCGTCGCGACATGGGACCAGCATGCCAGGCTGCCCGCCGGCCGCAGCCGGCGGGTGGCCGCGCGGCGGTCAGCTCGAGCGGCGTGGACCTGCTCACCGATCTGTTGGCAGGCCCGGTGCCTTCGATTCGTTCCCTATGTCCCTTCTGCCCCGTTGCCCAACGGGGGTGCTTCGCATACGGTAGGGGAAACCCGACCCGGGAGACGGCCGTGGTGACAGAAGTCACACTTGACCTCGACGCGCGCGGGCGCGTCTCGCTCGGATCGCTGTTCGACGACGATGTCACGCACCTCGTGGCCCGTCGGTACGAGGACGGCTCGGTCGTTCTCGAGCCTGCCACGGTGGTCAGCAAGCTGGAGCAGAGGTTCCACGAGGATCACGACGCCGTCGAGGCCGCCCGGCGAGCGGCACGGTCCACGACCGCGACGAAGGTCGACCTGTCCGCTCGGCGTGCGGCGCGGACCACCGATGCCTGACCTCGCGCTTTCCAACCAAGCGCTGGAGAGCTACGAGGCGCTCGAGCACGACCAGAGACGATGGCCGACGTTGGACAAGGTCGAGGAGGCACTTGCGGCCATCGCCGACGAGCCGGGCAGCCGCGACCATCGGCTTCGGCGCTTCCAGGATCCGCCCTGTTTCGTCGTACCAGTGGTAACACCCGAGGGGGACTGGGTGGTGCTCTGGCGCCAGGTCACCGAGGACGACGAGTTCCCCAACCTCGTCGCCGGAGATGTCTACGTGCTCTACCTGGGAGCCCTGCCGACCTGATCTGCACCGGGCCTCCCGGAAGCGCGGCCACCCCGCTCGCCTGCGGCGCCTGTCGGTGACCATCGCAACTGCGACACGCCCGTGGTCGTTCCCCGGCCGGCGTGTCTCGAGAAGCGGCCCCTGCGCTCGTTCGCCATTCAGCTCGCGCTGTGCCGGCGCGCGGAGATCGCGGTGGCCAGGCGTTCCTCGGTGACATGGAACAGCGCCTCGTGCGGGGCACGGCACAGGTCGGTGAGCGCGCTTCGGATCAGCTCGCGTGGCTCGTCGTCCGGCAGCCGGTCGAGGAAGCCGACCGAACGTGGCCGCGCGAGCCCCCCGAGGGTGTCGTCGACGTGGCCGCGCAGCTCGCGGGCCACGGTGGCCAGGCTCGGCGCCGGCTGGTCACCGTCGTCGCCCTCGAGCACCACGTAGGCGGCCATGACGTGGCCGCTGCGCGGGTCGGGGCAGCCGACGGCCTCCGCGCGGGCGACCCGGGGATGCTCCTCGAGCGCCTCGCGGACCTCGTCGGCGGAGACCAGCTGTCCAGAGACCAGCACGACCGGGTCCATGCGCCCGAGGATCTCGATGCGGCCGTCCGGCTCGCGTCGGGCGAGGTCACCGGTCGCGTAGCAGCCGGGGTGGTGCCAGTAGCGGTCCATCGTGGAGGCGTCGGGGTGGCGGATGTCGAGGAACATCCCCGGCCACGGATGCCGCAGTACCAGCTCGCCGGGCTCGCCCGGCGCGGCAACCCGCCCGTCGTCGCCGACCACCTCCAGCCCCGGATCGGGCAGCGGCGGCTGCGGCGCAGGGTCCACGGTGCAGATCGCGCCGAGCTCGATCTGACCCCAGCCGTCGCGGACGCTGCACCGCCCCTGGCCCACCTCCTCCTTGAGCCACTGGCGGGTCTCCGGATCGATCGGCTCACCGAGGTGGACGATCGAGCGCAGCGAGCCGAGCTCGGCCTGCGACGGCGGCGCGTCCGGCCACTGGTGCAGGTTGCGGGCGACCGACGGGGTGGTGACCAGCGCATTGACGCCGTAGCGCTCGATCAGCTGCCAGGCGCGGGCGTGGGTGGGGGTGTCCAGTGTGCCCTCGTAGAGCAGCGTGGTCGTTCCCGCGGACAGCGGGCCGTAGACGCCGTGCGCCTGCCCGGCGAGCCAGCCGATGTCGACCGCGGCCCAGCACACGTCGGCCGGGTCGCTGGTCAGCGCCCGCCGGTGCAGGGTGTTGGCGTAGGCCAGGTAGCCGCCGGCGCGGTGGACCACGCCGATCGGGTGCCGGCGCCGGTCGGCGAGGTAGACCACCAGCAGCGGGTCGTCGGCCGGCAGCGCGGTCGGTGCCAGCTGCCGGCCGGTGCCCGCCGCCAGCACGTCCTGGTAGGTCCGGTCACCCTCGTACCACGCGATGTCGATGCCCGTGCGGCGCACCACCACGGTGTGGTCCACGCCGCTGGTCGCGGCCAGGGCCTCGTCCGCGCGGGCCTTCAGCGGCAGGACCACGCCGTTGCGCCAGCTGCCGTCCTGGGTGATCAGCACCCGGGGCGCGAGGTCCTCGAGCCGGTCGGCCAGCGCATCGGCGGGCAGGGTCGAGAACAGCACGCAGTGGACGGCACCGAGCCGTGCGCAGGCCAGCATCGCCACGACCGTCTCGGGCAGGACGCCGAGGTAGAGCGCGACCCGGTCGCCGGTCCGCACCCCCAGTTGCGACAATCCGGCCGCGAAGCGCTCCACCTCGTCGGCCAGCTCGCGGTAGGTCAGCTGCCGGGTGTCGCCGGGCTCACCCTCCCAGAGCAGGGCCACGCGGTGCGGGTCGTCTGCGAGGTGGCGGTGCAGGCAGTTGTGCGCCACGTCGATCCGGGCGTCGACGAACCAGCGGGCGTCGGGGCCCGGCTGCTCATCGCACAGCTGCTGCCACGGGCGCGCCCAGTCGAGGTGCGCAGCCTCGTGCTCCCACGCGTCGAGGGCGCGCACGTGATCCGCCTCAGCCGGCATGGCTGACCATCCTGCCGACGAGCTCGGCCGTCTGCTGCAGCTCCGGCAGCACGGTGTCCACCAGGTCGCCGTCGGGGAAGCGCGGCGGGCCGCCGGTCGCGGCCAGCGCCGCCGGTGCGGCGCCCTCCGCCCGCACGATGGGGACAGCGACCTCCACGTGCCCGCGGGGCGAGTCGAGGTCACCGACCAGGTGGTCGCAGCTGGCCCAGTGCTCGAGGTCGGCCAGCCGTTGACCGCGGTCACCGTCGGTCAGACGCTTCCACAGCTCCGCGTCCCCACGGGCGGCGAGTAGCCGGCCGGTGGGGGTGTCCATGCACGGAAAGCTGCGCTCCGAGCGGCGCAGCAGGGCGCCGTCGTCGCCGTCGATGCGCTCGACGTAGACCACGTGGTCGCCGATCAGCATCGCGACCAGCACCGTCGCGCCGGTGCGGTTGCGCAGGTCCACCAGGTAGGGCATCAGCCCCTGCATCAGCGGCTGTCGGCGCAGGTAGCGCTCGGACAGCCGCACCAACTCCGCGCCCAGCCCGTAGCGCGACGAGGTGGGGTCCTGCTCGACCAGGCCGGCCGCGACCAGGCTGCGCAGCAGCCGGTGCACCGTGGGGACCGACAAGCCGGAGCGTTCGGCGAGGTCACTGAGCTGCTGGTAGGCGGGGCCCTCACTGAGCAGGTCGAGCAGCACCGAGGCGTTGCGGATCGTCCCGAGGGTGCCGCTGGGCGCTCCCGCGTCGCTCACCCGCCGGCCTCCTCTGCGCTGCTCTGCTGCCACGTCCCCGCACGACGCCTCGCGCCCGCACCGAGTCAGCGAATCGTAATGCAACTCTACTCTACTGGGCGGAGTGGATTTCTTGCCAGAGGTATTGACTTCCACATAGCGGAAGTGCAAGAGTGTGCACCGGGAGCACGAGGCAACGGGTGCGCACGGACGTGGTCGGACGCGGAGAGGGAGCTGGGTGACACGCGCCTATCGACACGACCTCAACGGCAGCGAACTCGAGCCGGGCACACCGCAGCTGGTGGTCGACGACGTCGCCCTGCGGTTCGGTGGTGTCCAGGCGCTCAAGGGCGTCAGCATCGAGGTGCTCCAGGGTGAGATCCATGCGATCATCGGTCCCAACGGTGCCGGCAAGACCAGCCTGCTCAACTGCGTCAGCGGGGTCTACCGGCCGCAGCAGGGCGGGATCCAGCTGCACGAGCGGGGCGTCGAATCGGTCGAGCTGACCCGGCTGCGCCCGGCTCTGGTCGCCCGCCGAGGCGTGGCGCGGTCGTTTCAGAACATCGAGCTGTTCAAGCACATCAGCGTGCTCGACAACCTCATGCTCGGCCGGCACGTGCACATGCGCCACTCGGTGCTGCGCTCGGCGTGGTTCTTCGGCTCGGCGCGCAGACAGGAGATCGCCCACCGTGAGCTGGTCGAGGAGGTCGTCGACTTCCTCGAGATCCAGGCGGTGCGCAACGCCCACGTCGGTGCCCTGCCCTACGGCGTGCAGAAGCGCGTCGAGGTGGGACGCGCGCTGTGCCTGCAGCCGACGGTTCTGCTGCTCGACGAGCCCATGGCCGGCATGAACTCCGAGGAGAAGGAGGACATGGCCCGGTTCATCCTCGACGTCAACGACCTCGCCGGGGTGACGGTGGTGCTCATCGAGCACGACATGGAGGTGGTGATGGACATCTCCGACTCGGTCACGGTCCTCGACTTCGGCGAGCGCATCACCACCGGCGTGCCGGACGAGGTCCAGGCCGACCCGAGGGTGATCGAGGCCTACCTCGGCGAGGAGGTCGTCACGTGAGCGCGGCCGAGGACGTCCCGACCGCCGATGCGCAGGCCGTCCACGGCTCCGAGGTGGTCCGCCCGCGGGAGCAGCCGCCGGAGCCGGTGGCCGCGACGACCACCTTCCCGAAGCTGCTCGAGGAGCTTGCGCAGCGTCACGGTGACGACCGTGTCGCCCTGCAGGAGAAGCGCTACGGCATCTGGCAGCCGACCACCTGGCGGGAGTACCAGGAGCGGGTGCGCGACACCGCCCACGGGCTCGCCGACCTCGGGATCAGCTCCGGCGAGGTGGTGGCCGTGCTGGGGGACAACCGTCCCGAGTGGCTGATCAGCGAGCTCGCCACCCAGTCGATCGGGGCGGCGGTCGTCGGGATCTACCCGACCAGCGTCGGCGAGGAGATCGTCCACGTGCTGACCTACGCGCAGGTGCGCGTGGTGGTCGCCGAGGACCAGGAGCAGGTCGACAAGCTGATCCGGCTGTGGGACGAGCTCGAGACCGTCGAGACGGTCATCTACTACGACCCCCACGGACTCGAGCACTACGAGGAGCCCTACCTGCTCGAGTTCACCGATCTCGAGGCGCGCGGCCGCGCCTACGAACAGCGGCACCCCGGCTGGCTCGACCAGCAGATCGCCGCCGGCAGCGCCGACGACACCGCGGTGATCTGCACCACCTCCGGCACGACCGCGCGACCGAAGCTCGCGATGCTCTCCCACGCCAACCTGCTGGCGATGGGACGCAGCCTGATGGCGATCGACCCCATCACCTCCGACGACCGCTACGTCAGCTTCCTGCCCTTCGCCTGGATCGGCGAACAGATGCTGACCGTGGCCTGCGGGTTGCAGGCGGGCTTCACCGTGTCTTTCCCGGAGGAGGCCAGCACCGTCAAGCCCGACATGCGTGAGATCGGTCCGGACGTGATGTTCAGTCCGCCGCGGATCTGGGAGGACATGGTCTCCGACGTCCAGGTCCGCGTCGGAGAGGCGGGAGTGCTCAAGCGCGCGGTGTTCGCCTGGGGCTACCACGTTGGTGAGCAGGTGGCCGAGCGTCGGGTCCGCGGTGAGCGGCCGACCATCGTGCAGCGCCTGCTGGGTGGGCTCGCGGAGATGGCCGCCCTGCGGCCGACCCGCGAGCAGCTGGGCCTGACCCGCGTCCAGCGCTGCTACACCGGTGGCGCGCCGCTGGGACCGGACGTGTTCCGCTTCTTCCACTCGATCGGCGTCAACCTCAAGCAGATCTTCGGACAGACCGAGATCTGCGGGATCGCTGTGGTCCACCGCGACGACGACGTCAAGTTCAACACCGTCGGCACCCCGATCCCGGCAACGGAGCTGCGCATCGCCGACAACGGCGAGGTGCTGCTGCGAAGCCCAGCGGTGTTCCAGGGCTACTTCCGCAACGACGAGGCCACCCGTGAGGCGACCGACGCCGACGGCTGGCTCTACACCGGTGATGCCGGCTACCTCGACGACGACCAGCACCTGGTGGTGATCGACCGGGCCAAGGACGTCATGCAGGCGCCCGACGGCACACGGTTCAGTCCCGCGTTCATCGAGAACAAGATCAAGTTCAGCCCCTACGTCGAGGAAGCGGTCGTCTTCGGCGGCACCGACCGTCCCTACATCAGCGCGATGGTCACCATCGACATGCACACCGTCGGTGCGTGGGCCGAACGGCAGCATCTGTCCTACACCACCTACACCGACCTCGCGCAGAAGCCGGCCGTCTACGAGCTGATCGCCGGCGAGGTCTACCGCGCCAACCAGGACCTGCCCGAGAGCATCCAGGTGCGCCGCTTCCTGCTGCTGCACAAGCAGCTCGACGCCGACGACGAGGAGATCACCCGCACCCGCAAGGTGCGGCGCGGTGTCATCGACGAGCGCTACGGCAAGCTGATCGAGGCGCTGTACGGCGAGGACGACACGGTCAGCGTCGTCAGCACCATCGCCTACCAGGACGGCACCACGGCCGAGCGGCGCATCGAGCTCGCGATCCGATCCATGGACGGCTTCACGCCACCGGTGCACAAGCGCCGGTTCGCGTGGAGATGACCCTGAGAGGGCGGTT
>SKSM01000147.1 GCA_007122985.1 Nitriliruptoraceae bacterium | reverse complement strand
CGTCGTCGCACCAGCCGGAGATGATCAGGCGCGGGTTGTTCCCCGTTGTGCCCTCGTACTCGACGTACGGCTGGTCGTCGGGGTCGGGGAAGGTGATGGCCCCGTCCACGACCTCTGCATCACCGAAGCCGGTGAACGCGCTGAAGTTGTTCTGGCCCCGGAGCTCCATTTCCTCAGGGTCCTCACCCGGGACGTAGAGGGTCGCCTCGGTAACGGAGTGGCCAGCGCCGGCCTGGAAGATCCAGTGGATCACGCCCTCCTCGTACTTCTCACAGTCCTCGGAGTCGTCTCCCTGGCCTTCCCAATAAAGGGAACCGTTGGATCCGTTGTTGTTGCTGGCTGAGGCTGGCACCATCAGCATCGAGGCCAGCAGCCCCAGCGTCATCAGCAGCACCAGCGGGGTCCGCCGACGCCTCGGTGTGTGTGCTTCGCTACCTGTCCTATGCACGATCCATCCCCTTCGTCGGAGCGGCCTCTTCGGCCCTGACTCGGTCGGTACGGTCGCCTGCCGTCTTCCTTGACAGGCGTCGATGTCGCGACGTCCCCCGAGTTCCCCGGAGCGATCCCAGAGTCACCCGGCCGGGGAGACCCGGTCACCACTGAGCCTCCGTCTTACCGCCTTCCTTCACAACAGCATCTGACACGCTCTGTCGGTGTCGTTCGGCACGTTCGCGACCCTTGGTGTGGGGTCCACCACCGCGGGTGCGATTGGGAGGGCGGTGCCGGACGCGGGAGCCGTTACCGGCCCGCCCCATCGAAGGACGGGAGCGTCGATGCCCGCGGAGCGGGCCGTGGCCGACTGCTGACCGGCGAGAAAGAGACGGACGCGACCAACCACCCGGGGACCGGTCTGGTCGCGAGCCGTGAAGCCGGGCCAGGGACTGCAGATGCGGCCCACGGGGCCACCCGCAGTGACGAATACGTCAAATGACACAGAACGGCTGTCTCGTCTGACCTAGACGTCGCCTGCTCGCACCGGCGACGGTCGAGCATGTCGCGGCACGAGCACGGTTGAACGGTCGCGACGTCCGGCGCCCGCGGGTCGACCCCTACCGCGGGCGTTGGGCACCAGCAGCGGTGGTGGTGGCCAGACCGTGAAGACGACGCGGCAGCAGCGTTCGCGATTTGCTCGCAGCGTTGCGCACGACGCCGACGACCGGAGCGAGGGTCAGGTGAGCGACGACAGCTCGGGCAGTGTCGACGCCCCACTTGTCGAGGGTGTCCACCGTTCGGCGCTGCTGCGCAGCCTGCCGGAGCAGGACCTGACGGCGGTCCTCGGTGTCGGTCGGGTGCTGCGACGCGAACGGGGCCAGATGCTGCTGCGCAGCGGCGGCGACGCGGTCCTGGTCGTGCTCAGTGGCACGGCGAAGGAGCACCGCGCCGTCTCGCAGGTCGAGGAGGTGGTCCTCGGGCTGCTCGGCCCAGGGGACGCGGCCGGTCTCACCGGCGCGCTCGGCACGCCGCGCGACGGCGACGTGACGGCCCTCACCCCCACCACCGCCCTGCTGCTGCCGGGTGGTGACCTGCGGTCGATGGCGCGGGCGCGGCCTGCCGTCGCCAACGCCTGGTTGCAGGCAGCAACCGACGAGCTCAGCGATCTGCGCGCGCAGGTGCTCGCCTTCAGCGCGACGTCGACCACCGACCGGGTGGTCTACCGGCTCGTCGAACTCGCCGAGCGCTTCGGCGAGCCGATCGACGGCGAGGTCCGCATCCGGGCGCAGCTGACCCAGGAGGAGCTGGCGTCGTGGGCGCGGGCGTCGCGCGAGTCGGTCGCCAAGGCCCTGCACGAGCTGCGCCGCGCGCGCATCCTGATGACCAGGCGCCGGTCGCTGACCATCCTCGATCTCGAGGCACTGCGCGACCGGCAGCCGGGTGTGGACGCCCACGCCGTCTCGGAGCCGCAGCTGTCCGCACGGGTCGACGCGGGCTTTCCCGAGATCCTCGACATCGACCTGCGCTGACACCTCCGCCCGGTCGCGCCGGACGCCGGAACCGGCCACTGGCGCCCACGGCGTCGGCGGTGCCGGCTTGACGGCAGCACTGAGGGCGTTCGCCGGCCCACCGGACGTGAGCGCAGCGCTGGATTCCCTCAGATACCCGTGCGTCCAGCGTGCTTCCGGTGCGCACCAAGCATGATTGCCGTGCATGATGGTGTGACCGTCGCATGCTGTGGTTGCGGTCATCGGTCGGGGGACACGGTGACGCGGTCCAGGGGGACGACACGTGCACATCCAGCGGCAAGACACCAGCACCGGGCACGTCGGCACCGGCAAATGCCGGGTCCCGTGGGCGGACCAGTTGCTCTGCGGGGGTCTGCACGCAGAGGACGTTGACACGCTGCTCGATGCCTGCCGTCCCGTGCGGATGGGAGCGCGTGAGCTGCTGCTGCGTGCCGAGGAGGATCGAGCGCTGCTGGTGCTGCGGGGAACGGCCAAGGCGTCGATCGTCGCGGCCGACGGCGACGAGGTGATCACCGAGCTGATCGGACCCGGCTACGCCGCGAACCTGCCGGTCGCGCTGGGACGCAGCCGGATCGGCAAGGACATCACCAGCCTGGAGCCCGTCGATGGGCTATCGGTCAGCGGACGGGACCTGCGACACCTCGTGCAGACGCGGTCGGGGATCACCACTGCGTGCCTGCGCACCGTCCTCGAGCAGCACGCCGCCGCCGATGCCGAGCGCAGTCGGTTCGCCGGGACCTGCATCGCGCAGCGGGTTGCCCACCGCCTGGTGGACCTGGCGACCGGGTGGGGCCTCGCCGACGGCGACGTCGTCCGGATCACCCTGCCGCTGACCCAGGACGAGCTGGCCGCCTGGAGCGGCGCCTCACGGGAGTCGGTGGCGAAGGTGTTGCACACCATGCGTGCGCAGGGGCTCATCTCCACCGGCCGGCGCACGCTCGCGGTCCTGGACCTGCCGGGCCTGCGCCGGCGTTGCCAGGCGTCGGAGCCGATTGACCTGCGCGAGCACCTGTCGACACCTGCCTGATGCGGATTGGCGCACCGTCCGCGCGCGTCGGTCGGGTCGGTAGCCCTCGGAGCGGGTGACCGGAATCGAACCGGCATGACCAGCTTGGAAGGCTGGGGCTCTACCATTGAGCTACACCCGCGAGCGCGCGGCAGCCTACCGCCCGCGGCGGCCGGTCGACCGCCGCTCTGGACGCACCCCCTGCCCGCACCCACCACACGTTCGACCATCAGGAGCCATCGATGGCCAACAACACCTACCGCGACCGCCTCCGAGTGGTGCCGCAGTTCCGACCCGACGAGCACGACAAGTACGCAGACATCCTGTTCGGTCGTCTGGAACGCCGACTGCAGCGCTGGGACCCGGAGTCGGTGGAGCTCGAGCTGTCGGTGAAGGACCGTGACATGGGCTCCCAGCGGGTGGCGCTCGAGTGCTGGGTGCCGGGGCTGCCGAAGATCGTCGGTACCTCGAAGGACCCGGAGCTCGACAAGGCGGTCGTCGAGGTGCGCGACGACGTCTGGCGCCAGATCGACCGGCAGGTCAACAAGCGCCAGACGCTGCGTCGCGGCTGAGCGGACGGCCACGCCGCACGGCCGGGAAGACGGCCGGGAAGGCGGCCGGGAAGGTGGTCGGGGTGGCCGGATTCGAACCGGCGGCCCCCTGCTCCCAAAGCAGGTGCGCTAACCAAGCTGCGCCACACCCCGAAGTGTCCGGAGCGTAGCGCTGTTCGGTCCGCCTCCTGTCCGTCGGACCTCCCCGTGCGGCCGCGGCAGGCCGTGCGGCCTGACACGCCGACCGCCCGGCCGGGGCCCACGGATGGACAGGGCGAAGCCGAGGTGGAACCATCCCGCCCGATCCCGGCCGTGCCCCTCCCAGCCGAGTCCATCCCAACGAGGACGTCCACCGTGAAGACCGCCGTCGAGACCCTCGAGCCCGTCAAGGTCAAGCTCTCCGTCGAGGTGGAGCCCAAGCGCGTCAAGCAGGCGCTCGACCACGCGGCCCGAGAACTGGCCAAGCAGGTGACCATCCCGGGCTTCCGGCCCGGCAAGGCGCCGCGTCGACTGCTCGAGCAGCGCCTCGGCGAGGGCGTGGTCACCCAGCAGGCGATGGACAACGTGCTCTCCGACTACTACGCGGAGGCGCTGCAGGCCGAGGAGCTCGAGCCGGTCGCCCAGCCCGAGGTGGAGGTCGACAGCTTCGACGAGACCGACGGCTGCGTGTTCACCGCCACGCTGGAGGTCCGCCCGAGCTTCGACCCACCGGACCACACCGGCATCGCGGTCACCCACCCCGACTGGGAGGTCGACGAGCAGGACGTCGACGGTCAGCTCGAGCAGCTGCGCGAGCGGTTCGCCGAGGTCGACGAGGTCGAGCGGCCCGCAGAGCACGGCGACCTGATCACCATCGACCTCGACGTCGAGGTCGAGGGTCAGACGCTCGACTCGTCCGCGGTCCAGGACGCCCTCTACGAGATCGGGTCCGGCGGGGTCACGCCGAAGCTCGACGAGGAGGCCATCGGCAAGCAGGCGGGGGACACGTTCAGCTACACCGACACGCTGCCGGAGGACTACCCCAAGCACGGCGGTGCCGAGGCGACCTTCCACGTCACCGTCAAGGACGTGCGTGAGAAGACCCTGCCGGAGCTCGACGACGACTTTGCGACCACCGCCTCCGGGTTCGACACCCTCGACGAGCTCAAGGACGACGTGCGTCGCTCGCTGCTGGCCAGGTCGATCGAGCAGGCGCGCCACCAGCTGCGCGGCCAGATCCTCGAGGCCTACGTCGCCCGCGTCGACGTGCCGCTGCCCCCCGCGATGATCGAGGAGGAGGTGCAGCAGCGCGTCGCGCAGCTCGACCAGCAGGCCGAGCAGTACGGGCTTTCGCGCGAGCAGGTGCTCGAGGCACAGGGCATGACCGCCGAGCAGTTCGAGGAGACCACCCGCCAGCAGGCCGAGCAGGGCGTCAAGGCGCAGCTGGTGCTCGATGCGCTTGCCCGCGAGCTCGGCATCGACCTCGACCCGTCCGACCTGGACGCGGAGATCACGCGCCACGCCCAGCAGCACGGCATGCCGCCCGAGCAGATCGCCCAGGTCATCCAGGAGCAGGGCAGCCTGCCGGCACTGGTCGGCGACATCCTGCGGCGCAAGACCATCGATGCCATCGTCGACGCCGCGGACATCGATGGGGCCCCCTCCGACGAGGTGCTCGTCGACGTCGGGCTCAAGGCCGACCCACAGGCCGAGGAGGCCGACGACGAGGCATCAGGCATCGTCGTTCCGGGTCAGGACGACGACGCCGGCGGGGATCCCTCAAAGCTGATCGTGCCCGGACGTGACTGAGTCGCGGGGCGCCGAAGGCGCCCCGCGACTCAGTCACGCGACCAGGTGCGGCTACGGCCCCTCGACCGGCGCCGGAGGTGTGGGGTCGCTGTCGGGGTCGAACCCGGCCACCGCCAGCAGCTCGTCGGAGACCGCCTGGTCGAACTCCGCGGTCTCGGCCAGGTAGTTGAAGACGGCGAGCTGGCCGCTGCCGTCCTCGGCGAACACGATCAGCGCGGTCGTCTCGGGCGGCGCCTCGCCCTCGGCCTCGCCAGCGGGCGCACCGGCAGCGAGGTCGTCGAACTGCAACGCACGTGCCTGCGCGGCGCCTTCGAGCTCGACCTCCTCGTCGGAGACCGGCTCCTCGGGGATCTGGGCCAGGTTCTGCTCGATCACCTCGTCGTAGGTGATCTGCTGTTCGTCGGGCAGCTCGCCGATGTCGATGGCTTCGGCGGCGAGCTGCTGGCTCTCACCGGCCATCGCGACCACCGCGCCCTGGGCGAAGGCGAACTCGTCGAGCTCGAAGCCGTCGGGGACCGGCAGCAGGATGCCCTGGCCCTGGAAGACGCCGTCGGCGACGAAGTCGTTGGGGTCCTCGGCATCGCCGAGGAGCTCGTCCTCGAGGTCGCCGTCGAGCTCGTCCCCGAGCTCGTCCTCGAGGCCCTCCTCGATCGCGTCCTCCTCCGGAGCGGCGTCCGGGTCGGGGGTATCGGCGTCGTCGCCGCAGGCGGCCAGCAGCAGGCTGGCGGCGGCGAGGCTGGTCAGGGTGGAACGCAAGCGCACAAGGACTCCTCGACAGGGCTGTGGACCCGCCACGGTACGGGTCGTCGGCCGGGGTGGTCGCGCCCACCCCCGTCGTCCGGCCCCGACCCCCGTCGTTCGGCCCCGACCTCGTCGTCCGGCCCCGACCAGGGGCGGGTGTGGACCTGCGTCGCGGCGACGGAACCTCGCCGGGGCGGTTCGCCGGGCGGCGGTACGCTCCCGGCCCGCGACACCCGCACCTGCCGACCACGTGAGAGGACGCGCCGTGGACGTCACCGAACTTCCGACCCCGGACCTGACCGGGCTGCCGTCGCCGACCGGCTACCTCGTCCCGACCGTGGTCGAGCAGACCAACCGCGGCGAGCGTGCCTTCGACATCTACTCCCGGTTGCTGCAGCAACGGATCATCTTCCTCGGCACGCCGGTCAACGACGAGATCGCCAACGTGGTCATGGCGCAGCTGCTCCACCTCGAGTCCGAGGACCCGGAGAAGGACATCGCGCTCTACATCAACTCCCCAGGGGGGTCGATCACCGCGCTGTTCGCGATCTACGACACCATGGAGTTCATCGGCAACGACGTGTCGACGATCTGCATGGGGCAGGCGGCCTCGGCGGCGGCGGTGCTGCTCGCGGCCGGCACGCCCGGCAAGCGCTTCGCGCTGCCCCACTCGCGGGTGCTGCTGCACCAGCCCTCCGGCGGCGCGGAGGGGCAGTCGGTCGACATCGAGATCCAGGCCGCGGAGATCCTGCGGATGCGCGACCAGCTCAACGAGGTGCTGGCCGAGAAGACCGGTCAGACGGTCGAGAAGATCGTCGAGGACACCGACCGCGACTTCATCCTCGATGCCCAGGGCACCCTCGACTACGGCATCATCGACAACATCATCACGACACGCAAGGCGCAGCAGGCACTGGGTTGATCGAAGCACTGCCGTCAGGGCCGGTGTCATCCGCGCCCGGGTCGGCGTCCGGGCGCGGTGTCGCACCGGTGAGTATCATCAGCATCCGGGGGTGAGCCGTCCGACGGCGCGTCGGCGCCCCGCCAAGCACAACGTCAGCCACCACCTCAGCCGCCTCGACCACCGACCGACACCGGCGACGACCAGCGACGACGAGGCATCAGCATGGCGAAGTTCGGCGAGGGCGACGCGCTGTTGAAGTGCTCGTTCTGCGGAAAGTCGCAGAAGCAGGTCAAGAAGCTGATCGCCGGCCCCGGTGTCTACATCTGCGACGAGTGCATCGACCTGTGCAACGAGATCATCGAGGAGGAGCTCGCCGAACCCGGTGACCTCCACCTCGACGAACTGCCCAAGCCCAAGGACATCTACGGCTTCTTGAACGAGTACGTGGTCGGGCAGGACGCCGCCAAGAAGTCGCTGTCGGTCGCGGTCTACAACCACTACAAGCGCGTCCAGGTCGGCACGGGCGCCACGGGCTCGACGAGCTCCACGAGCTCCTCGAGCGACGACGTCGAACTGCAGAAGTCCAACATCCTGCTGCTCGGGCCGACCGGCTCCGGCAAGACGCTGCTCGCGCAGACGCTGGCCAAGCTGCTCAACGTTCCCTTCGCCATCGCCGACGCCACCGCGCTGACCGAGGCCGGCTACGTCGGTGAGGACGTGGAGAACATCCTGCTCAAGCTGATCCAGGCCGCGGACTTCGACGTCAAGAAGGCCGAGACCGGGATCATCTACATCGACGAGGTCGACAAGATCGCCCGCAAGTCCGACAACCCGTCGATCACCCGCGACGTCTCGGGCGAGGGCGTCCAGCAGGCGCTGCTGAAGATCCTGGAGGGGACGGTCGCCTCCGTGCCGCCGCAGGGCGGCCGCAAGCACCCCCACCAGGAGTTCATCCAGATCGACACCAACAACGTGCTGTTCATCTGTGGCGGCGCGTTCGCCGGGCTCGAACGGGTGGTCGAGCAGCGGCAGGGCCGTCAGGGCGTCGGGTTCGGCTCGGAGGTCGCCGCGGCCCGCGACAAGGACCTCGCCGGCCTGCTGCGCGACGTCCTGCCCGAAGACCTCGTGCGCTACGGGATGATCCCGGAGTTCGTCGGCCGGCTGCCGATCGTCTCCTCGGTCGAGCCGCTCGAGCGCGAGGCGCTGATCGACATCCTCACCAGCCCTCGCAACGCGCTGACCAAGCAGTACCGACGGTTCTTCGAGTTCGACGGTGTGGAGCTCGAGTTCGACCAGGGCGCGCTCGAGGAGATCGCCGACCTCGCGATCCTGCGGCAGACCGGCGCCCGCGGCCTGCGCGCCATCCTCGAAGAGGTCCTGCTCAACACCATGTACGAGCTGCCGTCCCGGGACGACGTCGGCCGGTGTGTCATCACCCGCGACACGGTGCGCGAACGCACCAACCCCACCCTCGTGCCGCACTCCCAGCTGCACGAGGTCGACGAGCCGCAGGAGCGCTCCGCCTGAGCGAGCCCCCGACGACACCGGACGCCGCCGGCCCCGACCGGCACGACCCGGACAGCCGTCCAGCCGCCCGGCTCGACCGCGCGGCGGTCGACGAGGCGGCCGCACGCATCGCAGGGCACGTGCGCCGCACCCCGGTCATCCACCTCCAGGCCGGCGAGCTGGGACTGGACCCGGCCGGGGGCGCGGTCGCGGCCAAGCTCGACATGCTCCAGCCGACGGGGTCGTTCAAGGTCCGGGGTGCCACCTCGCTGTTGTCCGCACTGGACGTGCCGGCGTCCGGGGTGGTGGCCGCCTCGGGGGGCAACTTCGGTCTGGCGATCGCGTGGGCGGCGCGTCGCCTCGGGCACCGGGCCACCGTGGTCGTGCCGGCCACCTCGCCGGCGGAGAAGATCGAGCCGATCCGTGAGCTGCACGCCACCGTGGTGGTCGTCGACGGCTACTACGCCGCGGCCGCGGAGGAGGCCCGACGCCAGGTCGCCGACACCGGAGCGGTGGCGGCCCACGCCTACGACCAGTCCGCGGTCGTCGCCGGCCAGGGCACCGCGACCCGCGAGCTGCTCGCCGATGCCGAGCTCGACACGGTCCTGATCGCCTGCGGCGGCGGTGGCCTGCTCGCCGGGGCGGTCGCGGCCGCCGCCGGAGACGCCCGGATCGTCGCGGTGGAGACCGAGGGAACGCCCACCCTGCACGCCGCGGTGGCCGCCGGGCACCCGGTGGACGTCGAGGTGTCGGGTCTCGCCGCGTCCTCGCTCGGCGCCAGGCGCATCGGTGACCATGCGTGGGCGGTCCGCGACCGGATCGCCGCGCTGGTGCTGGTGGACGACGCGGCG
>SKSM01000125.1 GCA_007122985.1 Nitriliruptoraceae bacterium | reverse complement strand
GGCCGCCCCTCAACCGTTGCGTTCACACGCGCATCACGGGACGATGCACGGCTCGCTGTAGTCGAACGCCTGGGTCGTGTCGCCGGTCACGTCGGTGGCGAGCGTCTCGAGGTTGGTCTCGAGCTCGCTGTTGGGCTGGTTGATCACCCCGACCCGCGGCGCGCCCTCGTCACCGTCGAGGGAGTAGTCCCGCTCCGGCAGCGCACCCTCGTAGTCGACGACCGTCTCACCGGCCGCGGCCCGCACACCCTCGCGGGTGAGGTCGCCGTTGGCGGCGGCGTTCTCGAGCACGTTCAGCAGCGGGTAGCTCCAGATCCAGCCGAAGGTGTAGCCGTCGTTGGTCGGCATCTCACCGTCCAGCGCGTCCTGCATGGCCTGGTGCGCCTCGCTGTCGCCGTCGAAGGGCTCCCACGGACCGATGTGCAGGAACGCCGCCTCGAGTGCGGGCGCTGCCGGCGATTCCATGATCCCGGGGTTCCACGTCGGCACCGAGCCGATGAACTGGCCCTCGAAGCCGCCGGCGACGGCGCCGCCGACGATCTCCGCGGCCTCGGCGGGCCCGACGGCGAGGCCGACCACGTCGGCGCCGGACTCGAGCACCTGCCCGACGGCCGCGTCCTGGTTGCCGACCAGCGCGTTGGTGCCGGTCTCGGCGAAGCCGAGGTACTCGCTGCCCGTCGCCTGCGCCCAGGCCTCGGCACCGGCGGCGAAGTCACCGCCGTAGTCGCCGGGGAAGCCGACCACGAACACCGACTCGAAGTCCAGGACCTCGTCAGCGAGGTAGTCGAGGCCGATGTGCGCCTCCATGCAGTAGGAGTAGCCGGAGTCGAGGATCAGCCCCTGGTCCTGATCGGAGAACTGCTGCCCCGACCACCAGCCGGCGGGGTGGCCGACGACGTTGTCGATGTCCATGTCGGGCAGGATCGCCTCGGTTGGCGGCGTACCCAGGGTCTGGGCGAGCGCCAGGATGTTCGGCTCGATCGAGCGGTACTCCGAGCTGTGGGTCTGCGCGTCGTACAACGTGTCGCGGGTGTACTCCGAGACGTTCACGTCGAACTGGCCGGCGATGCCGCCCTGTTCATTGACCCGGTGCCAGAAGTCTTCCTGTCCGGCGACGATCTCCACACCGAGCGGCGCGAACGGCCCTTCGGTCAGGTCCGAGAGGATGCCGAGGTAGATGCAGCCGTTGTCCTCGTTGACTCCCTCGGGACACGGCTCCTCGGTGATGCCGAGTCCGGTCTCGATCTCGTCTGGCGCGGCTTCCTCCTCGTCGACGTCATCGTCGACCTCGTCGTCGACGACCTCTTCCTCGTCGTCGGGTGCCGGTTCGTCGACCTCCTCGCCGTTGCCGCATGCCGCGAGCACGAGCGCGACGACTCCGACCGCCGCGGCCTGTCGCCGCCACCTTCTCATCTGACTCATCCCTGGACCTCCCGGTCGTCACGGGCTCCCTTACCGGTCGACGGTGCCGCCGACCGGACATCTCACTGCACGCCCGACCATGCTGGCGGTGTCGTCATCACCGCTGCGGTCGGTCCATCGTCGCGACACGGTACTACCACTGTCGTAGAACCCGCCGCGTCCACCGCGCCGCCGCACGGCAGCGCGGCTGTCGTCTGCATGAATGCACCCCGGCGTTGTCGCAGCGCACGCCCACGGCCCACCACCTCGACGTCGACGTCGGGCGGCACCCCCGGGGAGTCATCAGTACGAGAACGGCCACGCCTTCCAGTAGTTGCGGATCCGCAGCCACAACCCGAACAGGCCACGCGGCTCGAGGATGAGGAACAGCACGATCAGGACACCGAACAAGATCCCCTCGAGCTGCTGGACGCTGAGCAGCGCACCGTCACCGATCAACGGGATCTGCGGCGCGAACGCCTGCACCAGGCGGGGCATGAGCACCACGAACGTGGCGCCGATGATGGAGCCGGACATGGTCGCCACCCCACCGATGAGGATGATCGCCAGGAACTCGACCGACAGCAGCAGGCCGCCCAGCCCACCGAAGTTCTCCGGGGTGACCTGTCCGAACGAGACCGCCAGCAGCGCACCGGCCACCCCGGCGTAGAACGACGACACCCCGAAGGCGAGCACCTTGGTCCGCAGCAGCGGTACCCCCATGATCTCCGCAGCGATGTCGCGGTCACGCACGGCGGCGAACGCCCGGCCCATCCGCGAACGGGCCAGGTTGCGTCCCAGGATCGCCATCACGACCAGCAGCAGGAACGTGAACAGGTACCAGGGGGTCTCGCGGTCCAACTGCAGGCCGAAGATCTCCTGCGGGTGGAACAGCGCGAACCCGAGAATCTCCGGGTCGGGTCCCCGACGTCCGACCCCCTGGCCACCGCTGATCGAGCGAAGCTCCTTGAACAGGTGCTCGCCGATGAAGACCAGCCCGAGCGTGAGGATGGCCAGGTACAGCCCGCGCACCCGTGCCGCCAGCGGTGCCACCAGCAGCCCGAGGACCATCGACACCAGACCCGCCGCCGGCAGCCAGATCAGCAGGTCGAGCTCGAATCCGACCACGTTCTGGGTAGGCATGCCGCCGAGGACCGATGCGGTGAACGCGCCCACGCCGACGAAGAAGGCGTGTCCCAGCGAGACCTGCCCGGCATAGCCGGTCAGCAGGTTCAGGCCGATCCCGCCGATCGCCAGCACGAACACCAGTGTCAGGTCCGCCTGCTGCGACCGGGTGACGAAGGGCAGGAACGGGGTCGCGATCACCGCCAGGATCAGCGCGACCGTCCAGTAGCGCTTGGCCGGGGTGTTCCAGATCGCCTGGTCCGCGGCGTAGTCGGTGTAGAGGCTCGGACGCCCACGCAGGGTCGCGCGCGCGGCCTTCGGAGGGGCGGTGTCGCCACGCGGTCCGGTCATACGCGCTGTACCTCCGCGGTTCCGAAGAGCCCGTACGGCCGGACCATCAGGGCAAGGATCATGATGATGTAGGGCACGACCAGGTAGAAGTTCTCGCCGATCAGCGGTGTCAAGGTGGTGTTGAAGCTCAGCGCGATCGCCTCGACCACCCCGATGATCAGGCCGGCGACCACCGAGCCCTTGATGGAGTCGAGTCCGCCGAGGATGATCACCGGCAGGGCCTTGAGCGCGATGAACGCATCCAGCGGCACGGTCCCGCCGGACCCGGCACTGATCATCACCCCCGCCAGGGCGGCCAGTGCCCCCGAGATCGCCCAAGACAGCCCGAACATCCGCCCGACGTTGACTCCCTGCGCCAACGCCGTCTCCTGGTCCATCGCGGTGGCCCGCATCGCCAGTCCGGCCTTGGAGCGCTGGAGGAACAACCCGGTCAGCCCGATCGCGCCCAGCGACAGCACGGTCCGTGCGATGTCGATCTGGCGGAACTCGAAGTCACCGACCACCAGCCGGGCGAAGCCCCACGGCTCGCCGGTGCTGATCGGATTGGTGCCGATCAGCCGGAACGACAGGATGAACAGGGCGAAGAACACACCGACGGTCACCATCGCCGCGGAGAACGGCGGCTCGCCCACCATCGGCCGAAGCGCGACCCGCTCGGTGAGCGCCCCGATCACCGCCATCGTGGCCATCGCGGCGATCACCGCCACCGGGAACGGCATCCCGGCGTTGTGCACGTACAGCGCCGTGAAGTAGGACCCGAGGATCATCAGCGCCGGCTGGGCGAAGTTCACCACATCGGTGGCGCGGTAGATGATCACGAAGCCGACGGCCAGCAGCGCGTAGGTGCTGCCGATCCCGACACCTCGGACCAGGACCGACAGGACGACCGAGAGCAACTCCACGTCAGGCGACCTCCGCGTCCTCGTCGTCGGTGACCGGGCGTGCCGACCCGTGGACCTCGCTCATGTCACCGCCGGCGTACTCGGTGGTGTTGCCGTACATGTCGTCGACCAGGTGCGCGAACATCTCGTGCATCGAGGCGCGCTTGACCTTCTGTGTCGCGGTGAGCTCGCCGTCCTCGTGGTCGAGCTCCTTGGGCATCATCCGGAACTTGCGCACGTTCTCCACCCGTGCGAAGCGCTCGTTTGCGTCCTTGATGACGTCCTGCACGAGCTTGAGGACCTCTTCCTTCTCCGAGAGGTCGCGGTAGGTGGTGTAGGGCAGCTTGCGGCGCTGCGCCCAGTCGCCGACGGACTCGTACTCGATCCCGACCAGTGCGGTCAGATAGGGCTGCCCGTCACCGATGACCACCGCCTCCTTGACGAACGGCGAGGTCTTGATCGAGTTCTCGATCTCCGAGGGGGAGATGTTCTTGCCGCCCGCGGTGATGATGATGTCCTTGAGCCGGTCGACGATCTTGAGGTGGGTGCCGTCGACCCACTCCCCGACGTCACCGGTGTGCAGCCACCCGTCGTCGTCGATGGTCTCGGCGGTCTTGTCCGGCTTGTTCCAGTACCCGGCGAACGTGCCGGGGTGGCGGGTGAGGATCTCACCGGTGTGCTCGTCGAGCCGGACCTCGCAGCCGGGCTGCGGCTCGCCGACCGTGCCGAGCTTGACGCGCCCCGGCTTGTTGACGGTCGCGATCGCGGAGTTCTCGGTCATGCCGTAGATCTCGTAGATCGGGACACCGATCCCGAAGAAGAACTTCAGCACCTCGGGGGCGATGGCCGCCGCGCCCGAGCTCGCAGCACGCACCTTGCGCAGCCCGATCCGGTCACGCAGTGCGCGGAAGAGGAACGGGTAGCCGAGCGCGTAGAACACGCGCGTCTTGACCGTGTGGTTCCCGCCGTTGGCGACCATGTCGTCGCCGATCCGGGTCGCGAGGGCCATGCCCCCGCGGTAGACCAGCTTCTTCATCGGCGACGCGGCGTTCATCTTGATGAAGATCGAGGCCTGCATCTTCTCCCAGATGCGCGGAACGGCGAAGAACAGCGTCGGCTGGACCTCGGCGAGGTTGGGCTGCACGGTCTCGATCGACTCGGCGAAGTGGACGGTGACGCCGGCCTCGGCGTTGGTCCAGGTCGTGGCCGCCCGTTCGGCGACGTGACACAGCGGCAGGTAGGACAGCACGACGTCGTCGGGCCCGGCCGGCGGCGAGTAGATGCCGCCTTCGCGTACGAGCACGTTGACGGCGAACGCGATGTTGCCGGCGGTGAGCATCGCGCCCTTGGGCGGACCGGTCGTGCCCGAGGTGTAGATCAGGGTGGCGACGTCACCCGCCTCGGCATCGGCCATGCGCCGTTCGATCAGATCGGGATGGCGCTCGCGGTGGGCACGGCCGCGCTCGAGGAACGTCTCCCAGTTGATCAGCTTGGGATGGTCGTACTCACGCACTCCTCGCGGCTCGAGGTAGACGATCCACTCGAGCTCCGGGCAGTCGTGCTCGACCTCGAGCGCCTTGTCCACCTGCTCCTGGTCCTCTGCGATGAGCACCCGGGAACCGGAGTCCCGCAGCAGGTAGCTGACCTCTGCAGCGGGGTTGGTGGGGTAGAGCCCCATCGTGATCGCGCGGATCGCGTTGGTCCCGACGTCGGCGAACAACCACTCGGGTCGGTTCTCCGAATGGACCGCGACCCGGTCACCCGGCTCCACACCCAGGTCGGACAGGGCGTGGCCCACCACCTCGACGTGCTCCCAGTAGTCCAGCCAGGTGATGTCCTGCCAGATGCCGAAACGCTTCTCGCGCATGCACACCCGGGCGGGGTCGGCATCGGCGCGGTCACGGATCTTGCTGGGGATGGTGCGCACGGCCGCGTCGGCGCCCGGCGCTGGCCGTTCCATCACCGCACTCATCGTCTGGCCTCCTGTCCGGAACGTGCTTCGGCTGCCGCAGCCTCGTCGTCGAGGGTGGGCCCCTCGTCTCCCTCACCGAGATACGCCTGGATCACGTTGGGATCACGCTGCACCCGGTCGGGGGTGTCGAGGGCGATCTGCACCCCGAAGTCGAGGACCATCACCCGGTCGGCGAGATCCATCACCAGCCCCATGTCGTGCTCGACGAGCACCATCGTCAGGTCGAGTTCCTCGCGGATGTCGAGGATGAACCGGGCCATGTCCTCGGTCTCCTCGACGTTCATGCCGGCGACCGGCTCATCGAGGAGCAGCAGCTTGGGCTCCATGGCCATCGCCCGACCGAGCTCCACCCGCTTCTTGACGCCGTAGGGCAGCATCCCCACGGGGAACTTGCGCACCGACTCGATCTCCAGGAAATCGATGATGTCTTCCACGATCCGGCGGTTGACGACCTCGGTGCGCTTCGCCCGGCCGACGTAGACCATGCCCGCGAGCATTCCGTAGGACAGATGTTGGTGGCGGCCGAGCATCAGGTTGTCGAGCACGGTGAGGTTGTCGAACAGCTCGATGTTCTGGAACATCCGCGACACACCGCGGCGGGCGATGTCGTCGGGGCGCACGTCGAGCAGCGACTCGCCGAGAAAGGTCAGGTCGCCCGCCTGCGGCCGGTAGACCCCGGACATGCAGTTGAAGATCGAGGTCTTACCCGCACCGTTGGGTCCGATGATGGCGAACAGCTCGCCGCGGCCGACGTCGAACGAGACGTCGTCGACCGCGGTGTTGCCACCGAAGCGCATCGTCAACCCGTCGACGCGCAGCAGCGACTGACCGTGCGGGATGTCGACAGATGTGCCCGTGAGCGCCTCGGACAACGGTCGGATGGTGGTCATGGGCTCGGCGTCCTCCCTGATTGGGCCGTGGCCGCGGGCGTGCCGATCAGGACAGCCACCGCTTGCGACGCTTGTAGTGCTTGACGTCGCGGAACGATGACGCCCCTTCCTCGCGCAACCCCAGATAGAACTCGCGCACGTCCTCGTCCTCGCGCAGCACGTCGGCGGGCTTGTCCATCACGACCTTCCCGGTTTCGAGGATGTAGCCGTGCGACGCGATCGACAGCGCCATGTTGGCGTTCTGCTCGACGAGCAGCACCGAGGTGCCCTGCTGGTTGATGTCGACGATCAGGTCACGGATCTGCTGGACGATCAGGGGGGCGAGTCCGAGCGACGGCTCATCGAGCAGCAGGACCCTGGGTTGGGCCATCAGCGCGCGTCCGATCACCAGCATCTGCTGCTCGCCGCCGGACAGGTAGCCCGAGACCTGCCGACGCCGCTCGGCGAGGCGCGGGAACAGGGTGTAGACGCGGTCGAGGTTGGCCTCGACCGTGCCACGTTCGGCGGTGTGCGCGCCGATGCGCAGGTTCTCTTCGACGGTGAACTCGACGAACGTGCGCCGACCCTCCATGACCTGCCCGATGCCGGCGGCCACGGTCTGCGGGGCCGACAGGTGGTGGATCGGCCGGTCGTCGAGCGTCACCTTGCCCTTGGTCACCTCACCACGGTGGATGTCCAACAGGCCGGTGATGGCACGCAGGACGGTGGTCTTGCCGGCACCGTTGGCGCCCAGCAACGCGACGATCCCGCCCTCCGGGACCGAGAGGCTGACGCCCTTGAGGACGAGGATCACGTCCTCGTAGACCACCTCAAGGTTCTCCACTGCCAGCACGGCGATCCCTCTCCCGACCGGGCACCCGGCACCTGACCCGCCGTTCGCAGCGGTTGACGGTGCCGACGCGCCCCGCGCGTCCGGTGGTCCTGTGACCTCGTGGTTCCGACGAGACGGTTCTCCCAGCCGCGTTTCGTACCGGCCGGGCCGTCCGAAGTCAAAGCAGGCTGACCTCGCACTGCCCGGACCCACGTTTCTGGGCAGGATCGTAGGATACGCGGCGACTCGAGCGAGAATCCGCCGCCGCGCCGCCAGCGACGTGCGCACTTGCGATCGGCGCCGTAGGCTCACGGCCGTCCGTCCGGTGTCCCTCGTGAACACCACAGGGAAACGTGCGCTGGCTGCTCGCACCCACTGCTCGACCGGACCGGGAGGCAGGCCATGGCACCCTCGCCGAACCCGCCGCGAGCCGATGCCCCCGAGACGTCGGTACCGATCGACCTGCGCGAGCCGGAAGAGCTGCAGCTCGAGCACCTGCAGGTACCGGCAGGCTGGGAACCGGTCGCTGCGGTCGCCAACACCGTCCTGATCGACCTCGACGATCTCGTCGGGCACGTGGTCGACCGCGTCGAGGGCGAGGTCGAGGCGTACGCGCACGGGATGGTGCCGCGGAGCGATCTCGAGGCGTCGGTGCGCCGCAACCTCGAGGTCGCGCTCGTCGGCCTGGCCGAGCGCCGGCCGCCGACCGCCGCGGAGCTCGACGTCCGCCGCGAGGCCGGCGTCCGCCGCGCGCACCAGGGCATGCCGATCGACGCACTGATCGCGGCCTACCACGTGGGCTACCGCGAGATGTGGCACACGCTGGTGGCCCGGGTCCCACCCGACGAGCCCGAGACCGCAACCCAGCTGCTGACCGCCGCCACCACGGTGTGGCGCTGGACCCACGCGGTCACCGATGCGATCGCGACCACCTACGCGGCCACGATCCGCACGCTGGAGGCCCGGGAGGTCGGTGCCCGGCAGCGCTTCGTCGAACTGCTGGCCGCCGGCGACCTGGACGGTGCCGAGGCGACCTCGCTCGCCACCTCGCTGGGGTTCGACCCTGTGGAGGACGTCCGGGCCACGGTGGTGCGTGGCGCTACCGACGACCTGCACGCCGTGCAGCTGCAGCGCGAGCTCGATGATCTGGCCGGCCGCCACGCCGTGGTCGCCCGCGGCCTGGTGGTGGTGGTCATCAGCCAGGGCGGGGACGCTGACGAGGTCGTCGCGGCGTGCCGACGGCTCGAACCGATCGCGGCGTTGGCGACCGGACATGGCCGCCGCGGACTGCGCGGGGCGCGTGCCAGCCTCGTCGACGCCGAGCAGACGCTGTGGATCACCCCCGACGGCCACACACAGCACTTCGACGACGCCTGGTTGTGGGCCACGCTCGCCGACGCCGACGAACGGCTGGGCGACCTGCTGGAGCCGGGAACCCGGGTGGCGCGCGACCACCCGCACCTCGCCGAGGCGGTGCGGGCGCTGGCCGAGGCCGGCTTCAGCGTCACCCAGGCGGCGCGACGCCTCGGTCTGCACGCCAACACCGTGAGCTACCGCCTGGAGCGCTGGCAGGAGCTGACCGGATGGGACCCGCGCCACCTCGACGGACTGGTGCGCTCGCTCGCCGCCGCACGACGTGCCCCGTAGCCGATCCCATCACCGACCCGCGCCGGCGCGCCCCCACCCGACCGGGTGCAGAATGACGCAGCGGGTGCAAATTGACGCAGATTCGCGACATTCTGCACCCGGTGAGACAAACCGCACCCGACGCCAACAGCCCACCACCACACCCGCGGGTGCAGAATGACGCAGCGGGTGCAGAATGACGCAGATTCGCGACATTCTGCACCCGGTGAGAGGAACTGCACCCGCCGGGGTGGGCGGGGTCTCGGCGGGGTGGGCGGGGCGGTGAGGGAGTGGGGTCCCGCGTCAGGAG
>SKSM01000023.1 GCA_007122985.1 Nitriliruptoraceae bacterium | reverse complement strand
GCCGCAGCCACAGGGACGGCGAGGTGGCAGATCCGGCACCGGTCGTCGGCGCCGGCGGCTGTGACCGACCGGGCTGCGGTCCCGCGGCGGCGGCGCTCACCCACCGGCCCCCTGGCGGATGCGGCGGTCCCAGTCGTCCTCCAGCCGCGCGGTCAGCTCGACGCTGCTCTCCGGCAGCCGGGCGGCGTCGAGCTCGGCCGGGGAGACCGCGGTCTGTCCGAGCGTGGCCGTCAGCTGCTCGAGGGCCGCCGCCTGGTCGGCGTCGAGCCGGTCGGGTGCGATCGCGATCCCATCTCCCCACCCCTCGTCCGGGTCCAGCTTGCGGACCTGCAGCTCCGGTTCGAGCACCAGGTCGGCGAACACCATCGCCGCGGCCGGATCGCCGGCGTTGACCGGGATGCCGAGGTAGTGGTGGTCGGCGATCCCGCCGGTGTCGAACACGTAGGGCCGCGCCGTCCGCGGCAGGGTGCCCGCCTCGATGTTGGCGCCGATGCCGGCCGGCAGCTGGGTGAAGGTCAGGTCCACCTCGCCGTTGGCGAACAGCCGGTCGAGGTCGGCGATGTCCTCGGGGTAGGTCGCCCCTTCGCGCCACAGCGAGGGCTCGAGCCGCTCGAGCTCGGCGAACAGCTCGTCGGCGACCGCCGCGTACTCCTGCTCGTCGAAGCCCTCGGCCCAGGCGTCGGGGTCGCCGGCGAGCTCGTAGAACCAGGCGGTGAGGAAACGCGTGCCGTGGAACGCCGGCGGTGAGGGGTAGGTGAAGCGGCCGGGGTCGGCCTCGATCCAGTCGGCGAGCTCGGCGTAGCTGCGGGGCAGCTCGTCGGCGGTGTGACGGTCGGCGTCGTAGACGAACTGGAACTGCGCGCTGCCCCACGGGGACTCGTCGCCGTCGACCGGACGGCCCATGTCGACGGCGACCGACGGGTCGTCCCAATCGACCAGCGCGGCGTTGGGCAGGTCCTGCGCCCAGTCCTCGAGCAGCGCGTCGGCCTGGCGCAGCGTTGCGAAGTTCTCCCCGTCGATCCAGATCACGTCGACCGAACCGCCCTCGGTGCGGCCGGCCTCGAGCTCGCCGAGCACGACGTTGACGGCGTCGGCGGTGTCGGCGACCGGGACCACGTCCAGGTCGATGCCGAGCTCGGCGAGCTCCGGGCCGTAGGCGTCCTCGACGAAGTCGAGGATCTCGGTGCTGCCGCCCCACATGTGCAGCGACAGCCGCGCGCCCTCCGCGGCGTCGAGCACGGCGTCCCAGTCCGCGGGGTCGGGGGCGTCTGCGCCGGCCGCCTCCTGCCCCGGTGCGGAGCACGCGGCGAGCAGCACCGCCGCTGCGGCGGCGGCAGCGACGACGGGGGTCCGGCAGCGGGTCCGGCGGAGGGTCCGGCGCACGGTTCGTTCGACTCCTCGCGACAGACGCCGGTCGGCGCACGGGTGCGGGCGGTGGTCGGTGTGGGACGACCGGTCTGGGACAACCCGCCGGACGTGCGCGGCCTTCCGTGACACGCCCGCGGTGCGGTCACCCCGGCGGGTCGAACTCGAACTGGATCTGGGCGAGACGCTCCTCCTCGGCCGGCACCGGGATGGGGTACTCCCCGGAGAAGCACGCCGTGCACAGCTGCTCGCGGGCGGTCGGCGTCGCCGCGATCAGCCCGTCGAGCGAGATGTAGTGCAGCGAGTCGGCGCCGACGAACTCACAGATCTCGTCGACGCTCAGGTCGGCGCCGACGAGTTCCGCGCGGCTGGCCATGTCGATGCCGTAGTAACAGGGGTTGGCGATCGGCGGCGAGGTGATGCGCAGATGCACCTGTGCCGCCCCCGCCGCGCGCAGCATCTCGACCAGCTGCCGTGAGGTGTTGCCCCGGACGATCGAGTCGTCGACCACCACCAGACGGCGGTTCTCGACCACCTCGCGGACCGGGGAGAGCTTGAGGCGGATCCCCAGTTGGCGCAGCGTCTGGGTCGGTTGGATGAAGGTGCGGCCGACGTAGCGGTTCTTGACCAGCCCGTCGGCGAACGGCAGCCCGGCCTGCGCGGCGTACCCGGCGGCGGCGTCGCGGCCCGCCTCCGGGACCGGGATGACGATGTCGGCGTCGACCGGCGCCTCGCGTGCGAGCTGCCGGCCCATCGACCGGCGGGCGTAGAGCACGCTGCCGCCCGCCTGGCGGTGATCCGGCCGGGCGAGGTAGACCCACTCGAACAGGCAGAACCGCGGGGTCGCCGGCGCGAACCGGCGGCTGGCCAGGCCGTCGTGGTCGATGATGACCAGCTCGCCGGGCTCGACGTCGCGGACCACCACCGCGCCGACGATGTCCAGCGCCGCCGACTCCGAGGCCACCACCCAGCCGCCCGCCGGCAGCCGTCCGATCTGCAGCGGGCGGACACCGTGGGGGTCACGGAAGGCGTAGAGCCGGTGGCGGTCCATCACGACCACCGAGTACGCCCCCGTCAGTCGCGGCGCGAGTGCCACGATCGCGTCCTCGAGCGAGCCTTCGGCGTCCACCCCGCGCGCCAGCAGCGAGGCCATCACCTCCGAGTCGTTGGTCGCCGGCTCGGACGGGTCGCCGGCCAGCTGCGACGCGAGGTCGGCGGTGTTGACCAGGTTGCCGTTGTGGCCGAGCGCGAGCCCCTCGCCGGCGGCGGTCTCGCGGTACTGCGGCTGGGCGTTGACCCAGGACGAAGCACCGGCCGTCGAGTAGCGGCAGTGCCCGATCGCGAGGTCGCCCTCAAGGGCCGCCAGCCCGGTGCGCGCGAACACCTGGTTGACCAGCCCCATGTCCTTGTGGACCACGATCCGCCGGGCGTCCGACGCGGCGATGCCCGCCGACTCCTGGCCACGGTGCTGCAGGGCGAACAGCCCGAAGTAGACCAGGGTGGACACGTCCTCGTCCGGGGCGTAGATGCCGACCACGCCGCACTCGTCGCGGGGGCCGTCGTCGCCAAGGTCCACGATTCGCCCGGGCGTCGGCGCCGAGGGGGTGTCCACCGGACCGAGGTCGAGCCCCCGCGCTGCCGACCCCGGACCCGTGCCGAGGTGCGCCGCCGCGGCCGCGTCGCGTGCGGGCTCGTGCTCGGGTGCACAGCTCACAGACGACCTCGCGCGTGGAGTTGCGGACGCCGGGACCGGCCACGGCGGCGGCCAGCGGCCGCGTCGGCCCGGAGCGTAGCCGTGCCAGGCCCGCACCCCGCCTGGCCGGTGAGCGCCGTCCGGCCGCCATTAGGCTGTGCGCGGACCAGACACGGGTCGGACCACAGGACAGGCCACAGGTCCGACCACAGGTCCGACCACAGGACGGGCCACAGGACGGGCCACAGGACGGGCAGGAGTGGCAGACACCGACGATGCAGCCGCAGCCGGCACGGTCCCGCAACGCGGACCCGTGCCGGCCGAGGCGTTCCCCGCGACGGACGCCGACTGTGCCGGGTTCGCGGCCGCGCTCGGGCTCCCCGGCTACCTCGACGTCCATGTCCACTTCCTCCCGGAGCGACTGCAACAGGCGGTCTGGGCCTACTTCGACCGTCTGGGCGACCCGCCGTGGCCGGTCGCCTACCGCGACGACGAGCCGACCCGGCTCGCGACCCTGCGCGAGCTGGGCGTGGTCGCACATCCGGCCCTGGCCTACGCCCACCGTGCGGGTGTCGCCGCCTGGTGCAACCAGCACACCCTCGCCCTCGCCGACGCGCACGACCAGGTCCTGCCGACCTTCACCTTCTACCCCGAGGACGGCGTGGAAGCCGACGTCGACGCGGCGATCGACCGCGGCGCCCGCGTCGCCAAGGTCCACCTGCAGGTCGGACGGTTCCATCCTGACGATCCCGCCCTCGACCGGGTGTGGCCACGCCTGGTCGAGGCCGGGGTCACCGTCGTGATCCACGCCTCGGCGGTCTACGGCGTCGAGGGCGGCGCCGACTACTGCGGTCCCGACGGCATCGCCCGGCTGCTGGCGCGGTTCCCGGGGCTGACGCTCGTCGTCGCCCACCTGGGCGCCCCCGACCCGGACGCGGCCTTCGTCACGCTCGCCGAGGACCGCCCCGAGCTCTACCTCGACACCGCCATGGTCCTGACCGAGCCCGCCTACCTGGAGGCCCCGGGGACCGAGCCCCCCGGGCGGGCCGCACGGCTGGCGGCGCTCGCCCACGACGGCAAGCTGCTGTTCGGCTCCGACTTCCCGACCATCCCCCACCCCTACGCCGCACAGGTCCGCGGCATGGCGCAGCTCGAGTTGGACGCCGCCGGCCTGCGCAAGCTGCTGCACGACTCCGCCCAGGCGCTGCTGCGCCCCTGACCGCCGCACCGAGCCCCCTGCCCGGAGCGACCACCTCCCCCGACGAGTGTGACGAGGCGAGCCATGCCGACCTTCGCCAGCGCGATCACCTGCATCGACGGGCGCGTCCTGCCACCGCTGATCGACTTCGCCCGGGCGCGCTACGGCGTCGACGCGGTCGACGTGGTCACCGAGCCGGGCGTCGACGCGACCGTCCCCGACCTGATCGAGGACCTCACCCGGCGGCTCGCACCGTCGATCGACAAGCACGGGTCGCACGACGTGGTGCTCGCCGGCCACGAGGACTGCGCCGGCAACCCGGTGGACGAGGCGACCCACCGCCGCCACCTGGCCACCTCGGCACGTGCGCTGTCGTCGGCGCTCGGCGACGCCGTCGACGTGCTGGCCGTCTACGTCCGGCTCGACGGCACGGTCGAGGTGGTCGACCCCCCGACCGCCTGAGCCCGGTCCGCGTCCGGGGCACCTCGTCCGGATCAACCGGACAAACCGCCCCAACGACCAACCCTCACCCCGCCACCGGCCGGCCCCGGGACACCTCGTCCGGATCAACCGGACAAACCGCCCCAGCCACCGACCCAATCCCGGCCACGACGCCGCGGCGGTCGGCGCGCGGCTCAGCCGGCCAGCACGTCCGGCAGGCCGCCCTCCAACGCCGCGACGACCTCGTCGACGGCCAGGTCGACCAGGCCGGGGACCAGCAGCCGGTCACCACCGACCGTGCCGATGTCGGTCAGCGGCAGCTGCGCGTCCGCACACAGCTGCGCGAACTCGCGGACGTGCCGCGACGGCAGGCTGACCACGACGCGGCCCGGGGACTCGCTGAACAGCGCCTGGGCCGGGGTGAGGTCACGCTCGAGCGTCACCTCGACGCCGATGTCGCCGGCGGCGCAGCCCTCGGCCAGCGTCGTGATCAGCCCACCGCCGCTGACGTCGTGGGCCGACGACAGCAGCCGCTGGTGGGCGGCGAGGTTGAGCACCTCGGCCAGTGCCCCCTCGAGCTCGAGGTCGACCGGCGCCAGCGTGCCCCCGAGCGGCGCGTCCAGGAAGTGCTGCAGCTCGCCGGCGGCCAGACCATCGACGGTGGGCGCTCCCACCAGGAAGACCACGTCGCCCTCGTCCTCGAAGGCCAACGACACGGCGTCTTCGGCGTCCTCGATCAGACCGAGCACCCCGACCACGGGCGTGGGGTGGATCGCGGCGCCGGCGGTCTCGTTGTACAGCGACACGTTGCCGCCGGTGACCGGCACGTCCAGCGCCGCGCACGCCTCACCGAGCCCCTCGATCGCCTCGATCAGCTGCCACATGATCTCCGGACGCTCGGGGTTGCCGAAGTTCAGGCAGTTGGTCGACCCCAGTGGCCGCGCGCCGACGCAGGCAACGTTGCGCACGGCCTCGGCCACGACCCGACGGGCGCCCTCACGCGGGTCGAGCGCGCACCAGCGACCGTGGCCGTCGGTGGCGCAGGCCACCGCCCTGGTCGAGTCGGGCAGCCGGACCACACCGGCGTCCGCCGCGCCCGGTCCGAGCACGGTGCCGCCCAGGACGTAGCGGTCGTACTGCTCGGTGATCCACCGCGTCGAGGCGAGGTTCGGCGACCGCAGGAAGCCCAGGACGAAGGCGTCGATGTCGCTGGCCGCGTCCGCACCTCCCGGGACCGCCGCCGCACGCCGGGCTGCGACGTGTCCGAGATCGACCGACTCCGCATCCACCTCGGCGTAGCCGTCCAGCCAGTCGGGCCGGGTCGCCGGACGGTCGTAGACGGGCCCGTCGTCGGCCAGGGAGCGCGCCGGCACCCGGCCGACCACCCGACCGTCGCGCCACAGCTCGAGCTGATCGCCGGCGACGACCTCGCCGATCACGTGGGCGGGCACCTCCCAGCGGGCCGCGACCTCCGTCACCGCCTCCAGCGAGCCGGGGTCGACCAGCGCGAGCATGCGCTCCTGCGACTCCGAGCAGAGGATCTCCCAGCTGTCCATCGACGGCTCGCGCAGCTCCACACGGTCGAGGTCGACGACCATGCCGAGCGACGCCGCCGAGGCGAGCTCCGAGGTCGAGCAGGCGATCCCGGCCGCGCCCATGTCCTGGATCCCCGAGAGCAGCTGTCGCTCGTAGAGCTCCAGACAGCACTCGATCAGCCGCTTCTCCGCGAACGGATCGCCGACCTGCACGTTGGGGCGCTTGTCGTCGAGCCCCTCGTCGAACTCCTGGCTGGCGAGCACCGACGCGCCGCCGATGCCGTCGCGGCCGGTGGCCGAGCCCAGCAGGACGGCGAGGTGGCCGGGGGCCTCGGCACGGGCCCGTTGGAGGTGGTCCCGGCGCAGCACCCCGATCGCCAGGACGTTGACCAGCGGGTTGGCGGCGTAGCTCGCATCGAAGACGGTCTCACCGCCGATGTTGGGCACGCCGACACAGTTGCCGTAGCCACCGACGCCGCGCACGACCCCGTCGACGAGCCGGCGCTGGAGCGGGTCGGCCGGGCGGACCCGGCCGGTGCCGTCGACCCACCCGCCCGGGTCGCCGAACCGCAGGGGATCCATCACCGCGATCGGGCGGGCACCCATGGTGAACACGTCGCGCAGGATCCCCCCGACGCCGGTCATCGCGCCCTGGACGGGCTCGACGAAGCTCGGGTGGTTGTGGCTCTCGATCTTGAAGCTGACCGCCAGACCGTCACCGACGTCGACGACCCCGGCGTTCTCCCCGACGCCGGCGAGCACCTGCGGGCCGTCGGTCGGCAGCGACCGCAGGTGGAGCTTGGACGACTTGTACGAGCAGTGCTCCGACCACATCACCGAGTACATGCCGAGCTCGGACACCGTCGGGGTGCGGCCGAGCGTGGCCACGATGCGGTCGTACTCGTCGCCGCGCAACCCGAGCTCGTGGCCGAGCTCACGGGCGTGCTGCGGTGTGAGCGTCTCCTCGGGCGGGAACTCCCCGACCGATCCGGTCGCGGACGCAGTCGAACCAGCGGCGCCATCGTCCGATGACGCCGAACGATGGGGGGAAGCCGCGGGATCGGTCACTGCGTCTTGCCTCACACTCCGGGACGTCGGGGAGCCTAACGCGCGAGGGGGCCCCGGCCGGTGGTCGCCGGCCCGGGTGTGCCAACCGGCGCACGGTGTCGGTGTGGGGGTAGGCTTTCGCACCGACCAGCGAGGGCCCCACCCCGAGGGCCCCGCCCCGTCCCGCACCGCCGGAGCTGCCATGGACGCACTCAACATCCTGCGCGCCGTGCTCGTGGGTTTCGCCGCCGTTGCCGCCGTCCTGCTCGCGGTGCAGGGCCAGTGGTTCCCGGCCGGGGTCATGGGCGCCGGGATCCTCGCGCATTTCTGGCTGTTCGCGCATCTGCGCAGCCAGCGACGCCGGACCGAGCACACCGATCTGCTGGCCAAGCTCGGCTGAGCGCCTGCGCGGGTGGGCCGGACGCGTCAGCGCGCGAGGGACGCCGCGCTCAGCACGCTGGTGAAGAAGCCGCGGCCGTCCATCCCGCCGGCAAGGGCCGGGTCCACGGCGTGCTCCGGGTGGGGCATGACCCCCACGACGTTGCCACGCTCGTTGGCGATGCCGGCGATCCGTCGTGCCGAGCCGTTGGGGTCGTGGCCCTCCGCGTAGCGCAAGACCACCCGGCCCTCGTCCTCCAGGGCGTCGAGGGTTCGCGTGTCCGCGTAGTACCGGCCCTCGCCGTGCTTGACCGGCACCACGATGGTGCGGCCCTGCGAGTAGTGGCAGGTCCAGGGGGTCGTGGAGCGCTCGACGACCAGGGGCACGTCGCGGCAGACGAAGCTCAGCCCGGCGTTGCGCAGCAGCGCACCGGGGAGCAGGCCCGCCTCGCACAGCACCTGAAAGCCATTGCAGATGCCGAGCACCGGGCCTCCGTCGGCGGCGAACGCCGCGATCGCGGCCACCACGGGCGCGCGGTGGGCCACGGCGCCCGCCCGCAGGTAGTCGCCGTAGGAGAACCCGCCCGGCAGGATCACCGCGTCGACCCCCCGCAGGTCGGTATCGGCGTGCCACAGGGCGACGGGACGTGCACCGCACCGCTCGACCGCACGGGCTGCGTCCCGGTCGTCCAGGGACCCGGGGAAGGTCACGACACCGACGTGCACGACGGTCTCCTCCGGTAGTGACGGCGGACGCGGCGCGGACGAAGACGGCCGCGCACGGACAGCGCCAACCTAGCCGGCCGCGCTCACCGGTCGTCTCGGAAGCCGACCTCCAGCAGCGCCCCGGCGGGGTCGTCCATCGCCAGCAGCTCGTCGACGTCGTGGCAGCCGCGCGGGATCTCGTCCTCCGGGACGTCCAACCGTCGGCAGGCGGCTTGCTGCGCCTCGGCGGCGGCGAGCTCGGTGGTCACGCCCACCGGCGCTCCGGGCCACCGATCGTCGCCGATGAGCACCAGTTGGTGCAGCAGTGCGGGGGCGGCCTGACGCGCGTCCTCGAACTGGAACTTCGCGTTGAGCTCGATCACCACCCGGCCGTCCTCGGTCCGTGCCGACGACTCGACACCGGAGAGCTCGAAGGTGGCGATTCGCAGCTGCCCGTCCGCCGCGATCCACTCCACCAGACCCGCACGCGCCTCGGGGAAGTCTCCGCTGTCGAGCAGGCCACAGGCGGCCGCCAGGGCCACCCGCGACGCGGCCCGTGAACCGCTGTCACCGACCAGCCGGACCGCCTGGCCGCAACCGGGGCCCGGCTCCACCTCGGTGGTCTCGGCGAGCTGGGCCGCCCCACGGTCGATGGTGACCTCGGGCCCGCCGGCCGGTCGACGCTCGGCTGCGCTCAGCTCGTCACGGTCGATCGAGAGGAACGCCCAGACGGTCACGCCGATGGTGACCGGGGCCAGCATGAGCATCGCGATCACGAACCACCGGGCCAGCACCGGCTCCCCGGTCGGCAGCGTCGGCAGGCCGTCATCCTGCATCGGCGGCAGTGACGGCTCCGGGGCCGTTCGGCGTGCGGGGTGGTGCTCGTCGGACATGTCACCTCGGCGGAGGATCGAAAGCGCCGCCTCGACCGCAGCTCAGGCGTCGGCGCGCTCGTCCTCGTCGATGACACGCCACCGGTACGACTCGATCACCGGGTTGGTCAGGAACCCGTCGCACATCGCCTCGACGCGGTGGG
>SKSM01000334.1 GCA_007122985.1 Nitriliruptoraceae bacterium | reverse complement strand
TGATGGCCTTCCGTGACAACGTGCTGATCTTCAACCAGGCCGGTGCGCTGCCCGGTGCCGCGCTCGAGGACCTGATCGGCCAGATCAAGGCACTCGACATGGACGAGGTGCACCGCCAGCTCGAAGAGCAGGCCAGCTGACTTCAGCCGGGTGAACGGCCTCACCCACCACTGACGATGCACCACGCGCGACCGCCGCTTCCCCGGCGGTCGCGCTGCTGTGTGACCACCGACTCTTGGATAGCGTCCCGCACCGCCGGCTGGGGCCATTGGTCCCCAGAGGTTCGTGTCCTTCCTCCTCGCAGGTCGGGGCCAGCGACACCTGCCTGCGCGCCCCAGCACCGGGCATCGTTCACCGTGACGTCACGGAGGCCGCCGCGCACCCAGGGCCTCCCCGGATCCAGGCGACGGCTCCGAACGACGCCACCAACCGCACACCTGCTCCACCTCGACGTCCGTCGAGGTCGAGCGACCCTGAGGAGACCCGCACATGGACACCCGCAAGCTCGCATCGATCGGCTCCCTGGTCCTCGGCATCCTGCTGATCATCGGCAGCATCGGCACGTGGACGATGGTCAGCTCGACGCTGGCCGACCAGCGCATCACCACCCCGGACGACGCGGTCTGCCTGGCAGATCGTGACGTGACCGGCCCGTTCACGGCCTTCTGCCAGGCCAGGACCATCGACCGCAACGTGCTCGAGATCACCGACGGCCAGACCTATGCGGAGCTCGACCGTGAGGACGAGCGACGGGCCACCGCCCAGAACGCATCGTTCCTCCAGGCATCGCTGTTCACCTCCGTGCTCGCCTTCGGCGTCTCGGCGATGGCACTGGGCATGGGGGTGCTGTTCGTCCTGATCGGGCTCGGGATCCGGGATGTCCAGTCGCAGGTCACCGCACTCCAGAAGAAGGAGGACGCCAGGTCCGTCTGACCGAGCTCTCCTCCGCGGCGCCGCACCCGTCGGGTGCGGCGCCGCGCTGCAGCAGCGGCATCAGGGTCGCGCCCGTGGTGCCGCTCGTCGGCAGAAGTCGCGCACGAGCCGGCATACGCTGGGGTGAGCTTGCGAGTGACCTCTCGCCCGCCGGTCACCGGCCCGCAGCGCCCCAGACCCCGCACCACCATCAGCGATGAGTCGAGGTAGACGCCATGAACGATGACATGCGCGACAAGATCGCCACCGGCAAGGGGTTCCTCGCCGCGCTCGACCAGAGCGGCGGCAGCACACCGAAAGCCCTGGCGCAGTACGGCGTCCCCGAGTCGGCCTACGCAAGCGACGAGGAGATGTTCGACCTGGTCCACCAGATGCGTACCCGCATCATGACCAGCCCGGCATTCGGCGGCGATCGGATCCTCGGCGCCATCCTGTTCGAGGGCACCATGGACCGGCAGGTCGAGGGCATGCCCACCGCCCAGTACCTGTGGGAGACCAAGCAGGTGGTGCCGTTCCTCAAGATCGACAAGGGGCTCGCCGACGAGGCCGACGGGGTGCAGCTGATGAAGCCCATCCCGGGTTTGGACGACCTCCTCGAGCGCGCTAGCGCCAACAACGTCTTCGGCACCAAGGAGCGCTCGGTCGTCAAGCGTGACGACCCGACCGGCATCGACGACGTCGTCGAGCAGCAGTTCGAGGTCGGCCGGCAGGTCCTCGCCGCCGGGCTCGTGCCGATCCTCGAACCGGAGGTGGACATCCACAGTCCGGACAAGGCAGCGGCCGAGAAGCGGCTTCGTGACGGCATCGCCAGCCACCTCGACACGCTGCCCGACGATCAGCAGATCATGCTGAAGCTGACGATCCCCAGCGTCGACGGCTTCTATTCCCAGCTGATGGAGCACCCCGCCGTGCTGCGGATCGTGGCCCTGTCCGGCGGCTACTCCCGCGAAGAGGCCAACGAGCGGCTCAGCCGCAACCCGGGCCTGATCGCGAGCTTCTCCCGGGCGCTGATCGGCGAACTGTCGGCCGACCAGAGCGACGAGGAGTTCAACGCCGTGCTCGACACCGCGATCGACTCCATCTACCGCGCTTCGATCACCTGACCGCACGCTGACCGGACGGTCCAACGCGGCCCGGCGACCACGACGGCGCCGGGCCGCGCCCGTTCAGGTGCCGAACACGACCGGCATCAGCGTCATCACCGTCGCGACGATCAGCACCGAGCCGACCACGTTGAGCACCACCCCGGCGCGCACCATCTGCGGAATGGTCACGTGGCCGGAGCCGAACACGATCGCGTTGGGCGGGGTGGCCACCGGCAGCATGAACGCACAGCTGGCGGCGAGCGCGGCCGGGACCGCGAGGGTCAGTGGATCGAGATCCAGCAGGATCGCTGCTCCGGCGACCACGGGCACCAGCGCCGCGGTCGTCGCGGTGTTGCTGGTGAGCTCGGTGAGCAGGATCACCGACACGACCACCACCGCGACCAGCACGGCCAGAGGCACCGCCGTCAGCTGGGCGATGACCGCACCGACGAAGAGGTCGACCCCGTTCTCGGTGACCGCGGCCGCCAGCGCGAGGCCGCCGCCGAACAGCAGCAGCACGCCCCAGGGCACCTGCTTGGCGGTCTCCCAGTCCATGGTGAACAGGCCCTCGCGGGCACGGACCGGCAGGGCGAACAGCAGCACCGCGCCGCCGATCGCGATGATCGCGTCGTCGATGGCGGCCAGCCGCGTTCCCTCGAACAGGTCCTGGAGCGGCGAGCGTCCGATCCACAGCGTGGCCATCAGCACGAACACGATCAGCACGTTGCGCTCGCCCGGGCCGACCGGCCCGAGTTCGGCGAGTTCGTCGTCGATCAACTGGGCCCCACCGGGGATGTCGTCGACCTCCGGCGGGTAGAGCCAGCGGGTGATCACCAGCCAGGCGAGCGTCAGGAACACCAGTGCGAGCGGCAGGCCCATCAGCATCCACCGGCCGAAGCCGAGGTCGATGTCGTAGGTCTGCAGCAAGAAGCCCGCCAGGAAGGTGTTGGGCGGTGTGCCGATCAGCGTGGCGACCGAGCCGATGCTCGCGGCGTAGGCGATGCCGAGCATCAACCCGACGGCGAGGTTGGGGGTGGGGCTCTGCTCGGAGATGGGCTCGCCGGGGCGCACGTCCGGACCCGACCCGGATGCAGCACCCGGCTGCCCTGCCGTCTGCTGCGAAGCGATCCGCCCGGTACCGACACGTGTGGCCACGAGCGCGACCACCGACACACCGATCGGGAGCATCATCACCGTGGTCGCGGTGTTGCTGACCCACATCGACAGTCCGGCGCTGGCCAGCATGAACCCGCCGACCATCCGCCGCGGCTGGGTCCCCACCGCGCGGATCGTCAACAGCGCGACCCGGCGGTGCAGCCCCCACCGCTGCATCGCAAGCGCCAGGATGAACCCGCCCAGGAACAGAAACAGCAGCGGATTGCCGTAGGCGGCGGTGGTCTCCTCGAGCTCCAACGCCCCGGTCAGCGGCAGCAGCACGATCGGCAGCAGCGAGGTGACAGCCAGCGGCAGCGTCTCGCCCACCCACCACACGGCCATGAGCACCGCGACCGCGGCGGTGGCCCGCCCGCCCTCGGTCAGCGCGTCCTCGCCCACGGGCACCAGGGCATAGGTCGCGATGGCGGCTGCGGGGCCGAGCCAGCGGGCGATCCTGGCGCGGCGCCCGACGCGCCTCGGCTCCGTGCCTCCACCGAGCTGTGGTTCCGGCTCCCCGCTCGGCAGCTGACCGGGTCGAGGCTCAGCCATGGGCTCCCGTTCGTCCGCCTGAGAGGACCCTACTTGGCCGTAGCCCTCCGCCCGGTACCGACGCGGCGGCGGTCAGTCACCGTTGCACCGCTGGGCGGTGATCTCCGCCTGGACCTCGCGCTGCTCGGCATCCCACCAGGTCTTGATGTAGGCGAGGATCGCCTCGACCTCCGCTTCGGAGAGCTCGTCTTCGAAGCCGGGCATCTGCGGGTGGCCCTCCCGCTGCGGCAGGCCGTCGAGCACCATGTCGATCAGGTCGCAGTCGGCGTGGTGCCAGGTGTGCCCCTCGGCGTTGTGGCGCGGCGGGATGTCGTCGATGGAGCCGCCGGTGGCGCCACCGTGGCAGGCCACACAGTGGCGGTCGTAGAGCTCCTCGCCTCGCGAGAGGTCGACCTCCGCTTCGGGTTGGTCGTCGCCGCACGCGGTCAGAAGCACGCCAGCGCCGACGACCGCGACCACGCCGGCCCGCAACCGCAACCACCCCTCCTCGCCCGGTCGGCACAGCGTGCCTCAACCTGCCCGGGAGCGCGATTCCGGACCCGTGCACCGACGCCTGCTCACTGCGCATGACCGACGACGACCAGGTACTCGGCAGGGAAGACGAGTCGATCGTCGTCTGAGGTGTCGTGCCGCCGGAACAGCTCGAGCAGGTCATCGCGCAGCTGCGGCCAGGCGCCCTCGGACTCGGAGAGCTGGCGCGCCTCGACGACCGGTCCGAGCGCGGTCGTGTAGCACTCGACCGCGGCCTGGAGGGAGTCATGGCCGATCTCCCAGGCCTCCCGAGCGAAGTCCAGGCGGATGCCGGTTCCCTCGAACAGCTCGGTCACGTGCTGCTCGTCGCCCCACAACGGCGGCGGGTCGACATAGTCGGGGCTTGGCGGCAGGTGCGCGCCGACCGTACGGAAGAACTCACCGAACGCTCCCTGCGGGGTCCAGCTGGCGACACCGAGCCGACCGCCGGGCCGCAGGACTCGTGCGATCTCGTCGGCCACGACCTCGTGTCGGGGCGCGAACATGCATCCGAAGGTCGACACCACCACGTCGAAGCTGTCGTCGTCGAACGGCAGGTCCTCCGCGTCGCCTTCGGTCCATGCCACCTCGACGTCCGCGCTGGCGGCACGGCGTCGCGCGGTCGCGAGCATCTCGGGTGTCAGATCGACGCCGGTGACCCGGGCGCCGGCCTCAGCAGCCGGGATGGCCGCGTTGCCGGTACCGCAGGCGACGTCGAGCACCGTCTCATCGCGTCCGATGCCGAGCCGCTGGACCAGTTCGACACCGACGCCGTAGAGCTGCTCCTGCCGCATCATGGCGTCGTAGTCGCCGGTGGCCCACGTGGTGCGGGCCGACTGCTTGAACTCGAGTAGCTGCTGCATGGCTCGTCCCCTGTCCTGTCTGTTCCGGTCTGTCGGTGGGATGACACCAGTATCGAGCCCAGCTGACCGGCCGACTTCGCCTGGTGAGGCCAACCTGCACGGCCCGTCGGCATGGCCTGAGCGGGCCATGCCGCCAGCAGCGAACCTGGTGCCTACAGCAGTCCCATCCGGCTGGCCGCCGCCACGGCGGCCGCGCGTGAGGAGCAGCCGAGACGGGTGTAGATGTTGGCGATGTGGCGATGCACGGTGTGATGGCTGAGCACGAGCCGTTCGGCGATCTCATGGTCCGACAGCCCGTCGGCAACGAGACTGAGCACCTCCACCTGGCGATCCGTCAGGATCCCGTCCCGTCCCCCCGACGCGCGGTCGTCCGCGGCGAGCCGCTCCAGCAGCCGCTGCGCCTGCGCCCGCTCGGCAACGGCGTCGATGCCGCTGAGATCAAAGTGAGCCAGGCGGACCTCGCGCTCAGCCGCCTCCCGGCGACCGAGCTCGAGCAGGGAGACAGCCAGGTGAAGCCGCGCGCGGGCGGCATCGACGGGCGCACCTGTGTGCCCCAACCGATCGGCGGCGTCCTCGAAATGGTCACACGCGAGGTCGTGCTGACCGGTGCTCGCAGCAACCAGACCCTCGCAGAGCTCGAGCATCGCCGAGAGTGCCGGCGTCCCTGCCACGGCAGCGGCCGCCCTGAGCTCCTCGAGTCGCAGCTGCGCCGAGCGTGCGTCCCCCAGCGCCACGTCCGCGCGGAGCAGCAACTCCAGTGCCTGGGCTCGTCCGGCCCTGCTCCGGTGCGGGATCCGGCGCATCGCCCGCTCGAGCAGGTCACGGGCCGCTGCAGGGTCGTCGTGATCGAGCCGGAGCGCAGCCATCCCCTGCAGTGCCAGCGGGTGGTCGGAGGCCTGCTCGAACAACGCCTGCGCTTCGTCGTGCCGACCTTGTCCGCGACGCAGATGGCCCAGCCGTACCACGGCCTCCGAGCGCCAGGTCGGCCGGTTCTCCGACAGCTCGCCGAGCGCCTCGACGAGCTCGAGCTCGGCCTCGTCCCAGCTGCCCTTCCACACCTGGATCGTGCCGTAGTGCGCGCGGCACACGCCCCGCAGGAAGGTCGCGTCCATCCGCCGGCTGAACTCCCCGATCTGCTGACACCACTGTGCGCCGCGATCGACGTCGCGCACCCGCTCGCAGGACGACATCAGCAGGCAGCAGGTCCAGGCGGCGGACGCGAGATTCTCGTACTCACCGCTGAGCGCGGACGCCGCCGCCTCGTCCAGGTACCGCATCCCCTCGGCGACGTCGTCGCGTTCGATGCGGATGACGCCCTCGCTGGCGAGGGCGAACATCTCGAGATCCACCGCGCCGTGACGACGGCCGCACTGCCGCGCCTGCCCGGCCAGACGCACCGCCTCGTCGAGATCGTGACGACCGAGGGCGGCGTGAGCCTCGAAGACCGCGAGCCAGCCGTGCTCCGGACAGTCGGGGAGCGTGTCGAGGATGCGCGAGGCACGTCGGAACCAGCCTCCGGCCACAGCGTGTGCGCCGCGGAACTCGACGTGGTCGTCGCCAAGCCACAACGCCATCCTGGCCGCACCGCACTCGTCCCCGACGTCCCGGTATCGGCGGTAGGCGCGCTCACGTGCGTCGAGGCAGGCTTCCACGTCCTCCAGCCACCACGCCGCCCAGCTCAGCCCTTCGAGCGCGTCCGGCGTCTCACCGGCCGACAGGGCGTGTTCGAAGCAGCGATGCGCCTCCAGCCACGCCCCCCGCGACAACGCGGCTCGACCCGCAGCCAGCTCGCTCTGCGCCAGAGATGCATCGGTCATGGCGGCACCGTACGCGAGGACCTCGGTCCGCGCGTGCTGTCCGGTGGAGCAACCGCTCAGCTCGTCGAGGTCCGGGACTCGTGGGCCACGACCGCGAGAAAGCGCTCGAGGTCGTAGAGCGCAGCCATGCCTGGTGCCGAGACCTGGCCCAGGATCAGATCGAAGGCATGATCGGTGGCGGGAAGCTCGACATTGGCGACACGCACGCCGGCCCCGTCGAGCGCGGCTGCGAGATCTCGGCCCGCATCGATCAGGTGCGGCTGGTCATGCAGCCCTTGGACGAGGAGTGTCGTCGGCGCCGTGTCGCTGACGTGGTGCACCGGCGAGCCGAGCTCGTAGCGCCCGGGTGCCCGCTCGTAGCTGTCGCCGAGCAGTCGCGACAAGAGGTCGTCGTCACCGGGAAGTTGGGCGAAGACCGGGAAATCATGCACTCCGTAGTAGGAGACGACAGCCCGCACGGAGGTGTCCGACACGAGGCCGTCGGGGGTCAGCAGCGGGTGGCCTGGCGTGTAGGCGGCGAGCAACGCGAGGTTCCCGCCGGAGGACGCGCCAGCGACCACCACCCGCTCAGGGTCGACGTCCAAGGAGCGGGCATGGTCCTTGATCCAGGCGATGCCCCGCTTGACGTCGCCGACCATCCCGACGATGTCGGTCTCGTCGACGAGCCGGTAGCCGAGGTCGACGACGACGTGCCCCTGCCGGGTCAGGTGACGGAAGAGGGGGCGGGTCCCGCTGTCCTTGTCGAGCAGCTGATAGTAGCCACCGTGCACGTAGACCAGTGCGAGCCCCGACGGTGCGACCTGCGGGTTCGGGCGCCACACGTCGGCCAGCAGTTCACGTCCGTCAGGCAGCCGTGCATAGACGACGTCGGGATCGTGCCGGGGGTCTGGTCCACGAGGGAGTGCCCAACGCCATCGATCCGACAACATCGCATCACGACGATCGGTCGGGATCGTCGCCTCCCAGCCGGATCCGAACGCCGAACGCAACGCGTCGTCCGCCAGGCGGATCTGCTGGATGTAGCTGCCCGCGATGGCCGCCGCGCCGAGCCCGACCAGCCCTGCGACCGCCATGCCGACCGACGGCTGCCGCAGCAGGGCCACGCCCGCAAGCGCGGCGCCACCGACGCCTGCAAGCACGAGGTAGGACGACAGGGTCTGGGCGGCCCCCTTGGGCAGGTGTGCCTGCCATGCCGATGTCGAGATGCGTAGTGGCAGCTGCGACGCGAGGCCGGCCGCGACGATCACCAGCACCCACGTCAGTACCCGCATGCCTAGCCCCTCGTGTGGCTCCGGTTCGGACGCCCACCAAGGCTGCCATCACGTGCGGCGGCTTCGGAGGGCCCTTCGGCCCTTCCGAAGCCACCGTGACCGGACCGTCCTTCAGGTGACGTCGGCCCGTCGCAGCGCCAGTGCGGCCCCGGCCGTCACCACGCTCGCGTAGGTGGCGAGCACCGACGCAGCGAGCCACAGGGCCACCTCGGAGCCGGGCTGGCCTTCGGCGATGACGGTCACGAGGCTCGAGGGCAGCCACGGTCCGACGTTCGGAAGCAGTGAGACCACCAGCGGCTCGAGCGCCAGCAGCAGGATCAGCACGGCTCCGACGGCCATCGCCTGGTTGCGCACCAGGCCTCCGATGCCGAGTCCGAAGAGACTGCCGAGCGCCGAGGCTCCGACCGTGCCGACGGTCGTCGCAGCGACTGGTCCGACGCCCACCAGCACTGGGGTGTTGGTGGCGGCAAGGATCAGTGTGGTCAACGCCACGCCGACAACCACGGCGATGGCGCCCAACCCGGCACCGGCGACGAGCGTCGCCGCGGCCTTGGCTGCGAGCACGCGGACGCGACCGGCCTCGAACAGCAGGGTCGGGACGATGGTGTGGTGTCGCAGTTCGGAGGTGACCCCGAGACAGCCGAACACGATGGCGATCAGGGGTGCAGCGCTGGCGGTGAGGTACAGCGACCGCTGGGTCGGCTCCTCGCTGAGCGGACCCATGAACTCGCTGCCGGCGGTGATGGCCTGGATCGAGACCATCCCGCCGACGAACACCACAGCGGCCAGGGCGAAGTACAGGCTGGTGCGAACGGTCGTGAGCTTGAGCAGTTCCGAGCGGATCTGGGAGCGCATGTCGGGTCCTTGGTGTGGTCGTGTGCGTACGGCTCGATCGTGGCGGCGGGCCCGAATCAGATCGGAGTCGAGGTGACGGCGGCCTCGATCGCGGTGGTCTCGTCAGTGAGCTCGAGGAACGCCTCCTCGAGGCTGGCTGAACGGGGCGTGAGCTCGTGCACCTCCACGCCCTCGCGCAGTGCCACCCGAGCGATCGTCGGAGTGTCGACCGACCGCACGAGCAGCTCACCGTCGCTGCCCGGGTCGACGACAGCTCCGGCAGCGCGCAACGCCGTGGCCAGCACGTCCGGCTGCGGGGACCGCACCAGGACTGCCCGACCCTTGGCCGTGGCCGTAATCGCGGCAACACGGTCGTGCGTGACGAGCCGA
>SKSM01000120.1 GCA_007122985.1 Nitriliruptoraceae bacterium | reverse complement strand
GTCTCGATGCGCTCACGCGCCCAGGCAAGCTGACCACGCAGAACACTGACCTCGTCCACCGACGAGCCCACGACCGCACCCACAACAGTAGAAGACATCGGCAACAAGAGTCACAGCCGTGCCATCCAAGGTCAAGCACCCGCCGCGAGCGCTAACTCAGTACCAAGTGACCAATGCCTACGACCCCGCCGTCTACGACGGATGGACCGTCCAGGCCGGCCATGGCATCATCACCAAGTTGTCGTTCATCCCCGGCTACGCCGGCGGCGTGTCAAGCCAAGACGACCCGGGTGCTGCCGAGGGCGAGGAGCCGGACAACCCGGACGGCGAGAAGACCGCAGGCGAGGACCTCGACGAGACTGCTGCCCCCGACGATGACGGTGCCGGCGGTGGGGCGATGACGATCCTCATCATCATCGTGGCCGTCCTCGCGGTCCTGAACATCGGCGCCGTGCTGATGAGTCGGCGCAAGGCGAACCGGCCAGCGACTGAGCAGCCGCGCCCCTAGGACCGGTCGCCTCGACCACGACGCTGCCCCCGGCGTTGCGGTCGAGGCGGCCGCCGACCGCAGGCGGTCATCGCGCCGCGCTACTGCGCGAGCGCAACACGACTGCGCCCAGGTCAGACGTCTGCAGGTCAAGCACGCCGGCCGGACGCACGCGGCTCACGGCACGTCGCACACCGGCCGGCAACGCGGAGCTCCACCTCGTAGACGTCGAAACCGTGGTCCTTCCCGAGGTGGTCCTCAATGACGGCGACCAGCGCCCCGACGTGGTGGTCGACGTCCCCGCAGTGGATGCACTCCATGTGGAAGTGTTCGTCGGCATGGGCCACCTCCCAGCTGTCGGCCTCTGACCGCAGTAACCGGCTACGGCGAGCAAGCCCGAGGTCCTCCAGCAGGTCGAGCGTGCGATAGACCGAGGCCAGGTCGACGCGGCGTCCCGCCGCGTCGGTGCGAGCCACGATCTCGTAAGCGGTCAGGTGCCGGTGAGCGAACCGGAGCACATCCCACACCGCGCGACGGGTCGACGTGACCCGGTAGCCCCGGGCCCGCAGCTCATGTTCGAGGTCGGCTCTCCTCGCTGGCTCCATGCTCACCGAGGCTACCCCGCCATCGGCCGCCTCCCGAGGGTCAGTCGGCAACCCCGTGGTGGCGCGTGAGTTCATGCGGATCATGGCCATCGCCGACCGCAGGGTTGACGTGCACCAGGACGTCGTAGACGTGGTCTGCCTGGTGGAGAACTTGGTGGCGAACGTGCTCGGCGATGTCGTGGCCCTCAGCGACGCTGTGGCTCGGGTTCACAGAGACAATGACCTCGACCATCTTGCGGTGCCCCGCCCAACGCGCACGGACCACATCGACGTTCTCAACACCGTCCACCTCCCCGCTGATGGTGCCGATCTGGTCGATCGTGCCAGGCTCGACGCCGTCCATGAGCCGACGGAAAATCTGCAGTGCGGTGTCCTTCATCATCCACAGGATGATCGCCGCGACAAGGAAGCCAACGATGGAGTCAACAATCGGGTAACCGAGCGCGATGCCGGCGACCGCGATCAGAACCGCGCCAGAGGAGAGCGTGTCGGTTCGAGCATGCAGGCCATCGGCGATCAACGCCGACGATCCGATCTTGCGTCCCACCCGTATGCGCAGGCGAGCGACCCACTCGTTGACCACGATGCCGACAACAGCAGCGGCGGAGATCCACGGCACGTGGAGGATCTCCTGCGGTTCGAGCAGCCGCTGGTACGACTCCCAGATCACCATGCCCGCGGTGGAGATGATCACCAGGATGATGAAGATCCCGACGAGATCCTCAGCGCGCCGGTAGCCGTAGGGGAACCGGCTGGTCGCCTTGCGACGGCCCATCACGAAGGCGATCCACAGCGGGATCGTCGTCGACGCGTCCGCGAAACTGTGGATCATGTCCGCCATCAGCGCCAGCGAGCCGCTGATGGCGACGATCGCGAGCTGGATCGCCGCGCCGGCCACCTTGATGGCCAGGGTCTGTTTCGTAATCCGCTCGCCAAGCTGGCTGTCCTCGAGCGCACTGTCGATCGAGTCGCTCACGTCGTGGCTATGCGGCGCGAAGAAGTGCTTGATCGAACTCCAGAACCCGTGGTCTTGATCGTGGTCGTGATCGTGGCCGTGATCGTCCTCGTGGTCGTGCCCGTGCGTGTCTGAGTGGCTGTCTTCGCCGTGGTCGTGGTGGTCGTGCCCGTGCGTGTCCGAGTGGCTGTCTTCGCCGTGGTCGTGGTGGTCGTGCCTCGCCGGGGGCGTGGTCGAGCGCTCATCGGACACGGGAGCGACCTCCTGGCTCTTCGCGACACGATCCGGGCATGGATCGAGAATGCACCGAGGGTAACCGTGGCTTGCGAGCCGGCGCTGAGAGCGATTCGCAGGTAGCCGCTGGTCGCTATCAGGTGACGGAACGCGCCCAACCGGCGTGGTGATCGACCACGACGCGAGGGTAGGCAGGGTGGAATGGCCGCGCGAAGGAGGCCAGCGTGAGCCGTTCGCGGATCCGCTCGACGGGATCGGGCGCGAGCTGCTGGAAGGAGTGGTCGGCGCCGGAGACGATGCGGAGGTCGACGCTACGGTTGCCGTTGGCCCACAGCGTGCGGACCGTGGAGAATGCGTCGTCGACCGGCACGTTCATGTCCTCGGCTCCGTGGAGGACAAGCACCGGGCAGCGGAAATGCGCGAACTGGTCGGCCGGCGGCCATGCGAGGTCGTAGGCGAGTCCCGAGAGGTCGCGAACGACAGGTTCGCTGTCGACGACGCCGTGCACGTCGGACCTGCCTCGTGCCAGTGCCGCCTCGATCGACGGCCACAGCTGCACCTCCGCGTGGACCTGCGGTGCGTTGGCACGGACCCAGACCCCGGCAGCAGGGCTGCTCCGCACGTACCAGGCTGCCTGCTCCAGGTTGCAGCGCAACAGTCCTTCGATGGAACGGTGCAACGCGCCCTGGAGGACCGCGACCTCTGGGTGAAGCCCTCTCGCGACCAGTCGGCACAACACGTAGGCGCCTGCGTTCTCCCCGACGGCGATAACGCGGCCGTCACACTCAGGCTGTGTCTGGAGCCACCGCTAGTCCGCCGCAGCGTCGTCGATCTCGCGGCCACGGCCCTGCCCCCGCTCGCCGGTGCTCTCCCCGCAGCCCCGCCGGTCGAACCGGAACGAGGCGATGCCGGCCTCCGCGAGTCCCTCGGCCAGCCGGCGGTACATCCGGTGGCTCGGCACCCCCGGACGGACCTGCGGATCGGGGTCGGCATCGCGCAGATCCGAGAACGTTCCGCCAAGAAGGAGCGCCACCGCACCAGGCACGGCCCCGCCGCAGGCGGGTTGAAGCGTCCCGACCAGCGCCGCGCCGTCGACCTCGACCTGACGGTTCATCGTCGTCCGTTTTGCACCGTCGCCCTCCACGTATCCGCGATCGGCCGCCCCGCGTCCGGCGCGACGTCGAGGTGGCCGAGAGGGGCTCGGGCAGCTGTCATCTGGATCCCTTCGATCCTCGGGTCCCTCCTGCCGCCGGCGCGGCCGGCTTGCCCAAGACCGTAGCGCGGGCCTCACCGGGGCGTCCCCCGGAGGAGGCCAGAGGATCTCGCCAGCCGAAGCACGGGGGCCCAGCGGAGAGTCGACGGCGAGCAGGGACGTCACCACCCGTCGGTATCCGGCGCCCATGGGCCCACCACCCGCGTCGCGGCGTGGTTGATGGACGTTGCTCTCCTGGCGACCTCGGTGCGAGGAGTGACCGCGCCGAACAAGGCCCACGAGGAGGGGCGGTCGCTCCTACCGGCGGTCGCGAGGGCTATGCCCAGATCCGGACCGGATCGATCCGTATCTGTCTGGGAGCGTCCACGACGGGTCCCAGCACCGATATCGGACGTCCGCGAGGACGCGAGGACTGCACCCTTGACAATAAACCCAGGTAAGCTATGGTTATCAGACTAATACCCTACCGGGGTATCCTATAATTTCAAACGTGACTAGGAAACCCTCATGGAAACCATCGCACTACGCACCCCGTCCGCATCCTGCGGGGGCTGCAAGGCCAACATCGCCGAGGCGTTCGAGCACGTCGACGGGGTCGAGTCCGCAGTCCTGAACCTAGACACGAAGCAGACGACCGTCACCTACGACCCGACGGTGATCGCCGTCGACGCCATCACCGAGACCTTGACCGAAGCGGGATACGCCCCCAGCGCGTAGGCCAACGCCCGGCGCCGATGGAGCCGAGGACCCATGGAGCGCCGAGCATCGCCGCACACGACGCCAGTCACGGTGCGGCACACCACGAAGGACATGGCGATGCTGCTCTCGGCCGTCACGGTGGCAACGCGGTGCCGGCGTTCACTTCGCTGTCTCCGCTTCCATCGTGGGCGGCGCCGCTCCGTTCTGCGAGTCGAGCAGGGTCAACCGGCGGCACGCACGTCGACGTCGACGCGGCCCTACCGGAGACATGGACGTCGAGGTGGCGATCGCCAGCGACGCCCAGCAGGCTAGCGACAACGACGCCACGCACGAGTCGGTCGGCAAGGAGCCGGCCCGGTGGTGCGGCCACCCGTCCGACGGCTGTTCGCGGCGACCTTCGGCAGGACGCTCGACGCTTCGGCGGGCCGAGGCCGACGATCTGGCCGCTATCCACCTGGAATGGCTGCCGGTGCCCTGACGCCGATCGGATCTGTCCTACCGATGGCACTCGGTGTCGTCCACATGGGTGCATCGACGGCCATCGTCGTTCTCGACCGCAACTGCTCGCTGCGACGCCCCTAGGACCACGAAAGGCCACGACACTCATCGCCACGACGTGCATCGACCCAGTAACAGCCAGGAAGGCTCCGGGATGTCCCTCCCCTCCACCTTTGCCCCCACCTTCGTCCTCGCCCTCCTGCTCGTGTCTGGCTGCAGCTACTTCGAGGTGGCCGAGCACAACATGCCTGCTGGCCACGGAGGATCGGTCGAGGAGATGCACGACGTGATGCACGACCACGGCGACGACACACCGGCGATCGACGGTGCGCCGGAGACACGGATCACCGCCGACGCGATGGCCTTCGAGCCCGCGTCTCTGGAGTTCGCCATCGGCGAGGAACACAACCTCACCCTCCACTCGGTCGACATCCTCCACGACCTGACGATCGACGAGATCGACTTCCACATCGCCGCGGACGCCGGCGAGGAGACGACCGGCGGCATCGTGTTCGAGGAAGCCGGCACCTACCTCGCCTACTGCGCCGTCCCTGGCCACCGTCAGGCCGGTATGGAAATGCAGATCACCGTCCGATGACCATGCCTAGCGCGCTTCCCCGACCGGCCCAAGTCGCGACGCTCGAGTACCCCCCTACCCTAGGGACCGTCGATCAAGAGGAGCGGCCGGTGCGTGACTCCGCGAGCGCCAGGAGCCGGTACCGCGCACTTCTCGAGCCCATAGCAGGGTCGGTGCGCCGCATCCAGCGGATGACCGCCGAGGCCAGCGCGCGGCACAACGCCTTGTAAAACGCTGAACCTCTCGACGAGCGACTGCCCAAGGAGAACCCGTGGCCACCGACACCTCGGCCCAACAGCTGGACCTCCCCGTGGAGGGGATGACCTGCGGCTCGTGCTCGGCACGGGTCCAGAAGACCCTGTCCAAGCAGCCCGGCGTCGCGGACGCCGAGGTCAACTTCGCCACCGCCAACGCCCGCATCCGTGTCGATGGCGCGGTCGATCTGGAACAGCTGCGTGCCGCCGTGGACAAGGCCGGCTACACGCTGCTCGTCCCCAATCCCGAATCGACCGAACCCGAACCCACCAAGCACACCCTCCAGGTGGACGGGATGACCTGCGGCTCGTGCTCCGCTCGGGTCCAGCGTGCCCTGCAGAAGCAACCGGGTGTCGTCGACGCCCAGGTCAACTTCGCGACCGGGATCGCCACGGTCACCACCGAGGGACCAGCCGACGTCGACGCCTGGAGCGACGCCATCGAGGCGGCCGGCTACTCGGTCGAGTCCCCCTCTCCGGGGGCCTCCAGCGGCGACACGGCGACCGGTGACGGTGGCGCATCGCCAACCTTTTCCGCGGGCCCGACCGCGGCGGAGCGGGCGGAACGGGCGACGCGCGAGGAGGAGCAGCACCGACGCCTCTGGGCACGCCGGCTCCTGCTGGTCGCTGGCCCCGCACTGTTCCTGCTGTCCACAATGCTCTACCACGACTGGGCGATGACCGAGCCGGGTATCCGGATGGCCCAGTTCATCGTCGCCACGCCGGTCCAGTTCTACATCGGATGGCCGTTCATCCGCGAGGCCGCCAAGCGTGCCCGCCGCTTCACCGCCAACATGGACACGCTCATCGCGATGGGCACCCTGGCGGCCTACCTGTTCTCGACCTGGCAGATCGTGGTCGGCGGCCACGACCTGTACTACGAGGCACAGGTCGTCATCATCGCGTTCATCGTGTTGGGCCGCTACCTCGAAGCCCGTGCCAAGGGCAACGCCGGCCGTGCGATCCGCTCGCTGCTGGAGCTCGGCGCCAAGGAAGCGCGCGTCGAGCGCGACGGGGTCGAGCAGATGATCCCCGTCGAGCAAGTCGTCGTCGGCGACCGGATCCGCATCCGACCCGGCGAGAAGGTCCCGGTCGACGGCGAGGTGCTCCACGGCTCGTCCGCGGTCGACGAGTCGATGCTGACCGGCGAGTCGGTCCCGGTGGACAAGACCCCGGGGATGTCCGTCGCCGGCGCGACCATCAACACCTCGGGAGCGCTCACGGTCCAGGCGACCGCGGTGGGTGCCGACACCGCGCTCGCGCAGATCGTCCGGATGGTCGAGGATGCGCAGACCGGCAAATCGAAGATGCAACGCTTGGCCGACCGCGTGTCGGGCATCTTCGTCCCTATCGTGATCCTGATCTCGATCGTGACCTTCGCCACCTGGAGCCTGGTTGCCGGCGACGTCGGCCAGGCCATGCTCGCCGCGGTCGCGGTGCTGATCATCGCCTGCCCCTGCGCGCTGGGCCTAGCGACCCCGATGGCGACCATGACGGGGACGGGCCGGGGTGCGCAGCTCGGGATCCTGATCAAGTCGATGGAGGTGCTCGAACGCACCCGAGAGATCCACACAATCGTGTTCGACAAGACCGGGACGTTGACCAAGGGTGAGATGGCGCTGACCGACGTGGTTGGCACCGACGACGACCCCACGGACCTGCTGCGTTTCGCCGGCGCGGTGGAGGCCGACTCGGAGCACCCCATCGGACAAGCGCTCGCCCACGGCGCCGAGGAGCGACTGGGCACCTCGCTGCCACGGACGCGGGACTTCGAGGCGATCGCCGGGCAAGGCGTCCGGGCCGAGGTGAAAGGCACCACGGTGGTCGTCGGCCGTCGCAAGCTGATGGCCGACACCGGCATGCTGATCCCCGAACGGCTCGAGGACGCGGCCAGCGCCCTGGAGTCGGACGGCAAGACCGCCGTCTTCGCCGGATGGGACGGCGAGGTCCGTGGCGTGCTCGCTGTCGCGGACACCCTGAAGGCGGGGGCTGCCGACGCGGTCGCGGAACTGCACGCCCTCGGGCTGGAGGTCGCGATGATCACCGGCGACAACGCCCGGACCGCCCAGGCCATCGCCGATCAGGTCGGGATAGACCGGGTCATGGCCGAGGTCCTCCCCCAGGACAAGCAAGCCGAGGTGGAACGGCTCCAGGCCGAGGGCCGGATCGTCGCCATGGTCGGCGACGGCGTCAACGACGCCCCAGCCCTGGTCCAGGCCGACCTCGGCATCGCGATCGGCACCGGCACCGATGTCGCCATCGAGTCCAGCGACCTGACCCTGATGCGCGGCGACCTGTCCGGCGTGGCGACAGCCATCACCCTGTCGCGCCGGACGCACCGAACCATCCGCCAGAACTTGTTCTGGGCCTTCGCATACAACACCTCCGCGATCCCGATCGCGGCCTTCGGGCTGCTGAACCCGATGGTCGCCGGCGCCGCGATGGCGTTCTCCAGCGTGAGCGTCGTGACGAACTCCCTGCGCCTCCGGCGATTCGGCCGCTGAACAGCGTGGCCTTCCGCGCAGAACGACACGTCGATGCCCCACACGCACCTTCACAACACGGCATCGCCAACATCAGCGGCACCAACGCCCAACACATGGCACGTCAGCAGGTCACCGATGTCGGAGCCACGGTTGAGAAAGCCGACGTGACCCCGATCGAGGCGAAGGACGGTCCTTCACGACCGCCGCCGCATTCGGGGCCATCCACGCCAGCAACTACGCGATCTTCGCCGGTGGAAGGGCCAGCCAGCGGCTAGCGAACGATGCCGGGATCGAAGTGTAGGACTGGACTCCCAGCCAGAGCATGGCCACGATCACCCCCACCCCTGATCGGTCCTGCGGGCTGGGACGCCGCGACGCGATGCAATCCGTCTGATGTCGGCAGAGCTCACCGACTTGCAGCCCGACACCGAGGCAGCGGAGCCTGTGGGTGCCGGAAACGCTGTCGTGTCGTGTTCACTGACCGGCTCCCGCTCTTGGAGCCTGATGGACCGCGTCCCGTACCGACTCGTCGTCGCGCTGGTGACCTTGCTCGTTCGCTCGGGCGGCAGCAAGGACCTCGAGATCATTGTCCTGCGCCACCAGCTGGCCGTGCTACGCCGCCAGATCGACCGGCCGGCGCTGACCGAGCCTGACCGCAGACTGCTCGGCGCGAACGCGGCGGCGCTCCCGCGTGCCCGCCGGGCAGGCTGGCTGGTCACCCCCGACACGTTGCTGCGTTGGCACCGCCGACGGATCGCCCGGCACTGGACCCAACCGCACCGCCGTCCCGGACGGCCACCCATCGCGGCAGGTGTCCGCCGCCTCGCCGTACAAATGGCGCGGGAGAACCCGACCTGGGGCTACCGGCGGATCCACGGCGAGCTCGTCAGGCTCAGCTACACCCTCGGCGCATCCACCGTGTGGCAGATCCTCAAGGATGCTGGCATCAACCCGGCTCCCACGCGCAACTCAACGACCTGGAGCTAGCTCCTGCGTTCACAAGCCGCCATCGCCTGCGACTTCGCCACCGTCGACACCGCACTGCTCCGCCGGTGGTACGTGCTGTTCTTCATCGACGCGACCACCTGATCCGGCATCCGGGTGGCGGTTCGGTCGCACCGCAACCGTGCTCAGCATGCAACGGCTGCAGCGCCCCAGCTGGGTGGCGTCAAGCAGGCCGACCGACCGGTATCCCCATGTAGCGGACGTCCGCCGCAGCACGAACCTTGTCCGAAGGGCCGTACTCGAACCTCGCGGTAACCGCCGTTGCCGCACGGTTGCGGCACCGACTTCTTCCAACGAGATCACGGGCGATCTGCCCCGATCAACGAGCCTCGGTGAACGCGGGACACCGCCGTGTTGTCCTGGATGTCGTCGGGCACTTCTCAACGAGAGCACGCGG
>SKSM01000030.1 GCA_007122985.1 Nitriliruptoraceae bacterium | reverse complement strand
TGGCGGGGTTCTGCGCGGTGGGCTCTGGGGCGAGGCCGTCGAGGTCTGCCGGGGTGTCGATGTCCGTGGTGGTGCGCCCGGTCGGGTCCAGCGCCTGCCAGTCGTCGAGGTGGATCGGGTCGAGCTCCTCGAGCACGGCGGTGGCACGGCGTTCGCCGGCGTCCAGCAGGGCGCGGACGCGCTCCAGCGCCCGCCGCCGGTAGGCGGCGACCAGCGGCTGCGGCCCAGCGTCGGTCACCAGTGCGGCGGCGTCGCGGTCGGGGAAGGCCTGCAGCCGGTCGACGAGTTCCTGCAGCACGGCCGGCGCGAGGTAGGGGTGGTCGGCTGCGACCACCACCAGCAGGTCGCGGTCGGTGTTGGCGAGCGCGGCCTCCAGCCCGGCGACCGGCCCGCTGTCGGGTCGCTGGTCGACCGTGATCCGTGCGGTGGCCGGTGTCGCCGGGTCACCGGCCCCGCCGAGCAGCCCGTGGACCGCAGCAACGTCGTACCGGTGGGCGACCACGACCTGGACGTCGTCGGTCAGTGCCGTCACGGCGGCGACCGCCCGCGCCAGCAGCGGCTGGCCGTCGACCGCCACCGCGCGCTTGTCCTCGCCCATCCGGGTGGAGCGACCGCCGGCGAGCACGGCGGCGCCGACCCCGTGCTGCGCGGCGCCGGAACCTGCCACCTCGACGTCCCTCCTGCCGATCCGCGCACCGTAACCGGCCGCGGCCCGGACGGTCGGAACGGGTCGTCGGACGGACCTCGTCGGCCGGCACGCGCAGACACAGCGACGGCCCGGCGGGGTGTCTGCGGCCCCGTCGCGGCTCGTACCCTGGTCGCTGCGATCCGCGACATGGGACCCGATGCGCCAGCACCCACCGGTCACCGTTCCGCGCCGGCCCCACGCGCCGGGCGGGACGACGCGTCGTACCGGTGACCGCCGGAGCACGGGGGCGCGGTCGCTGCTGGCCGCGGCGGCAGCGGGGGTGCTGCTGGTGGCCTGCAGCCCCGGGCAGGACGGCACGGGCGAGACCGCCGAGGCACCGGTCGACGACCCCGACGCGGTCGACGACCCGGACGCGGCCGACGACCCGGACGATCCGGAGGCGGACGGCCCCCTCGGCGAGGTGACCGACGACGACGGCGAGGCGGCCGACCGCGAGCCGCCACCTGCCGACGACGTCGACGCCGCCCTGCCCGACGGGTGGGTGGCGACCGTCGTGGAGGACGACCGCACCGGCCCCTACCTGGTCGGGGCGCCACAGGACGCGGTCGTCTGGCGGGTCGGCGACGACCTCGAATCGTTGTTCATGCTCGCCGAGGGCACCGACTGGTGGGCGTTCTGGCAGCCGCGGCTGGTCCCGCTCGAGCCGGACATCGCCAACGTCCGCGCGATGATCGTCGCGTCCGGTGACACCGTCGGCATCGACCCGGACGAGGTGCTCTCGATCCAGGTCAACCTCACCCCCTACGACCTCGACGTCGAACCGGAGGACGCCGACGCGATCGCCGAGATCTACGCCGCCATCTTCGAGTCGCAGGGCTCGCAGGTCACCGCCACGCGCGTCGTCGACCACGACGGGCCGGAGGTGGACGAGGTCGCCGAGGTCGCCCACACCCTCGACCCGGAGGTGCTCGACCGCGACGTGCGCCAGCGCTTCGTCCCGATCCCCGAGATCGGTGCGCTGTGGAGCGTGCAGTGCGACGGACCGGCGGGCGCGGATCTCGCCGATGCCTGCGACGCGGCGCTGGACGCCTTCCGCGCCCCTGTGACCTGACCGTGCCGGGCGGGCCTCGCTGGGGTGGCCCCGTTTGGCTGGACTCGTCCGGCCGGACTCGTTCGGCTGGACTTGTTCGGCCGACCTGGCCGGGTCGCCGGTCCGCCTACCCTCGGCCGGCATGAGTACCCCACCTGACGATGTCCGCGCCTACCTCGAGATCCGCACGGCCGCGCCGTCGAGCTGGTCACCCGACGGCAGCAAGCTGGTGATCTCCTCCGACCTGCCGGGCACCGCCCAGGTCCACCGGCTCGACCTGCCGGGGGTCGCCCTGCCGCTCCCGGCAGAACGGCTCGTGCAGCTGACCGACTTCGAGGAGCCGATCGGGGCCGGCTACCTGCCCGCCGCTCCCAACGGCAGTCCCGATGATCGACTGCTGCTGGCCACCGACGTCGGCGGCAACGAGCGCTACCAGCTGTTCACCGCGCCGGATGCGCCGCAGGCGCCACTGACCGGACCCGACGACCTCGACGCGCTGGTCGTCGATCCGGACCACATCCACCGTCCCGGCGGGGTCAGCCGCGACGGCCGGTGGCTCGCCTACGCGACCAACCGCGGCGACGGGGTCGCCTTCGACACCTGGGTGCGTGACCTCACCACCGGCGACGAGCGCTGCGTGGTGGCCACCGGCGGCTGGACCCAGCCCAGCGGCTTTTCGCCCGACGGGCGCTACCTCGCCGTGACGGAGGTGACCACCACCGCCGGGGACAACCGCTGCTACCTCGTCGACCTCTCACGGGTCGCCGACGACCCGGTCACCCCCGCCGACGACGCCGTCGTCGAGCTCGCCCCGCACGAGGACGCGGCGTCCGTGGGCACCCCGTGGTGGCTGCCGGACGGCTCGGCGTTCTACTTCGCCACCGACGTCGACCGTGAGTTCACCGGGGTGGCGCGAGGCACCCCCGACGGCGCGTGGGCCTACGTCGTCGAGCCCGGCTGGGACACCGGCTGCGCGGTCGACTGGACCGGCCGGCACCTGCTGGTGGCCTGGAACGACGACGGGCGGACCCGCGCCCAGCTGCGCGACCCGGACAGCCTGGAGGTGACCGCGACCGTGCCGCTGCCCGGCGACGGCGTCGCCGACGGGATGTGGTTCTCCAAGGACGGGCGGTGGCTCGCGTTCGCCTACACCTCGCCGCTGGTCCCCGGAGACGCCTGGCGCTACGACACCGACACCGGCGCGCTCGAGCGGCTGACGAGCTCGCCCTGCGAGGTCGACCCGGCCAGCTTCGTCGACGCGGAGCTCGTGCGCTTCCGCTCCTTCGACGACCTGGAGATCCCCGCCTTCGTGTTCCGGCCGGCCGACGGGGACGGGCCGTTTCCGGTGGTGGTGGTGATCCACGGCGGCCCGGAGAGCCAGTACCGGCCGTCGTTCGCGCCGTTGACCCAGTACCTCGTGGCCAGCGGCTTCGCGGTCGTCGCACCCAACGTGCGTGGCTCGACCGGCTACGGGCGCAGCTACCAGCACCTCGACGACGTCGAGCGACGGCTGGACTCCGTCGCGGACCTGGCCGCCCTGCACGACTGGCTGGCGAGCCGCGACGATCTGGATGCCGACCGCGCCGCGCTCTACGGCGGCTCCTACGGCGGCTACATGGTGCTGGCCGGGCTCGCCTTCCAGCCCGAGCGGTGGGCCGCCGGCGTCGACATCGTCGGCATCTCCGACCTGGTCACGTTCCTGGAGAACACCTCGTCGTGGCGCCGTGCGTTCCGCGAGCGCGAGTACGGCTCGCTCGAGCACGACCGTGAGGTGCTGGAGGCGGCCTCGCCGATCAACCGGGTGGAGCAGATCCGCGCGCCGCTGTTCATCGTCCACGGTGCCAACGACCCGCGCGTGCCGCTGTCCGAGGCCGAGCAGATCCACGAGGTGCTCTCGGGCCAGGGTGTGCGCACCGAGCTGCTGGTCTACGACGACGAGGGCCACGGGCTGTCCAAGCTGTCCAACCGCGTCGACGCCTACCCGCGCATCGCCGCCTTCCTCGAGGAGGTCCTCGCCCCACCACCCTGAGCACCGCACCGCGCAGCTCCGACGGCCCCCACCGTGCGGGTGCAATTCGTCGCAGCGGGTGCAGCTTGTCGCAGCGGGTGCAGCTTGTCGCAGCGGGTGCGTTCTGTCGCAGATCTGCGAGGATCTGCACCCGGTGAGTGAAACTGAACCCGGATGGGCGTGACGCGCCGCCGGGCCGACCGCCGGTCCGAGCACGACATCGGCGACGAACCCGGGCTGGGACCAGGGGCCCGGATCAGGAGACCAGGATGCGTGTGCTCGTCACCGGCGCGACCGGCTACATCGGCGGCCGGCTGGTCCCGGTGCTGCTCGCCCGCGGCCATCAGGTGCGCTGCGCCGCCCGGACGCCCGCCAAGCTCGACGATCGCCGCTGGCGCGACGACATCGAGGTCGTCCTCGCCGACGTGTTCGACCGCGACTCACTGGATGCGGCCTGTGCCGGGGTCGACGCGGTGTTCTACCTCGTCCACTCCATGGACGGCACGGGCGGCACGGGCGGCTTCGCCGATCGCGACGCGCAGGCTGCCGCGAACCTGCGTGACGCGGCGGCCGCAGCCGGGGTGCAGCGCATCGTCTACCTCGGTGGCCTCGGACACGATGACGGGCAGTTGTCTGACCACCTGCGCTCCCGGCACCAGGTCGGCAGCGTGCTGGCTGATGGCCCGGTCCCGGTCACCGAACTCCGGGCCGCGATGATCATCGGCTCCGGAAGCGCTTCGTTCGAGATGCTGCGCCACCTCGTCGAGGTGCTGCCGGTGATGATCACGCCCAAGTGGGTCAGCACCCGCTGCCAGCCGATCGCGGTCCGTGACGTCCTCAACGACCTCGCCGACGTGCTCGAGGAGCCGGCGACCGCCGGACGGGTGCTGGAGATCGGCGGCCCCGACGTGATGACCTACGAGCAGTTGATGCAGACCTACGCGGACGTCGCGGGGCTGCGACCCCGGCGGATCGTGCGGGTGCCGTTGCTGACCCCGCGGCTGTCGTCGCTGTGGATCGGGCTGGTGACCCCCCTACCTCCGGGGCTCGCACGACCATTGATCGACAGCCTGGAGAACGAGGTGGTGGTGCGTGACCGCGCCATCACCGAGGTGCTGCCGCGTGAGACGATCCCGCTGCGTGACGCCCTTGGGATGGCCCTGACCCGTGTGCAGGATCTCGAGGTGGCGACCACCTGGGCCAGCGCCGGCGGGGTCGGCGCTGACCGGAGCCCGGCCCCGGCGGGGGCCACGCCGGAGGACCCGCAGCCCGAGGACCCGGACTGGGCCGGCGGCACCGTGTACTCCGACCGTCGCGCGGTGCGCTGTGCCGCTGCGCCCGAGGTGCTGTTCGCGATCGTGTGCGGCATCGGGGGTGAACGCGGCTACCAGTCCGCGCGGTGGCTGTGGGCGCTACGTGGGGCGCTCGACAAGGTGGTCGGCGGGATCGGGCTGCGTCGTGGTCGGCGTCATCCCGACGACCTGGGCGTCGGCGAGGTGGTCGACTTCTGGCGCGTCGAAGCGCTCGAGCGGCCGTCGCTGCTGCGGTTGCGTGCCGAGATGAAGCTGCCCGGGGAGGCCTGGCTCGAGTTCCGGGTCCTGCCCGACGGCGACGGCAGCCGGCTGCTGCAGCGGGCCCGGTTCCACCCCCGCGGACTGTGGGGACGGGTGTACTGGCTCGCGGTGGCGCCCTTCCACGGCCTGATCTTTCCGCGGATGGCGCGCCAGCTCGCGCGTGGCGCGGAGCAGGCCGCTGGCCTCACGACGGCCGGATCACCACGGCGACGGCTCCCCTGGCGGCCGCGGCACTGACTGCCGGTCCGGCGTCCGGATCGACGGCCAGCCACAGGTCGGTCTCGTCGGCGCCGACGACCACTGCGTCCTCGGCCAGGGTCCGGACCGAGCCGTCGTGGGCGGCGCCGATGACGTCGACCCGGGTGCCGGCCGTCAGGCCGGGCAGCAGCTCGTGGGGGACGGTCGCCGCGACCCGGTCGGGCGGCACCCCGGCGGCGAGCCCTGCGTCACCGAGGTGCCGCTCGGTCACCACGGCGCCAACCGGTACGAGCGCGGCCACGGTGCCGCCGGGGTCTGCAAGCACGCCATCGGGGACCAGTTCGGCCGGCCACGACTCGCGACGCACCGCCGTGGGCTGCAGGGCGTCGCCGGGGCGCAGCTCCTCCGTGGCGACGAGCACCGTCACCGGCGGGCCGTGCGGCGAGCCCGCTACCTGCGCCAGCCCGGCGACCACGACCGCCAGGGTCGTGGCCACCACGACGGTGACGCGGGTGCGGGGTCGGGCCGCCCACCAGCGCTCCGCCACGTCGTCGACCGGACGGGGCAGCGCCAGGGGTGGGCCGTCGAGCCACGGCAGTCGGAAGGTCGGGGGCGTGCGCATGCCCACAGCCGAGCAGACCAGGTGGTCGTTGTGGCCACGAGTCGGCGGGAGGCTGTGGACGAAGCTGGGCCTGTGGGCCGCTACGTCGGTGGTCGGGTGTCCGGGGGCGGGGCCGGCGTGTGGCTGGGGCGGTTTGTCCGGATGATCCGGACGTTGTGCACCGTGGCGGTGGTCGTAGCCGGGGCCGGCGCGTGGCTGGGGCGGTTTGTCCGGATGATCCGGACGTTGTGCACCGTGGCGGTGGGCGGGGGTGTGGCCGGCGTGTGGCTGTGGCGGTGCGGTCAGGCCGACTTTGCCGATGACCCCGACTCGGCCGACGAGGACGCAGACGAGCCCTTGTCGGAGGCTCCGGAGGAACTGTCCGACGACCCGGAGCCGCTGTCGGACGACCCGGAGCCGCTGTCGGACGACCCGGAGCCGCTGTCGGACGACCCCGACGAGTCGCTGTCGGCCGACTTGGACGCGTCGCTCGAGCGCTCGGAGGATCCGGAGCGGCTGGTCGCGTAGTCCTTGCTGTGCCAGCCGGAGCCCTTGAAGATGATCCCCGCGGCGCTGAAGACCTTGCGCAGCGAGCCGGCGCAGGCCGGGCACTCGGTCAGCGGGTCGTCACGGAACGACTGGACGACCTCGAGGTGTTCGCCGCACTGCCGGCAGGCATACTCGTAGGTGGGCATCCCACCACTCCTCGGACGGGCGGGTGCGCACGCGCGTCCGGGCTGGTACCCGGCCGGCGTCGCGACCCCGCGAGCTGACGTGGCCGACCCGTGTGCCCCGCGCAACGGCGGCGATTAGCACTCGGGTTCAGCGAGTGCTGATGATGCCGGGTCGCCGCGGGCTTCGCAACCCCGGCGCGCCCTGACCGCGCCCTGACCGCGCCCTGACCGCGCCCTGACCGTGCCCACCCCGCGCCGTCGGTCGGTATCGCTCGACCGGTCGGCCTGCTTCCCTGAACACCGCACGGGTGGGCTGGCGCGACCGGTACAGCCGCGCTGTGCCGTGCCGCCGGTAGCCGCGCCGTTCGCCCGCAGGCACCGACCGGTGACCGACGATCCACCGAGGTGGCACGCTGAGCACGCGCACCTGCGACGCCTGTGACGCCCGCTGGACGCGGGCCCAGGCGCGGTGGTGCGGCCGGTGTGGAGCCCCGCTGCCGGCCGATGCGGCCGCTCCCCGGCGGGTGTCCACTCGACGTGGTCGCACCGTGGCCGCGGGGCGTGCCCGCGTCGCGACGCTCGTCGTCCTCGCCGTCGGGATCGGGGCCGCCGCCGTGTTGGTCTCCGATGTCGTGGCCTGGCCGGGCCCCGCGACCACATCGGATGCCGACCCGGACGACGAGGTGGCGCTGCCGGACGACGTCCGGTTCGACGATCCTTCCACAGATGACGCTCCGCTCGGGCAACCCGATGCGGCCCCTCCCGAGCCGGACGATCCCGACCAGCCCGCTGATCCCGACGGTTCGGGCGAGCCCACCTCCCGCGACCTCAGCTGCGAGCCCGCCGGCTGCGAGCTGTGGCGCATCGAGGACGGCTCCCTCGGCCGGTTGGTGGTCGGTGACGACGCGCTGGCCTACGTCAACGTCGACGAGCTGACCATCGTCGACGTGGACACCGCCGGGATCATCCTCCATCGGGGCCGCGTCGAACTCGCCGACGGCGCGCCACCCGACACACCGCCGAGCGCAATGCACCTCGACGACGATCTGCTCGTCGTGGTCTTCGGCGACCAGGTCGTCGGGCTGGATCCCGCCGACGGCCGTCACCTGTGGTCGGCGCAGCTCGACCACGGGTCCACGCAGTCGGTCACCGAGCACGACGGCGACCTGATCCTGATCGGGGTGGCCGGCAGCAACGCGACCAGCGACACCGACGACACCGACGGCAGCACCCTGGCGGGCAGTCGGCCGCGCACGACGATCGCCGTGCTGACGGCTGATGGCGAGATCCGCTGGCAGGACGAGATCGACATGATCCTCACCTGGCCGTGGGTCGAGTCACCCCTCGGCGGTCGGGCGGACGACGATCCCCTGCTGGTCGCGGACGACGACGAGCTGGTCCGCCGCTCCCTCACCGACGGCCGCACCCGGTGGCGTCGGAGTGTGGAGCCGGACCAGCAGCTGCTCGGATGGCAGCTGCCGATGCTCAGCCGCCGGGCGGCCGACGAGATCGAGGTGATCGACACCGCCACCGGCGAGCGCCGGTCGAGCATCGCGCGCGCGGACCACGCCTGGGCGCACGCGCTCGGGCCCTGGGTGCAGGTCGGCACCGACGACGCGATCCATGTGCACGATCCCGACACCGGGCGTGAGCTGTTTCGGCGCGGACGCGAGGACGGGCTGATGCCCGGCAACCCGGGCCGGGCGGTCGAGGTCGGCGACGGCGACCACGCGCTCGTGGCGGTCGGCTGGACCCCCTCCGGGGCCGACGCGCCGCCGTCCATCGAGGTCTTCCACCCCGACGGCAGCCACCAGCACACGATCGAGATCCCGACCGTCGACGCCGGAGACGACGGCCTGCGGGGGGTCCGGCAGCTCGAGCCCCTGGACGACGGTGCCGTCCGCGTGGTCGCCGGAAACCTCCAGGTCGCCGAGGTCGACGTCGGAACCGGCGAGGTACTCAACACCACCGATGTCCGGGTCGACGACGCGACGCACGCGCACATCAACGATGGGGTGGTCGTCACCGGCGGCCAGGACGGCCTCGTGCTGGAAGGTCCGGACGGAGCGGTCCGGATCGAGGGACGGGCCCCGGCACTCGAGCACCGCGACCCGCTGCTCGTGCGTGACGGGACCCGGCTGCTGCGCATCGACGAGCGCCTGCTCGGCCGGTGGTGAGCGGCCGATGGACCACGGGTCGGCTCAACCGCGGCGTGCGGCGGTGCGGTGCACCCGGTGGTCGGTCACCACCAGGTCGACGGGCAGGTCGTGCTCGTCGCGCGGCACCGACGGCACGACCTGGCAGGCGAACCCGACGCCGATGAGCACCGTGGTCTGCGGCAGCCGCGCCAGCAGCCGGTCGTAGTGGCCGCCGCCGTGCCCGAGGCGGCCGCCGTGGGGGTCGAACGCGACGCCCGGCACGACCGCGACGTCGACCACCTCGGGGTCGATCGTCGGACCGACCGGTTCGCGGATGCCGCGGTAGCCGAGCTCGAGGGTGCGCAGGTCCGCCGCGGCCACCAGCTCCAGCTCACGGCCGCGCACGCGCGGGAACAGCGTCCGGGCGCCGCGGCCGTGGAGCGGGCCGACCGCGCCGCCGACGTCCAGCTCATCACGTGCCGCCGCGAACAGCAGC
>SKSM01000115.1 GCA_007122985.1 Nitriliruptoraceae bacterium | reverse complement strand
GCGGGGCAGGGGCCGGGTCGCCGGACGCATCCGGGGCGGCTGCGGGGACCGGCGAGGACGCCGCAGGCGTCGGTGGTGCGGCAGCGCCCCCCGCGGCCACCTCGGTGTCCCTGGACGGCGTCGGTGCGGCACCGGACTCGATGCGCGCGACCCGGTCGGCGAGTTCGGCGACGTCACCATCCGCACCCGGGACCGCCAGGGTGGCCAACGCCAGCTCGAGCGGCAGCCGTGGTGAGCCCTGCCGCTGCTCCGCGAGCGCACGGGAGAGCACCGTCACCGCACGCAGCAGCGTCGCCCGAGGCAGCAGGGAAGCCTGTGCGACCACGCGCTCGCGGTGCTCGTCGGTGGCATCGACCAGGTCGGGGCGCTCCGGCGCCACCTGCGCGACCAGCAGGTCACGCACGTGGCCGACGAGCTCCAGGCTGAACCGCCGCAGGTCGTGGCCGTCGTCCACCAGCTGCTGGACCTGCGCGAACAGTCCAGCCACGTCGCGGGCGGCCAGCAGCTCGACGGCCTCGAGCAGCCGCTGCGCCGGGGTGGTGCCGAGCGTCTGCGCCACCGCGCTGGTGGTGACGGTCGCGCCACGACCCTCGTCCGCGCCGGCGAAGGCCAGCACCTGCTCGAGCACGGACAGGGTGTCGCGCACCGAGCCGTCGCCGGAGCGGACCACCGCCTCGAGCGCACCGTCCTCGATGGTCGCGCCCTCGTTGGCGCACACCTCACGGACGTGCGCGGCGACGGTCGTGGCCGCGACCCGTCGCAGGTCCAGCCGCTGGACCCGCGAGAGGATCGTCGGGATGACCTTCTGGGGGTCGGTGGTCGCCATCGCGAACAGCACGTGGCCCGGCGGCTCCTCGATCAGCTTCAGCAGCGCGTTGAAGGCCGCCGTCGAGGCCATGTGGACCTCGTCGAGGACGTAGACCTTGCGGCGTGCCCGGGCCGGGGCGAACAGTGCTCGGTCGCGCAGCTCGCGGGCGTCGTCGACCCCACCGTGCGAGGCCATGTCCAGCTCGATCACGTCCACCGAGTTGCCCGCGGCGATCGAGGTGCAGTGATCGCACACGCCGCACGGGGTCGAGGTCGGGCCGGACTCGCAGTTCAGGGCCGCGGCGAGGATCCGGGCCGTGGAGGTCTTGCCGGTCCCGCGGGGCCCGGTGAACAGGTAGGCGTGGGCGAGCCGGTCGTCGTCGATCGCGTTGCGCAGCGTGCGCGTGACGTGATCCTGGCCGACCACCTCGTCGAACGTGCGCGGCCGGTACTTGCGGTACAGCGACACGTACGCCACACGCGACCTCCGTAGACCCCCGGCACCGTAGCGGCCGGCTGCGACCGACCTGTCGGCCGGCCCGGATGGCGCACGCGACGTGCGACGAGGCCGCGCTGTACCCCGGTGCCCTGAGGTGACGGACGCCCGTGATCGGCACCCGCCCGAGAACGGCTTAGGGCTGCTGCCTCTCGGCCCTGACCCGGTTCACCGGAGGACGTCGCCGGCGGACGTCCGTCACCTCACCGCACCGAGACCGCGACACGGCCTCGACGCGATCGACGGTACCAACGCCCGACCTACCCTGCGAGCGGACCGGCGGCCACCCGACGGACCGACGGCTACACCATCCGGCACACCTTGGACCGCCACCCGGACCACACCGTGACCGCCACCGCCCCTCGCCACAGGTCCCTGCACGCCCCCGGCGTCGTGCTGTTCCTGGCGTTCGTGGACATCTTCGCGCTGCTGCCGACGGTCGCACCCCACGTCACCGCGCTCGGTGCGGGGCCCGCCGCGATCGGCCTCGCGGTGGGGGCGTACTCGGCCGCGAACCTGCCGGCCAACATCGTCGGCGGGGTGCTGGTCGACCGGCTCGGCCGTCGTCGGGTCACGCTGCTCGGGCTGGTGGCCGCGGCCGTGGCGGTCGCCGGCTACGCGCTGGCCGCAACGATCGGACTGTTCGTCCTGGTCCGGCTGCTACATGGGGTGGCCGGGGGCATCCTCATCCCGGCGGTGTTCGCCGCTGCCGGCGACCGCGCACCGCAGGGCGCTGAGGGGCGGGCGTTCGGGCGGCTCGGCGCGGTCATCGGAGGGGCGGCGGTGCTGGCACCGGCGGCGGCGGGTGCCGCGCGCCAGGTGCTGGGAACCGAGGCGGTGTTCCTCGGCGTGTCCGGTCTGCTGCTGATCGGCGCCCTGGTGGCGCTGGTGGGCATCCACGACGATCCGAGCGCCCGCACGCAGCCGCCTGCCACCCGCTCCCGGCCCTCGGCGATGCACCGACTGCTGCAGCTCGGCTCGGTCCGCCGCGCGCTGGCCGGGACCGCGATCCTGACCGTTGCGGTCGGCGTGCTCGCCGGGTTCCTCCCCGGCGCGGCCGAGGCACTGGGTGCGCCCGCATCGGCGGTCGGTGGGCTGTTCACGGTCTACGCCATCGTCGCCGCCGGGCTGATGCTCTCGCCGGTCGCCGGACGGGTGGACCGCTCCGGCGCCGACGGCCCTCTCGCCCTCGGCCTCGGCCTGCTTGGCGCCGCGATGGCCGTGCTGGCGCTCGCGCCCACGCTGGTGGTTGCGGTCATCGGGGCCGCGCTGTTCGGCGCGGGCTACGGAATGGTCTTCCCCGCGGTCGCCGCCGCCACCTCGTCGAGCTCCTCACTGGCCACCCGCGGGCGTGCGTTCGGACTGTTCAACGTGGCCTTCAGCCTGGGCCTGGCCATCGGGCCTCCGGCGATCGGCGGTCTCAGCCAGCTCGTCCCCGCGATCGACCCGTTCGTGCCGACCGCGACGCTGTGCCTCGTCGCGGCGGCGGTCGTCGCGTCCGGGGCACGACGACGCGCCCCGGCACCTTGACCGTTCCGGCCGGCTGCGCTAGTGGTCTGTAACCGGAGTCCTCGTCGCACCGAGACGTCGACTGCGCCGCGAGCGCAAGGCGCGAGGAGGGTGCGTAGCGGCGCTACGCACCCGACGAGCAACGCGGCGATCGCGGATGCAGGCGGCGTCGAATGCAGAGGAACTTCGGTTACAGACCACGAGGCCACTGGCTCCGATCCGGCCGGCCGGCCCCGCCGTTCGGCCTCACCGCCGCACCGTGAAGGACACGCGATGACCGCACTGACCGACCTGGCCACGGCTGTCGGCACCGGGCACGTCGAGGTGATCGACCTCACCGCCCCGCTGCACAGCGACACACCGATCCTGCAGCTGCCTCAGCAGTTCGGCCAGACCGAGCCGTTCCAGCTCCACGAGATCAGCCGCTACGACGACCGTGGCCCCGCCTGGTACTGGAACAACATCACCACCGGTGAGCACACCGGCACCCACTTCGACGCGCCGGTGCACTGGGTCACCGGCAGGGACGGCGACGACGTCGCCGCGATCGCGCCGTCACGACTGATCGGCCCGGCCGCGGTCGTCGACCATGCCGCGGAGTCGGCCGCCGATCCGGACTTCCTGCTCGAGGTGGAGCACCTCGAGGCCTGGCAGGCCGAGCACGGCCCGCTGCCCAGCGGCGGATGGCTGCTCTACCGCACCGGCTGGGACGCCCGCGCCGACGACCCGGACGCGTTCGCCAACGCCGATGCGAACGGCCCGCACACGCCGGGGATCTCGCCGACCTGCGCGCGTTGGATCGCCGAGCAGACCGACCTGCTCGGGCTCGGTGTGGAGACCGTGGGCACCGACGCCGGTGCCGCACCGACCTTCGAGCCGCCGTTTCCCTGCCACGCCGAGCTCGCCCGCAGCGGCAAGTACGGGCTGACGAGCCTGCGCAACCTCGACCGTCTGCCGCCCACCGGCGCGGTCGTGATCGCCGCCCCGCTTCCGATCGTCGGCGGGTCGGGGAGCCCCGCCCGGGTGCTCGCGTTGGTCGAGCGGGACTCGTGAGCGCCACGGTCGCCGCCGCGGTCGGCCGCACGCTGGTCGCGCTCGGCGTCGAGCAGGTGGTCGGCGTCGTCGGCAGCGGCAACTTCCACGTCACCAACGCCATGATCGACGCCGGAGCCCGGTTCGTGGCGGCCCGGCACGAGGGCGGTGCGGCCTCGATCGCCGACGGCTACGCGCGGCTGCACGACACCGTGCCCGTGCTCTCGCTCCATCAGGGCGTCGGGCTGACCAACGCCATGACCGGCATCACCGAGGCCGCGAAGAGCCGCACCCCGATGGTCGTGCTCGCAGCAGAGACCGCCGCGGCCGCAACGACCTCCAACTTCCGCATCGACCAGCCGGCCATGGCCACCGCCGTGGGCGCAACGGCGCTGCGGGTCACGGGTGCGTCGACCGCGGTCGCACAGACCGCCCACGCCTACCGGCGGGCGGTCCACGAGCGCCGCACGATCGTGCTCAACCTGCCGCTCGACGTCCAGGCCGAGCCGGTCGATCTCGGCGATCTGCCGATCCCACCGACGACCACGCCGACGCCGCCAGCCCCGTCGTCGGACGCCGTCGAGTCCCTGGCGGAGCTGTTCGCGCAGAGCGAGCGTCCCGTGGTCATCGCCGGGCGCGGCGCCCGGGACGCCGGCGACGCGCTGCGCCGGCTCGGCCGACACGCCGGGGCACTGCTCGCCACCTCGGCGGTCGCCAAGGGCCTCTTCCGCGGCGACGACTGGGACCTGGACATCTCCGGCGGCTTCGCCACACCGCTCGCGGCCGAGCTGATCGGTGCAGCGGACCTCGTCGTGGGGTTCGGCTGCGCACTGAACATGTGGACCACCGGACACGGCCGCCTACTCCACCCCGACGCCGTGCTGGCCCAGGTCGACGTCGAGGTGGCAGCCCTCGGCGCCCACCGGCCGATCTCGCTGGGCGTGGTCGGTGACGCGTCGCTGACCGCGACGGCGGTGGCCGACGCGCTCGCGGCACGCGGCACCGCCGGTGCCGACCGCTACCGCCGGCCGGACGTCGCACAACGGCTGGACTCACGCCGACGCTGGCGGGACGAGCCCTACGACGACTGGGGCGGCGACGGCCGCATCGACCCGCGCACGCTGACGATCGCCCTGGACGACCTGCTGCCCTCAGACCGGGTCGTCGCCGTCGACTCGGGCAACTTCATGGGCTATCCGAGCATGTTCCTGGACGTACCCGACGAGGACGGCTTCTGCTTCACCCAGGCGTTCCAGTCGATCGGCCTGGGGCTGGCCAGCGGGATCGGCGCTGCCCTGGCACAACCCCATCGGCTGCCGGTCGTCGCCGTCGGCGACGGCGGTCTGCTGATGGCCGCCAGCGAGCTCGACACCGTCGCACGGCTCGGCCTGCCCATGGTGGTCGTGGTCTACGACGACGGCGGGTACGGCGCGGAGGTGCACCACTTCGGCGACGCTGCCCGGCTCGACACGGTGCGCTTCCCCCCGACCGACCACGCCGCGATCGCCCGCGGCCACGGCTACGAGGCGGTGACGGTCCGGGATGTCGACGACCTCGCGCCGGTCGCGGACTGGGTGACCGGCGCCCGGGACCGCCCGCTGCTGATCGACGCCAAGGTCGCGGGCCCGCGCGGTGCCTGGTGGCTCGAGGAGGCCTTCCGCGGCCACTGACCGGCCGCCGGGACCCTTCGTCCGGATCAACCGGACAACCCGCCCCGCCGACCGAGACCCAGCCCCCGAACCACGGTCCACGGTGCACTTCGTCCGAATCAACCGGACAACCCGCCCCGACCACACCCCACGGTTGGTGCCCCGCCGGCGGCGTCAGCCGCCCGGGCGCACGTCACCGCTGAACTCGACCGGCGCGTCGAACGCGGCCCGCCGGGCGGCACGCCGCAGGGCACGCAGCAGCGGCCGGCCGGTGACCAGCACCAGGGCCGCGGTGAGCGCCGCCCGAGGCAGGTCGAAGCCCAACGACGTCGCCAACGTGAAGGTCAGGAAGCGACGCAGGTTGTCGAAGACCGGATCACCGGCGACGAACGACAGACCGGTCTCGCCACCCAGCGCGAAGGGCCAGAACGACAGGTTCAGCGCCACACCGTAGGCCAGCCCGGCCACAGCCGCGTAGCCCGCGAGCAGCAGCAGCTCGCCGCGGCCGCGCAGCCGCGGCAGCAGCCCCGCGCCGGCACCGACCCACGCCGCACCGAGCATCTGGAACGGCAGCCAGGGCCCGACCCCACCGGTGGTCAGCGCGGAGGCGAACAGCGTCGTGGCCCCCAGCACGAACCCGAAGCCCGGGCCGTGGACCCGACCGGCCAGCACGAGCAGGAAGAACACCGGCTCGAAGCCGGCGATCCCCGTGCCGAGCGGCCGCAGCGCCGCGCCCACCGCCGTCAGCACCCCGAGCATCGCGATCGCCTTGGCGTCGATCCCGTCGTCGGAGAGCTCCGCGAGCACCACGGCCAGGACCAGCGGCAGCAGCAGCGCGAACAGCAGCGGCGCCTCGCGCAGATGGGCGATCCCCGTCCCCGGATCGGCCAGCAGCGGCCAGCCGAACGCGGCCACACCGACCGCTGTCGCCAGCAGCAGCGCCACCGCCGACCTGGGCCGCACCGCGATCGACCGGGCGCGATCGGGGCGGTCCGTCGGCGAAGACGACGAGGTGGGAGGAGCCGCCGACGTGGCGCTCACGGCAGGACCTCCAGCGCCTCGGCGACGGCACCGACGGTCAGCCACGGCGACGGTGCGAGCACCTTGGCGACCTGCGGCGCGAACGCCGGCGAGCCGACCACGACGCCCTGCGTCGGCCCGTCGGCGACCACCTCGCCGTCGGCCAGCACCACGGTGCGGCCGGCCACCTCGGCTGCCAGCTCCACGTCGTGGGTGGCCAGCACCACGGCCGTCCCCTCCGCGGCGAGCGAGGCGACGATGCCGGCCAGCCGCTCCTTGGCGCGGTAGTCGAGCCCCCGCGTGGGCTCGTCCAGCAGCAGCAGCGGCGGGTTCGCGGTCAGCACGATGGCCAGCACGAGCCCCAGCCGCTGCCCCTCGGAGAGGTCCCGCGGTGGCCTGTCGTCATCCAGGCCGGGGACCAGCCGCTCCAGCAGCGTCCGGCAGGTGCCCGGCTCGGCGCCGGCGTCGGCGTCCGCGGCGGCGCACTCGGCCGCCACGCTCGCCGCGTACAGCAGGTCGGCCGGTTCCTGCGGCACCAGGCCGACGTGTCGCAGCAGGGCTCCGGGCGCCATCGTCGACGGGGCCTGCCCACCGACGTGCACGGTGCCGGCGCGTGGCGTCCGCAGCCCGACCAGCGTGTGCAGCAACGTGGACTTGCCGGCGCCGTTGCGGCCCATCAGGGCCACCACCTCGCCCGGACGCACGGCGAGGTCGACGTCGCGCAGCGCCAGCAGCGAGCCCAACTGGACGCTGACCGACTCGAGTGCGGCCACCTCGGTGTGTGTGGCCGTCACGACGCGGTCCACCGGCGCGGCGCCGTTGGCGCTCGGCCCGGTCGAGGGGTGCAGCCCCGCGAGCCGCTCACGCAGCTCCGGTGCGCGACGCCGGGCGTCACGCACCGACAGCGGCAGCGGGTCCCAGCGGGCGATCCGACCGAGCTCCACGACCGGCGGCGCGACCGGGCTGTGGCGCAGGATCTGCTCCGGGCTGCCCGCATGGAGCGCACGACCGTCCCCGGGGACCGACACGACCCGGTCGGCGTACTGCACCACCCGCTCGAGGCGGTGCTCGGCCAACAGCACCGTCACCCCGAGGTCGTGCACGAGGCGCTGCAACGCCGCGAGCACCTCCTCGGCGGCGGGCGGGTCCAGCGCGGAGGTCGGCTCGTCGAGCACGAGCACCGACGGATGGGTGGTCAGCACCGAGCCGATCGCCACCCGCTGCCGCTGGCCGCCCGAGAGCTGCTCCAAGGGGCGTGCGCGCAGCTCGTGCAGGCCGAGCAGGTCGAGGGTCTCCTCGACCCGGCGGCGCATGACGTCGCCGGGCAGCCCGAGCGACTCCATGCCGTAGGCGAGCTCCTGCTCGACGCTGTCGGTGACGAAGCCCGACCGCGGATCCTGGCCGACGACGCCGACGACGTCGGCGAGCTCGCGCGGCGGGTGGGTGCGGGTGTCGCGACCGTCGACGGTCACCCGGCCGGCCAGCGTGCCCCCGGTGAAGTGGGGCACGAGCCCGTTGACCGCCCGCAGCAGCGTCGACTTGCCCGAGCCCGTGCGGCCGACGACCAGGCACAGCTCACCCTCGGCGACGTGGAGGTCGACGTCCACCAGGGTCGGTGTGCGCGCATCGGCGTAGGTGATCGTGACCTGTTCGAAGTCGATCATGTCCCGACCTTCGTGGACGTCGAGGTGGCGGCGACGGCGCGTTCCCTGCGGACGTCGCGGACCAGCAGCTCGGGGGGCGGTGTGAGCCAGGCGGGCAGCAGCGCGAGCAGCACACCGACCGTCGGCAGCAGCGGCAGCGGCGGGACGACCAGTGGATGGGTGGAGGGGGCCAGTGCCTCTGGGGCGATCACGCCGCCGACGATGACCAGTACGGCGGCCGCCAGCCCGCTGCCGGCGGTGATCCACTCGGGCGCGGTCCACGGATCGGGCCGGTAGCGCGTGCGGACCGCCCGTCGTCCACCGAGCACCAGCCCGCCGCCGGCAAGGACCAGCCCGGCCAGCAGCGTGGGCAGGCCGAGCACCGGCGGGCTGGTGGCGTCGAGCACCCCGTAGATGCCGACCGCGATCCCGAGCAGCCCGAGCAGGGTCGAGGTGCCGGTCAGCCGGCGGGTTGCGGCGGACACCTCGGCGCGGCGGCCGTAGCCGCGGGAGTCCATCGACGCTGCCAGGGCGATCGAGCGCTCCAGCGCCTCCTCGAGCACCGGCAGCGCGACCGAGACCAGGCTGCGCAGGCCCCGGTCGGGCCGACCCCGCAGCCGCCGGGCGGCGCGGATGCGCTGCACGCTGGTGACCAGCGACGGCGCGAACGACAGGGCGACGACGACCGCGACCCCGACCTCGTACAGCGCGGCGGGCACGGCGGCCAGCAGCCGCTTGGGGTTGGCCAGCGCGTTGGCGGCGCCGATGCAGGCCAGGATCGTGGCCAGCTGCAGCCCGTCGGTGAAGGCCGCGACGACCGACTCCAGGGTGACCGCGCCACCGACGGCGACGCCGGCGGCCCAGTCGGGCAGCGGCAGCTGCGGCAGGGTGACCAGCACGGTCTCGCCCGCCGCGACGCCGAGCAGCACCTGGGCGACGAACCGCACGGCCAGCACGACCAGGGCGAGCTTGAAGAACACGGCGAAGGAACGCGCCCACGGCGCGTCGGTGCGGCGGGCCGTGACCACGTAGGCCGCGGCAGCCAGGATCAGTAGCAGGAGCAGCGGATTCAAGGTGCGGGTGGCCGCGGCGACGAGCCCCAGTGCCCACAGCCACCAGGCTCCGGGGTGGAGCTGGCGTGGCAGCAGCGCGGTCCGCCCGGTGAGCATGGGCTAGAACACCTCCAGTCGACGGCGGCGCCCGTGGAGCCAGGCACCTCCTGCCAGCGCTGCGACGAGCGTGGTGCCGGTCGCAACACCGGCCCATCCGCCGCCCGAGGGAGCAGCGATCGTGACCTCGTCTGCGGCGTCGGCCCGGTCGCCGGCCCGTTCGTCAGTCCGGTC
>SKSM01000301.1 GCA_007122985.1 Nitriliruptoraceae bacterium | reverse complement strand
GTCGTGGCCGCCGCCGCCCCGGTGCTGGCCGCGGCAGCGGAGGGCGACGCGGCGGGGGCACTCAGCGGACTCGACCACCTGCGGGTGCTCTGCGCCCACCGTGACGGCAGCGCGGGCGTCCGCGGCTGGGTCGACCGGATCGAGCGATGGCTGGCAGCCGACGTTCCCGAGCATCCGCTGCGAGGCCGCAACTACGTCGGCCGTCCGCTGCTGATCACCGCCAACGACCGTCGGCTCCGCCTGGCCAACGGCGACGTCGGCGTGGTCATCCGCGACGACGACCGTCCGCTGGTCGCACTGCCGGCACCGGACGGTCACGGGGTGCGCACCCTCGCGCCCGGCCGCCTGCCCGCGGTGGAGACGGTGCACGCCATGACGGTCCACAAGTCCCAGGGGTCGCAGTTCGCACACGTGGTCATGATCCTGCCCGACGAGCGCTCGCCGCTGCTGACCCGCGAGCTGTTCTACACCGGGCTGACCCGCGGCCAGCGACGAGCCACGGTGGTCGGCAGCGAACTCAGCGTCCGCCGCGCGGTGACGACGCGGGCCGTGCGCGCCTCCGGCCTGGCCGACGCCGTCCGGCTGCCACGCCGCGCGGTGCCGTGAGCCGCACCACCTGCTCCCGCCGGGGACGCCGGCGATCCGTCGGTGTCCCCGGCAGCTGCGACGACGTACCGTGGACACTGCCAGGAGGTTGCCGGTGAGAGGTCCCCGGTGAGCAGTGATCCCACCACCCCGCACCCGGGTGAGCGTCGACACCCCGGTCCCCGTCCCCAAGCGACCGGGCGGGACCTCGCATGGGCGGCGCTCGCCGCGGGCATCGCCGTGGTGACCGTCCTCCAGGTGATCGCGCTGGGGGCGGCCCTGCTCCAGGCCGAGGTGGAGCCGACCCTCGGTCGGCTGCTGCTGGCCTTTGTCATCACGGTCGTGTGGTGGCTGACGATCTACTGGCTCGTGCTCGGAGCCTGGCGACGCAGCGTGTGGGGCTGCCCCTTCCCGCACGCCGGCGACGACGGGTTCGACGGCATCATGCGCTGTCCCCGGCACGGGGACGCCGCCCGCCGGCCCCGCAACCGCGACGACGACGCACCCGCCCGGAACTGACCGACCGCGACCACGACGGTTGCCGGCCTCGTCGCGGCGGTGGTACCGTTCGCCTCCGCTGCGCGGCGCGGCCATTGTCGCCGTGCCGACCGCCCGTCGTGCACCGTCGCCGGCCATCGTCCGGAGACCGTCGTCGACGCGGCGCCCATCCGCGCCACCCATATCCGTCCCGCGGTGCACCACCGTCCGCCCGGACGTCCGAGCACGAGACGAGTCCAGCCATGGCCAACCTCAAGTCGCAGATCAAGCGCGACCGGCAGAACAAGTCGATCCGTGAGCGCAACCGCCAGGTGCGGACACGGCTGAGCACCAAGACACGTCGGTTCCACGAGGCGGTCGAGGCCGGCGACGTGGAGGCTGCGACCGCCGCCTACCACGAGGCGGCACGCGATTTCGACAAGGCCGCCACCAAGGGCATCGTGCACCGCAACCTCGCGGCCAACCGCAAGTCGGGGATGGCCAAGCGGCTCCAGTCACTCTGACCCACCGACGGCCTGCGGCCGCTGCCACGCCGGTGAGCTGCACGCCCGCGAACGAGGCGCCTGCGGGCGCCTCGTCGTCGTCCCGGCCGCGCGACGACCTGCAGCGCGGCGCCGGTCTGCCACAGCCTGGCCGACCCCCATTAGGCTCGTGGGCGCCGACCTGTGGGGAGCCGTGGACGACCGGGTAGACGACCGGGTGACCGAGCGGGCGCTGGAGCTGTTGACCGGCTCCGAGTCCGGCAGCGACGATCTGACCGCGGGGATCGCCCGTGTGCTGCTGCGTCGTCCCCCCGAGCATTTGCGCAGCTACGGCCCGGAGGCCATCGCAGCGCGTGTGCGTGCGATCGTCGACACCGTGCGGCCCGCCCCGCCCGATCCTCCCCGGATCCGACTCTTCAGCGACGTTCCCGCACCGGCGCCGACCGCCACGCTCGAGGTGCTCTGTCCGGACCGGCCGTTCCTGCTGTCGACGGTGCGCTCGGAGCTCGAGGCTCGGGGCCTGACCATCACCGGCTCGTTCCACCCGATCATCGGCGTCGAGCGCGACGATGCCGGGCGGCTCATCGCGGTGCAGCCGGCCCGTCACGCCGCCCACCGCGAGTCGATCCTGCAGCTCGAGCTGACCGCTTCCACCGGGCTGCTCGAGGACGAAGACCTCGTATCGGCGATCGAGGAGCGGCTCGCCGCCGTCCAGCAGGTCACCGACGCACACCAGGCGATGCGCACGCGCATCGACGACCTCGCCGAGCGACTGGACCACGGCGGGGAGCACGAAGTCGCCGACCTGCTGCGGTGGACGTTGGACGACAACCTCGTGCTGCTCGGCGTCGGCCACGCCGCACCGTCCGGGGCCGGGTCGGCCGTCGCCGCCGAGGACGGGCTCGGACTGCTCGGACGCGACCACGATCTGCACATCGACATCCCCTTCGAGGACACCGCCGACGTCCTCGTGGTCTCACGCACGCGCGAACGTTCGCCGGTGCAGCGCCAGGTGCCCATGGAGGTCTTCGCCGTCCGGCCACCGGACGCCGATCGCAACGCCCCACGCGAGGTGATCCTCGGCCTGCTCACCCGCAAGGGAACCGACGACCCCGCGCACGGCACACCGGTGCTGCGCCGTCGGCTCGTCGAGGTATTCGAACGCGAGGACGTCGTCGACGGCTCCTACGAAGCGATCACGTTGACCGCGCTGTTCCAAGCGCTTCCGAAGGACGAGCTGTTCCGCAGCGACAGCTCGATGCTGCACGTGCTGCTTACGACGTTGCTGGACGCCGAGGAACGGCGCGTCGTCCGGGTCTCGATCCGCGAGCACCTCCCGAGCGGCACCACCTCGGTGATCGTCGCGGTGCCACGCGACCGCTGGACCGCGAGCCTTCGCGAGACGATCCAACGCGAGCTGCTCGGGTTGTTCGACGCCGACACGGTCGAGACCGACGTCGAGGTCGGCCAGCGACGCACGGCACTCGCCCGGTTCGTGGTGACCAGCGAGGTCGCGCTCGCCGACCGGGCAGGGCTCGAGGACCGAATCGCGGAGCTCGCCCGGTCGTGGGAGGCCCGTGTGCGCCAGCACCTGGTCGGCGGGCAGGGTCTGGCACCGCCCGACCTCGAGCGGCTGCTGACCCGGCTGCCGCCCGGCTACCGCGAGGTCACCGCCCCACCGACCGCCGTCACCGACCTCGAACTACTCTCCTCGCTCGATGCCGGCGACGACCCGTCGCTGCGGCTGGAGCTGCGCACCGGACACGCCGGTGGTCTCCGACTCGTCGCCGCGAAGCGGGGTGCCCCGCTCGAGCTCTCCTCCTTCCTACCGATCCTCGAGAGCCTCGGCCTGACCGTCGTGGACGAGGTGCCGCACCGGCTGGTCCCCGGCGCCGGCGGCACCCTGACCCTCCACGACTTCGGGCTGCGTGCAGACGGGGTCGACCCGCACCGCGACGGTGAGCGCATCACCGCCGCCATCCGTGCGGCCTGGCGCGGCCACCTCGAGGTGGACACGCTCAACCAGTGTGTGGTGACCGCGCGGATCGACTGGCCCGACATCGGCGTGCTACGGACCTACCGGCGCTACCGGCGCCAGCTCGGCACCGCCTACACCACCAGCTACGTCGACCAGATCGTGGTCGGCAACCCCGCTGCTGTGCGCGCGCTGGTGGCCCACCTCCACGCACGGTTCGATCCGGCCTGGGACGGCCCCGCACAAGAGCACACCCGGGCAGAGGTGCACGCGGCACTCGATGCGCTGACCCGCCTCGACCAGGACCGGGTCCTGCGCGGGCTGCTCAACCTCATCGACGCCACGCTGCGCACCAACGCCTTCCGCGCCGATGCCCGCGCCGACGACACCGGCGAACCGTACGTGGCGCTGAAGCTCGATCCCTCGCAGGTTCCCGACGTCCCCCGTCCGGTGCCGTACCGCGAGGTGTTCGTGCGCTCTCCCCGCGTCGAGGGCGTCCACCTTCGGGCCGGCCCCGTGGCACGCGGTGGCCTGCGGTGGTCCGACCGTCGCGACGACGTGCGCTCCGAGGTCCTCGAGCTCCTGAAGGCCCAGATCCTCAAGAACGCGGTGATCGTGCCGACCGGAGCGAAGGGCGCCTTCGTCGTCGCCCACGAGCCGGATGACCCCGAGCAGCTGCGTGCGGAGGTCCTGCGGCAGTACGTGGTGTTCGTCCGGGCGCTGCTCGACGTCACCGACGACCTGGACGGCGACCGGGTGGTCGGGCCACCGGACGTGATCCGCCACGACGGCGACGACCCCTACCTCGTCGTCGCGGCCGACCGCGGCACCGCCACGTTCTCCGACACGGCCAACGGGCTGGCCGACCGTTACGGGTACTGGCTCGACGACGCCTTCGCCTCGGGCGGCTCCAACGGCTACGACCACAAGAAGCTCGGTGTCACCGCCCGGGGTGCGTGGGTGTCGGTGTCTCGCCACGCGCGCGAGCTCGGCCTCGACCTCCAGCGCGACCCGGTGACCGTCGCCGGCGTCGGCGACATGTCCGGAGACGTGTTCGGAAACGCGCTGCTGCAGTCGAACGCGATCAGGCTGGTGGCCGCCTTCGACCACCGCCATGTGTTCCTCGACCCGGATCCCGATCCCGAGGCGAGCGAACGCGAGCGCCGACGCCTGGCCGGGCTTCCGCGGTCGTCGTGGAACGACTACGACCGCGAGGTGCTCTCCGAGGGCGGGATCATCGTCTCACGCAATGCACGGCGGGTGTCGCTGACCAAGCCCGTCTGCGAGTTCCTGCGGCTCGACGCGGAGGAGCTCAGCCCACCCGAGCTGATCCGCGCGATCCTGCGGGCACCGGTCGACCTGCTGTTCGCCGGTGGGATCGGCACCTACGTCAAGGCGTCGACCGAGCGGCACGACCAGCTCGGCGACCGCGCCAACGACGAGCTGCGGGTGGATGCGACCGAGGTCCGCAGCCGGATCATCGGCGAAGGCGCGAACCTGTTCCTGACCCAGCGCGCGCGGATCGAGCTCGCTCGCCGGGGTGCGCGGATCAACCAGGACGCCATCGACAACGCCGCCGGCGTCATCACCTCCGACACCGAGGTCAACCTCAAGATCCTGCTGCGGATCGCCGAGGAGCGCGGCGAGCTGACCCGGCCCGAACGCGATGCGCTGCTCGCCGAGCTCTCCGAGGACGTGGTCGCCGAGGTCATGGCGACCATTGACCGCCAGACCGCGGCGCTGTCACGCGAGGCACACCGCAGCCCACGGTCGCTGGGCGCCTACGGCCAGCTGATGCGCCACCTCGAGGACACCTCGGACTTCGACCGTGCCGGCGAGATCCTGCCGAGCGAGTCCGAGCTCGCCACCCGACGCGACGCAGGCGCGGGGCTCACCCGCCCGGAGCTTGCGACCCTGCTGACCTGGGCCAAGCGTGATCTCAAGGAGTCGCTGCTCGCCTCCGAGGTACCTGACGGCGAGGCGAGCGAGCTGGCGATCAACGCCTTCCCGCCGGCCGTCCGCGAGCGCTTCGGTCACCTGGTCGGCGAGCACCGCCTGCGGCGCGAGCTGGTGGCCACGGTCCTGGCCAACGACGTCGTCGACCGCATGGGCGTGACGTTCGCCTCGCAGCTTGCTGACGAGACCGACCGCAGCACCGCGGAGATCGTCGCCACCTTTCAGACCGTTCGGTACATCATCGACGCCGACCGGTGGTGGGAGGCGCTCGACGACCTGGACGCCACCCAGGAGCCGGAACGGGTCCGGGAGCTCGAGCTGCCGCTGGAGGAGCTGCTGGCCGCGCTCACGCGCATCCTCGCGAGCGACCCCAACGCCCCCACGGACCCGGACGGGATCCGCAACCAACGACACGTGGCGCAGGCACTGCTCGAGCACCTCGGCGACGTCGGCACCCCTGACCAGCGACGTGCCCGCACCGCCCACGTCCGTTGGCTGGTCGACGACCTGGTCGAGCCGTCGCTCGCTCGCGTCCTGGCCGCCGCCCGGGACCTCGGGCTGGTCCCCGACGTCGCGGCCGTGCGGGCCCAGCTGCCAGACCGGGACGACGAGCTCGCGATCCTGGAAGTGCTGCTGCGGCTGGGCGCCGCGCTCGGTATCGACCGGCTCGAGGATGCGCTGCGCCGCGCCGACCACCTCGAGGGCTGGTCACGTCAGCAGCGGCTGGGGCTGGCGCTGGACCTGCGCCGCGCCCGCCGCGCCGCGTCGGCCACCGCCCTGGCCACGGCCGGCTCGGTCACGCGGGCGGACGAGCTGGCTGCGGGCTTCATCGAGCCACGACGACGCGAGGTCGACCGTGCCCTGCGCCTGATCGGCCAGGCCGAGTCCGACGCACCCGAGTCGCTGGACGCGCTCGCCGTGGCGGCGCGGGCCGTCCGCCAGGCCATCGAGCGGCCGGTCACCGACGCCTGACCTCACTGCGCGCCAAACGCGCTCAACGAGCGCAGAACGTTCGCATGCTGCGAGTCAGATGCCACACGCGGGGGGCCAATCTCACGTAGCGTGACTGGCGATCGCGCGGGGTAGGTGCGCACACCCCGGAACGGCACAGCGTTTCGGCCCTCAGGACCACGCGCGGGGGTATCGAGCAAGGGGCATCGAGCAGGGGGGCATCGAGCAGGGGGGCGGCCGGATCGGGCGGGGCGGCCCGATCCGGCCGGATCAACCTGGTCGACGCGCCGACAACGGGTTCCAGGGCGCGCCGACCTCGGTGGAGGTCGCCACCTCGAGCACGCCGACCTCCAGCACGAGCGCGGCCGGCAGCTCCGAGCCCTTGAGCTCGAGGTCGAGCTGCGCCAGTCGGTCGTGGCACCAGGCGAGCTCTCCGGGGTGGAACGCGCCGGCCTGTGCCCGGGCCTGGTCGTAGCGGCGGCCGGGCCGCATGCCGGCGTCCTTGGGGCCGGCCCCCGAGCGGACCAGCAGCAGCTGCCGCATCCGGTAGGTGATGGCGCCGAGCACCGCCAGCGGCGCCTCCCCAGCACCCAAGGCGCCGCGCAGCGAGACCAGCGCCGCGGGAGCGTCGCGGTCGGCGATCGCATCGGCGACCGCGAACCCGGTCGCCTTGCCCTGCCCCTCCACCACCGCGTCGACGTGCTCGGCCGTGAGGACAGCAGCACCTCCCTGCGTCGCGCACACGGTGTCCACCTGCGAGGCGATCGCGCCCGGATTGGTGCCCGCGTGCGTGCGGATGGCTGCGATCGCGGTGGCATCGGCCTTGCGTCCGAGCCGGCGGAACTCCTCGCCCACGAGGCGCTCCCACGCCCGGTCATCCCAGTCAGCGGGGGTCTTGGCCTCGACCCGCTGCCCGTGCTCGGCCGCCAGCTTGGCGATCTTCTGGACCTTGCCGACCCCGCGGGCGACGAGGACCAGCACGGCATCGGGTGAGGGATCGGCCAGGTAGGTCTCGAGCTCGCCCTTGAGATCGCCGGCGACGCCCTCGACCCCGCGCAGCACGATCACCGTCCGGCCACCGAACAACGAGGTGGTGCGCAGCTCCGGCAGCTGCTCGAGCTCGCTGACGTCGTAGCGGTCGACGGTCAGGTCGTCGTCCTGCGCCGCGAGGTCGGCCAACTGCCGCTCGACCTCGCGTTGCAGCAGCAGGTCGTCGTCGCCGGTCACCAGCAGCACGGATGGCATGCCGTGACCCTACCGCGCAGACCGGACGTGACCGCGCGGGGCCACAGCCTGCGGCGGCGTCCCGGCGCGGCGGGACCGCCACCGACACGGTGCCCTCTTCGTCGGTACGACGCACTTCGGTGCCCGCCCGCGCGAGGACCTCCAGGACCTGCGGACTCGGGTGGCCGTGGGGGTTGTCGACCCCGACGCCGATCAGGCCGACCCGGGCGCCGACCGCCCGGAGGAAGGCCGGGTCACTGGTCGCCGAGCCGTGGTGGGGCACGGTCATCAGCTCGGCGGCGAGGCGCTCGCGCTCGGCGGCGAGCAGGTCGCGCTGACCGGCGGCCTCCACGTCCCCGGTCAGCAGCACCCGCCGGTCGTCGTGGTGGACACGCAGCACGTAGGAGCTGTCGTTGAGCTCGCTGGTCTCGTGACGGTAGGGACGACCGGGCGGTGGATGCAGCACCTCGACCACCAGGTCGCCGACGACCGTGCGATCGCCGGCGATCGGCGCCCGCACCGACACCCCCCGCGCTGCCGCGACCTCGACGACCTCGGCCACCGTGTCCAGCCCGGTCGGCAGCGGCGCCGCCCACACCTCGCCCACCTCGACGCTGCGCAGCACCTCGGGCACCCCGCCCACGTGATCGAGGTGGGGGTGGCTGACCACCACCAGGTCCAACGACCTGCGGCCGTTACGGCGCAGCCAGCGGGCCGCGGTCTCGTCCTCCCCTGCGTCGACGAGCACACGTGCTCCCGGCGACTCCACCAGGAACGCATCACCCTGCCCGACGTCGATCGCGGTGACCGTGAAGCCCGTCCGCGGCAGCGCACCGAGCGCCACCGGGACGGCACCGGCGACCAGCGCCACGGCCGTGGCCAGCGCCCACCAGCGCGCCGTGCCACCCCGCGGACGGCTCAGCAGCCAGCCACAGCCGGCGACGAGCGCGGCGATGGTGGCCGGGCGGGACACCTCGGCCACGCCGCCGACGTCCGCGAAGCCGTGCGCCGCAGCCAGCACCAGCCGCGAGCCGGGGGAGGCCAGTGCGAACGCCACAGCACCGAGCTCGACGTGCACCAGGGCCAGCACGGTGCCCACGAACGCGATGGTGGCCGCGACCATCGCCCCCGGCACGCCGACCAGGTTGGCCGGCACCGAGGCGAGCGACAGCTCGCCGAAGCTGGCCAACACGACCGGCACGACCGCCACCTGCGCACCGAGCGTGATCGCAGCCAGATCGGCCGCCCGGCGCGGCAGGCGGTCGGGCAGGCGTCGGCGGACGATCGGCGCCAGCACCAGCACGCCGGCGGTCGCCGTCGCCGAGAGGAGCAGCCCCAGCGATCCGGCGAGCATCGGGTCGACCAGCACCAGCACGAGCACCGCCACCGCCAGTGCGTGACGGGCGTCGCGCACGCGGCCGCGGGCGCCCGCGACCAGCAGCAGCCCCGCCATCGTGCCGGCCCGCAGCACGCTGGGCTCGAAGCGGGTGACGTAGGCGAACCACGGCACCACCAGCGCCACCGCCAGTCGCCGCATGCCGGCCCCCGCACGCAGCAGCGACAGCAGCCCGACCACCCCCGCGACGACGATCGCAACGTTGGATCCGGACACGGCGGTCAGGTGGGTCAGCGAGGTGGTGCGCATCGCCTGCCGATCGGCCTCCGGCAGCAGCCGCGTGTCGCCCGTCACGAAGCCGACCAACAGCCCCCCGACCCGGTCGTCGAGGTGGCGCGTCGCCGCGGCGCGGACCCGCTCGCGCACGTGCTCGGACGCCCGCGCGGCCGTGCCGGCAGGCCCCAGCGGCTCCCAGGACCGCGCGTCCAGAAGCACGACCGCGTGCTGGCGTGCCAGCCACGTGCCGTAGCCGCCGTCGGGCAGCG